>NZ_JAAIVC010000005.1 GCF_010975005.1 Caulobacter sp. 17J65-9 | reverse complement strand
GGCGGGGATCGCGCGAACGCGAGGGCTGACCCTGCTGATCGGCGCCGACGCCGCCCTGGCCGAGGCCTGCGGCGCGCACGGCGTGCACCTGCCCGAACGCGCCCTGGCCGAGGCGCCGGGCCTGAGGACCGCTCATCCGGAATGGCTGATCACCGGCGCGGCCCACGGCGCGGACGCCCTGCGCGCGGCGGAGGCGGCCGGGCTCGACGCGGTGCTGCTGTCGCCGGTGTTTCCGACCCGCAGCGCCTCGGGCCACGCCCCGCTGGGCCTCGAGCGCTTCGCCGAGCTGACCGCCTCGACCCGCCTGCCGGTCTACGCCCTAGGCGGCGTGGACGCGGGGACCGCGCCGGCGCTGATCGGGACGGGCGCGGCCGGCGTCGCGGCGGTGGAGGGGGTGCTCAAATAGAAAGGGCGTGCGCGACGCGAAGACGCAGGTCGACCTTCGCCGTAAGCAACTCAATCTATGGGAGTATTTCGCCGCCGATACGGCCGGCCGAGCTTTCCGTCAGAAGCGGAAAGTGGTCTCCAGACGCACGCGCGGCTGCGGCTTTTCGTCCGGAGTCACGCGGCGCGGATCTTCGTTGGAGGCGCCCAGGCCGACCGAACCGCCGAGGCGGAGGGACGGGGTGATGCGGATCGAGGCGCCGGCCTCGACGTCCTTCCACTCGACGTCGCGGGTCGAGGGCTGGTCGACGTCCAGGTTCAGGGCCCAACGGCCACCGCCCGCCCATTGCAGGGACTTGCGCGGCTTCGGAGCCCAGGAATTCTGGTCGGAGGCGAAGGCGGTGGCCGCCGGGGCTTCCGCGCGCGGCTTGGGTTTGGCGGTCTGCGCGTGCGCCTGGGCGGCCACGCTCGCCATAGCGAGCGCCGCGACCACCGCAGCCATGCGAGCCATGCGTCCCATCAGCCCAAATCCGCTCCATCGGAAGCTTCCGCCAGTCAGCCTGACAGATGCCTCTGGTTTGCGATATACGCCGCGACCGCACTGGGTCAATGAACCGTGTGGTTAAGGCAAAGGTTCCCACGCGAAAGAGTCGGCTTGTGTGTCTCGCGCGCCACGCGAGTCATCTGTTCTTGTCAGATACAGCCTCCACCGTGCTATACGAGGATAACGGTCCGTAAAGGGGGCTCGGCGAGCGCCGTCCCCTTGCCCGCTAAGGGGGCGGCGGACGGTCCTCGAAGCGGAGTTCGCCAAGATGTCGTTCACTCGCCTCGCGTCGGTCGCACTGATTGCTTCCGGCCTTGCGCTTTCGGCCTGCTCGCACACCTCGGGCGCCAAGACCGCGAGCGCCAACGGCGGCTTCCAGACCCAGGAAGAAGGCGGCGGCATCTCGTTGGGTTCCATCTTCGGCGGCGGCTCCAAGAAGGGCGGCTCGCAGGCCCAGGCCGGCATCGGCGTCAACAGCTACCTGTGGCGCGCCTCGCTGGACACCCTGTCGTTCATGCCGCTGGCCTCGGCCGACCCGTGGGGCGGTGTGATCGTCACCGACTGGTACGCGGACCCGGCGAAGCCGGACGAGCGGTTCAAGATGACGGTCTACATCCTGGACAGCCGCCTGCGCGCCGACGCGCTCAACGTGTCGGTGTTCAAGCAGGTGCGCGACGCCTCGGGCGGCTGGGTCGACTCGGCGGTGGCCAGCCAGACCGAAACCGACATGGAAAACGCCATCCTGACGCGCGCGCGCCAACTGCGTCTGGCCAACGTCGGAGGCTGAGGCTAAACCCTCGGCCTTATGGCCCGCTACAATCCGAAAGAGGTGGAGCCCAAGTGGCGCTCCGCCTGGGACGCCCACGGCGTTTTCCGCACCCGTTCGCCTGAAGAGGCGGCCGGCAAGCCCAAGTACTACGTGCTCGAGATGTTCCCGTATCCGTCCGGGAACATCCACATGGGCCACGCCCGCAACTACGTGATGGGCGACGTCGTGGCGCGCTTCAAGCGCGCCCGCGGGTTCAACGTCCTACATCCGATGGGCTGGGACGCCTTCGGCATGCCGGCCGAGAACGCCGCCATGGAGCGCGGCGTCCACCCGAAGGCCTGGACCTACCAGAACATCGACAACATGCGCGCGCAGCTGAAGCTGCTGGGCCTGTCGATCGACTGGTCGCGCGAATTCGCCACCTGCGACCCCGACTACTACGGCCGCCAGCAGGCCTGGTTCATCGAGCTGTTCCGCCAGGGCCTCGTCTTCCGCAAGGAGAGCGTGGTCAACTGGGACCCCGTCGACAACACCGTGCTGGCCAACGAGCAGGTGATCGACGGCCGCGGCTGGCGCTCCGGCGCCCTGGTCGAGAAGCGCAAGCTGACCCAGTGGTTCCTGCGCATCACCGACTACGCCGACGAGCTGATCGAGGGCCTGAAGGGCCTGGCCCGCTGGCCGGAAAAGGTCCGGCTGATGCAGGAGAACTGGATCGGCAAGAGCCGCGGCGCGCGGGTCTCGTTCCCGTTCGCAGGCCACGCCCCGGCCGGCTTCGACAAGGGGCTGGAGGTCTACACCACCCGTCCCGACACCCTGTACGGCGCCAGCTTCGTCGGCATCGCCGCCGACCACCCGCTGGCCGATCAGCTGTCCAGGCAGAACCCCGAGCTGGCCGCCTTCGTCGAGGAATGCCGCAAGGGCGGCGCGACCGAGGCCGAGATCGAGACCGCCGAGAAGAAGGGCGTGTTCACCGGCCTGTACGTCCAGCACCCGTTCGACCCGAACTGGAAGCTGCCGGTCTGGATCGCGAACTTCATCCTGATGGGCTACGGCACCGGCGCGATCTTCGCCTGCCCGGCCCACGACCAGCGCGACCTGGACTTCGCCCGCAAGTACGACCTGCCGGTGCGCCCCGTGGTGCTGCCGGAAGGCACCGACCCGGCCGAATTCGAGCTGGGCGACGAGGCCTACACGGGCCCCGGCAAGCTCTATAACTCCCAGTTCCTGGACGGCCTGGACGTCGAGGCCGGCAAGGCCGCGGCGATCGACAGGATCGAAAGCCTGGGCCTGGGCGAGGGCGCGACCGTCTATCGCCTGCACGACTGGGGCGTGTCGCGTCAGCGCTACTGGGGCTGCCCGATCCCGATCATCCACTGCAAGGCCTGCGGCCCGGTGCCGGTCCCGGCCGAGCAGCTGCCGGTCGAGCTGCCGGACGACGTCACCTTCGACCTGCCGGGCAACCCGCTGCTGCGCCACCCGACCTGGCGGCACGTGAAGTGCCCGTCCTGCGGCGGCGAGGCCGAGCGCGAGACCGACACGCTGGACACCTTCGTCGACAGCTCCTGGTACTTCGCCCGCTTCGCCAACCCGAAGGCGGCCGACCCGATCGACAAGGCCGCGGCCGACTACTGGCTGGCGGTCGACCAGTACATCGGCGGGGTCGAGCACGCGGTGCTGCACCTGCTGTACGCCCGCTTCATCACCCGCGCCCTGACCGACGCGGGCGCGATGAGCGTGCGCGAGCCGTTCGCCGGCCTGTTCACGCAAGGCATGGTCACCCACGAGACCTACAAGAAGCCCGAGGGCGGCTGGGTCGACCCGACCCAGGTCGTGCTCGAGACCGTCGACGGCAAGCGGTCGGCCCGCCACGCCGAGACCGGCGAGAGCCTGGTGATCGGCGACATCGAGAAGATGTCGAAGTCCAAGAAGAACGTGGTCGCGCCCGAGGAAATCCTCGACGCCTACGGCGTGGACGCCGGCCGTCTGTTCGTGCTCTCCGACAGCCCGCCCGAGCGGGACGTGCAGTGGACCTCCGGCGGGGTCGAGGGCGCCTGGCGCTTCGTCAACCGCGTCTGGGCCGAGTTCGACGCCCTGGGCGAGGCCGCGATCCCGGCTGCCGACGAAGACGCCGCCCAGGCGCTCCGCCGCGCCACCCACAAGGCGATCAAGGCCGTCACCGAAGGCTTCGAGGGCTTCCGCTTCAACTCGGCGATCGCGCGCCTCTACGAGTTCGTCAACACGGTGAAGTCCTCACCCGTAGAGCAGACCGGTTCGGCCGCCCGCCGTGAGGCGCTCTCGGCGCTGGCCCGCCTGGTCGCTCCGATCGTCCCGCACCTGGCCGAAGAGGCCTGGGCCCGCATGGGCGAGAGCGGCATGGCGGTCGACGCGCCCTGGCCGGAGTTCGATCCGGAGCTGGCCGCGGACCAGGAACTGGTGCTGCCGGTGCAGATCAACGGCAAGCGCCGGGCCGAGGTTCGGGTGCGTCCGGGCACGCCCGAAGCCGAGGTCGAGCAGATCGCTCTTTCCGACGAGGCCGTTAAGCGGCACCTTGAGGGTCAGACGGTCCGCAAGGTGATCGTGGTGAAGGATCGCATCGTCAACATCGTCGCGGGGTGAGCAGCATGACCGGTCGGCGTATGGCTTTGGCGGCGGCCCTGACGCTGCTGACGGCGGGGGTCGGCGGCTGCGCCGGCTTCACGCCGCTTTATGCGGAAAAGGGCGTGGTCGAGAAACTCGGCCACGTTCAGATCGACGTGGCCGACGGCCGCCTGGCGTTCCTGATGCGCCAGAGCCTGGAAGACGCCCTGGCCCGCGACCGCAACACCACGCCCCAGTACCGGCTGGCCATCACCTTCAACGAGCGGCGCTACCCGCGCGGCCTGCGGGTGAACGACACCGCCACCAGCTACGAGCTGGACGTGGACGTGAACTACACCCTGGTCGAGCTGAAGACCGGGGCGGTGCTGATGCAGAAGTACACGCCGGTCACCGTCACCTACGCGGCCACCAACCAGCCCTACGCCGGCATCGTGGCCCAAGAAGACAGCCAGAACCGCGCCGCCCAGCAGGCCGCCCAGCTCATCAAGACGGACGTCGCGGCCTTCTTCGCCGGCCAGCAGTGACCCCGTCCCAGTGATCTTGGCCCAATGATCCTGTCCAAGCGCCCGGACGTCGACCGCTTCCTGGCCGGCCCCGGACCCGAGTTCCGCGCCTGCGTGATCTACGGCAAGGACCGCGGCGGCGTGCGCGAGCGCGCCGACGGCCTGGCCAAGAAGCTGGTCAAGGATCCCAACGACCCGTTCGACGTCGCCGTCCTGACCGAGGCCGACATCGACTCCGAGCCCGGCCGCCTGGAGGGCGAGCTGACAGCGCTGTCGCTGATGGGCGGCCGCCGGCTCGTGCGCCTGCGCCTGACCGGCGACAAGTCCGCCCCCGACAAGGCCGCCGCCGAGGCCCTGAAGGCCCACGCCGACGGCCTGCTGAACCCCGACGCCTTCTTCCTGGTCGAGGCCGGCGCCCTGGACCGTTCCTCGGCGCTCCGCAAGGCGGCGGAAGCCGCCAAGACCGCCGCCTGCATCCCCGTCTACGACGACGAGACCGGCGACGTCGCCCGCATGGTCCGCGAGGCCCTGGCCCGCGATCAGCTGAGCCTGGCGTCCGACGCGCTGGAGACCTTCGTCGCCCGCCTGCCGCGCGAGCGCGGCGTGGCCCGCCAGGAGATCGAGCGCCTGGCCCTGTTCCTCGGCCCCGGCTCCGGGCGCACCGCCACCGCCGCCGACCTGGCCCAGCACTTAGGCGTCGAGCCCGAGGCCAGCCTGTTCGACGCCGCCTTCGACGCCTTCGGCGCCCGGCCGGGGCCCGCCCAGGCCCACCTGCGCCGCGCCCTGGCCGAGGGCGAAAGCGCGGTCATGGCCGTGCGCGCCGTCAGCCTGCACCTGAACAAGCTGCGCCGCTTCAACGTGCTGATCGCCGCCGGCGCCGACGCCAAGGAGGCCGCCAAGGCCTGCGGCGTGTTCTGGAAGCAGGAGCGCGAGTTCCTGCGCCAGGCCAAGAGCTGGACCGCCGGCGACCTCGACCTGCTGCAGCCCGACGTCCTGGACGCCGACCGCCAGTGCAAGACCGCCGGGTCCCCCGACGGCCTCTTGGTCGAGCGCCTGCTGCTGTCGGTGGCCGGCCGCGCGCGGCGGCTGGGGCTGTAGGGGCGAGGCCTCTACCCGCCCGGGTGCAGCCCCGGCGCTTCCTGGCCCGTTCGGGCGACGTATTCCGTATAGCCGCCGCCGTACTGATGGACGCCCTCGGGCGTCAGCTCCAGCACGCGGTTCGACAGGGCCGACAGGAAGTGGCGGTCGTGCGAGACGAACAGCATGGTGCCCTCGAAGTCCGCGAGCGCCGCGACCAGCATCTCCTTGGTGGCCATGTCGAGGTGGTTGGTCGGCTCGTCGAGGACCAGCAGGTTCGGCGGATCGAACAGCATCTTGGCCATGACCAGCCGCGCCTTCTCGCCGCCTGACAGGACGCGGCAGGGCTTTTCGACGTCGTCGCCGGAGAAGCCGAAGCACCCGGCCAGCGTGCGAAGCTGGCCCTGGCCCGCCTGCGGGAACGAGCGCTCCAGGGACTCGAAGATGGTCTCTTCGCCGTCCAGCAGGTCCATGGAGTGCTGGGCGAAATAGCCCATCTTGACGCTGGCCCCGATGCTGACCGCGCCCTGGTCGGGCTTGGTGTCGCCGGCCACCAGCTTCAGCAGGGTCGACTTGCCGGCGCCGTTGGCGCCCAGCACGCACCAGCGTTCCTTGCGGCGCACCAGGAAATCAAGGCCGGCGTAGATCGGCTGGGCGCCGTAGCCCTTGTGGACGCCCCGCAGGTTGATCACGTCCTCGCCCGAGCGCGGCGGGCTCTGGAACTCGAACTGGACCGTCTGGCGCCGGCGCGGCGCCTCGACGCGTTCGATCTTGTCGAGCTTCTTCACCCGGCTCTGGACCTGGGCGGCGTGCGAGGCGCGCGCCTTGAACTTCTCGATGAACTTGATTTCCTTGGCCAGCATGGCCTGCTGGCGCTCGTACTGCGCCTGGCGCTGCTGCTCGGTCAGGGCGCGCTGCTGGTCGTAGAAGTCGAGATCGCCCGAATAGGTGGTCAGCGAGCCGGCGTCGATCTCCACCACCTTGCCGATGATGCGGTTCATGAAGGCGCGGTCGTGCGAGGTCATCAGCAGCGCGCCGTCGTAGTCCTTCAGGAACGCCTCGAGCCAGATCAGGCTCTCCAGGTCCAGGTGGTTGCTGGGTTCGTCCAGCAGCATGCCGTCGGGCCGCATCAGCAGGATCCGGGCCAGCGCCACACGCATCTTCCAGCCCCCCGACAGCAGGCCGACGTCGCCGTCCATGCGTTCCTGGCTGAAGCTCAGGCCCGCCAGCACCTCGCGCGCGCGGGCTTCCAGCGCATAGCCGTCCAGCTCCTGGAAGCGCTCCAGCACCTCGCCATAGCGCTCCATGACGGCGTCCAGGTCCTCGGCCTGGTCCGGATCGACCATGGCCGCCTCCAGCCGGGACATTTCGGCGGCCAGCGCGCTGACCGGGCCGACGCCGTCCATCACCGCGGCGACCGCGCTCTGGCCCGACATCTCGCCGACGTCCTGGCTGAAATAGCCGATGGTCATGCCGGGATCGATCGTGACCAGCCCGTCGTCGGGCTGCTCGCGACGGGTGATCATGCGGAACAGCGTGGTCTTGCCGGCCCCGTTCGGGCCGACGAGCCCGACCTTTTCACCCTTCTGGACGCCCATCGAGGCTTCGATGAACAGGATCTGGTGGCCGTTTTGCTTGGAAATATTGTCGAGGCGGATCATCGGGCGGTCAGCTACCCCGGCGACGAGGAGAACGCCAGCCTCAGGCCAGGGGCATTTGGTCCTAGCTGCGTCTCCCGCTCAGCGCTCCAGCGGCTTGGGCGTGTAATCCGGCTTGAACCGGCAGCCCTCGCCGGTGACGTCGTGCTCGCGGCACAGCCGGTCGACGCCGGCCGGGGTCGGCTTTTCGCCGGTCTCGATCCAGGCCGACAGGGCGCGCAGCAGGGCGGCGTATTGCGGCGTCGCCAGCTGGCTGTGCTCGGCCTCGTCGACGAAGGTCTGCACCAGCAGCTGCGAACGGCCGGCCGCAGCCACCACGTCGCGATAGGCCGCCTCGTGGCGAACCGAGGCGACCGGATCGTCGATCCCGTGCACGGTCAGGGTCGGCAGCGCGATCTGGCCGGTCAGGTCGGCGTCGTAGGCCAGCCGGGTCACCGCCGCGGGATCGGCCGAGAAGCGCTGGACGCCGGCGTTCAGCGCCTTGTCGTCCGTGGTCCCGCGATAGCGCACCTCGGCGTTGTCGAACGGGTTGCGCCCGTCCAGCCGGTGTTGGACCAGGTCCTGGAACAGGAAGGTGGCCCAGGCCAGGTGCGACTGAAGCTGGCGCTCGGCCACGCCGGTCGCGGCCAGGATGTTCGAGAGGCGCCGTTGCTGTTCGGGCGTGCGCTGGGCGGCCGGCGAGTCGACGCCGGTGCATGCCTGCACGCGGGACTTCAGCTCGGCCCGGGTCATCTTCGAGTCGGCCGGCAGCCCCCGCCACAGCGGATAGGCCGGCTCGTCGGGGCGCGGGTGATTGGCGCAGTAGTACTGGTAGACCGCGCGCAGGTCGGCGCGGAAAGCGTAGGCGCGGGTCCCGCCGGCCAGCACGCCGCTGGTCAGCAGCACGCCGTCGTAGTTTTTGCCGCCGTCGGCGTCGTAGGCGTAGAGCTCGGAGGCCTTGGCCGCGACGTTGCCGCCCCACGACTGGCCGTGGAGAATGGTGCGCTTCGGCTTGCCGAACTCGGCCCAGAACAGCTTGCGCAGATTGTCGGTGTCCTCGGCGGCCATGCGCACGCCGTAGCCGCCGCGCCGGTAGGTCGAGCCGGCCCAGGCGTAGCCCTCCTGCACCATGACGGCGAAGCGCTGTAGGTCCTCGATCTCGTCGTCGAGCGCCGGCTTGCCGGTGCGCGGACCGCCGTGGGCGTGCACCACCAGGGTCCCGTTCCAGTTCGCCGGCACGGCGATCCAGTAGAAGGCGCCGCTGGCGTCCTGGCCGGCGAAGCAGCGGGCGTCCTTCGGCAGGCCGTCGGGACAGGCCCTGGGTTCGGACGTCTTGGTCTCAGCCGCCTGGGCCGCCGGGGCCAGGCCCGCGGCCGCCAGGCCGATCGCGACCGCCAGGGCCGAAACGATGCTGCGCGCCATACGAATACTCATGAGCCGGGCATTTAAGAAAAGAAGCGCCGGCCCGTCGAGGGACGGACCGGCGCAGTGAGCAGATCAGAACGACTTGGAGACGCTGGCGTACCAGTAGCGGCCGTACGGGCGGTGCACCGCGCCGAGGTAGCCGCCGTCGGCCAGCGGCGGACCCTTGTCGAACAGGTCGCGCACGCCCAGCCGCACCTTGGTGTCCGAGGCCCAGCCGGCCTCCTCGAACTCGTACTGGCCGTAGGCGTTGGTGATCAGCTGATCGTCCACCACCCACGGATCGCCCGCCGCGCTCAGCAGCGTGTACTGGTCGATCGAGCTGACGTACTGGGTCGAGACGCCCGCCCGCCAGGGGCCGTTTTTCCAGGTGACGGAGGTGGTCACCTTCCACTCCGGACGGCCGCCGCGGGCGATCAGCTGGCTGGAGTCCGGCAGCGGGGTCAGCGCGTTGATCGTCCCGGCGTCGCGGGCGGCGTACAGGCCGTCGACGATGTCGCCGGGCTCGCGGGTGAATTGCAGCAGCTGCGAGGCGTTCACCTGCACGTCGAACCGGCCCCACGGGGTGTGGCGCTTGGACCAGGCGAAGCCCAGGTCCAGGCCCTCGGCCGTCTGCGGCAGCAGGTTGATGAACCGGTCGCTGATCGAGGTCACCGCCCCGACCGGGGTCAGGCCGGTGCCGTCGAAGAAGGCGACGTCGTCGGCGTTCGGCGCGGCGCGCACCACGTTCGGGTTGGAGCCGCCCTCGATCCGGTTCAGGTAGTCCAGCGCCAGCGCGCTCTGGGCGCCCAGCAGGCCGACGATCTCCTCCTGCTGGATCTTCCAGCGGTCCACCGTGAAGGTGAAGTCGCCCCAGCTTTCCGGCAGGAACTTCGGCTGGAAGACGATGCCGACCGACTGGTTGGTGCTCTCCTCCGGCTTCAGGTCCGGGTTGCCGGCCACCAGCAGCGAGGCGCTGACGTTGCGCGAGCAGGCGTTCATGTTGGCGATGCGGCCGGCGCGCAGGTCGGCCTCGCAGCGGTAGTAGTCAAGGTTGCTGGCCAGGCGCGCGTACTGGGTGGCGTTGGTCTGCTCCAGGTTCGGCGCGCGGAAGCCCTGCGAGTACGAGCCGCGGACCCGCAGGCCCTCGACGATGTCCCAAGCCACCGCCACCTTCGGCTTCGCCACCGAGCCGAAGTCCGAATAGTTCTCGAACCGGCCGGCGATCTGCATGTCCACGCTGTGCACCAGCGGGATGTTCATGTCCGGCGACACCACCGGCACGGCGAACTCGAGGAAGGCGCCGGCGACGGTGCGGCTGCCCTTGGTGTCGGGGTTGGGGCTCACCGCCGAGACGTTCGACAGGTTGGTGTCGCCGCTGACCATGTCGGTGAAGGTGTAGGTGCCGTCCAGGTTGGCGTCGCGATCGTCGCTCTGGGTCTCGCGGCGCACCTCGACGCCCGCGGCCACGCCCAGCGGGCCGGCCGGCAGCTGGAACAGGTCGTTGCGGGACATCTTGAAGTCGGCCAGCGTCAGGGTCGTGCGCGAGACGCGGCGCATGTCGAACACGATGGCGTCGATGGCCGCGGCCGACGACGGCGAACAGTCGCCGTAGCTGGTGGTGGCGATGCAGCCGCCGCTGAACGGGTTGTAGGCGTCCGGCGTCGACAGGCTCAGCTGGTGCTGCAGGGCCGTCATGTTGATGTTCGGCGAGATGTCCTCGGCCTCGGCCTCGGAGTAGAGCAGCGCCGTCTCCCAGTCGAAGCCCCGCCATTCGCCGCGCAGGCCGCCAAGGATCCGCGACTGGTAGTTCTTGACCGTCACCTCCTGGTAGCCGGTGTCGACGAAGCGGTAGTTGCCGAGCTTCACCGCCAGGCCCGAGGTCGGGACGTTGGTCAGGTTGGCCAGCCGGTTCGGGTTGGCCGAGCCGTCGGCGAAGGTCACCGGGCCGAACGGGTTCCAGTAGTTGCTGGCCGGGATCCACAGGCCGTTCAGGTTCACCACCGGCGGCTGGATGGCGCGGGTCTCGGCCGCGTAGACGCCGAGCTCGCCGAAGGCCGTCAGGTTGTCGGTGATGTCGTAGTGGCCGGTCACGAACACGTTCAGGCGCTCGGCCGACGGGCGCACGGTGGTGTCGTGGCGGGTGTCGTAGCGCATCTCGCGGTTGGCGCCGGTGTAGGCGATGGTGCCGCTGACCAGGCACAGGCCGTTGTGCAGGTCCGCGCCGACGCAGCCGAAGCTGGACGGCTGGATGTGGAAGGCGCCGGCGGCGGTGGTGACCACCACCCCGTCCGCGCGCGGCCGCAGGGCCGTGGTCGTGGCCGGCACGCTCAGCTGGGCCCACGGCGAGTGCGACGAGCGCCCGTCCGGCACGGTCGAGGTCTCGTAGCCCGGGGTCGAGCTGAAGAACGGCCGCATGTCGTCGCTGGCGGTGAAGTCCTGGTCCGCCGCCATCAGGGCGGTACGGTCGGTGTAGTTGACGAAGGCCGAGATGTTGCCGCGGTCGAAGTTCTTGCCGGCGAACAGGTTGGCCTCGAACTCGCGCAGGCTGGTGCCTTCAGCCCCGCCGTACTGGGTCTGCACGGTCAGGCCGTCGAAGTTGTCCTTCAGCACGGTGTTGACCACGCCGGCCACCGCGTCGGCGCCGTAGATGGCCGCGGCTCCGTCCAGCAGCACCTCGACCCGTTGCAGGCCGGAGGTCGGAATGGCGTTGGAGTTGTAGCTGAGCACCGGCACCGTGCCGGTGTCGGAGGTGCCCTGGCTGGTCGGGTGCTGCACCATGCGCCGGCCGTTCAGCAGCACCAGGGTGTTGCCGACGCCCAGCGAGCGCAGGTTGACCGAGTTCACGTCGCCGCGGGCCGAGTTGCTGGTCTGCGGGTTGTTGGCGGCTTCGAACAGCACGTCGCCCATCTGCGGGATCGAGCGCATCAGATCGTCGCCCGACGTGGCGCCGGTGGCGGCGATCTGGTCCTCGCCGACCACCACCACGGGCAGGGCGGCGGTGGTGGGCGCGCCCTTGATCTGGCTGCCGACCACGACGATTTCCTCGACGTCGGCGGCGTCAGCCGACGGCTGGGGCTCGGTCTGGGCCAGGGCGGCCGGCGCCAGGGCCAGCATCGCTCCGCACGAGGCGCCGCATGCAAGCCAGCGCCGCAGGTTCTCCATACGCATGTTCACTCCCCCCTAGTTTTTGGCTGAGCCGTTCGGCTCGTCTTTGGCGGGCGCCTGGGGCGCCTTCGCAGGTTCGGCCTTGGCCGCGGCGGCTTCGCCGGACACGGCCGAGGACACGGATTGGCGGACGGTCTCGACCAGGGCGCGGCCTTCAGCCTCGACCCGCTCGGTCCCGAAGATCGCGACGGTGGCGGCGGCGCCGGCCAGCGGCGTGGCGAGCAGGATCAGCCCGATCAGCACCGGCTTCAGGCGGCTGGCCGGCCGGGCCGCGACCGGCCGGGCGTCCAGCGCCGCGGCGAAGCGGTCGGCGTCGAGGCCGCCTTCCCAGCGCGACACCACGATGGTCGCCACCGCGTTGCCGATGAAGTTGGTCAGCGCCCTGCACTCGGACATGAAGCGGTCGACGCCGAGGATGAGCGCCATGCCGGCCACCGGCACCGAAGGCACCACCGACAGGGTGGCGGCCAGGGTGATGAAGCCCGAGCCGGTCACCCCCGCCGCGCCCTTGGAGCTCAGCATGGCGACCAGCAGCAGCAGGATCTGCTCGCCCAGCGACAGGTCGATGCCGGTCGCCTGGGCGATGAACAGCGCCGCCAGGGTCATGTAGATGTTGGTGCCGTCGAGGTTGAACGAGTAGCCGGTCGGCACGACCAGGCCGACCACCGGCTTGGGACAGCCGGCCCGCTCCATCTTGTCCATCAGGCTGGGCAGGGCCGCCTCGGACGAGCTGGTGCCCAGCACCAGCAGCAGCTCTTCCTTCAGGTAGCGGATCAGCTTCAGGATCGAGAAGCCGTTGAAGGCCGCCACCGCGCCCAGCACCACCAGCACGAACAGGGCCGAGGTCAGGTAGAAGGTGCCGACCAGGGCGGCCAGGTTGGCGATCGACTGGATGCCGTACTTGCCGATGGTGAAGGCGAAGGCCCCGAAGGCGCCGATCGGCGCGGCCCGCATCAGCACCGCCACCAGCCGGAAGAAGGCGGTCCCGGCGGCGTTCAGCACGTCCATCACCGGCTGGCCGCGGTCGCCGACCATGGCCAGGGCCAGGCCGAACAGCACCGAGAAGAACAGCACCTGCAGGATTTCGCCGTCCGCGAAGGCGCCGACCACCGTGTCCGGGATGACGTGCAGCAGGAAGCCGACCACCGTCTGGTCGTGAGCCTTGGCCGCGTAGCCGGCCACCGCGGCCGCGTCCAGGCTGGCCGGGTCGATGTTCATGCCCGCGCCGGGCCGCACCACGTTGGCCACGATCAGGCCGACGATCAGGGCCAGGGTCGAGAAGGTCAGGAAGTAGGTGAAGGCCTTCAGGGCCACGCGGCCGACCTTGTCCAGGTCGCGCATGCCGGCGATGCCGGTGACCACGGTCAGGAAGATCACCGGGGCGATGACCATCTTCACCAGCTTGATGAAGGCGTCGCCCAGCGGCTTCAGCGCCTCGCCGAACGCCGGATAGTAGTGGCCGACCAACGCGCCCAGCGCGATCGCCACGAGCACCTGCACGTACAGGTGCCGATGAAGCCCCTTGCGCCGGGGAGCGACCTCCGCGGCGTGGTCCTGGCCAATCACGCGCCAGCCCTTCTCGATGGGGAGCCCGCGCATCGGCGCGCTCCGGCGTTTCCGGTTCGCGCCGTCTTGAAGCGGCGCGTTAGCTACAGCGTGTCAGGGCTCGCCCACACGGCAAAACCGTTCCGCTCGACGGCCGACAGTCCTTGTTTTGCAAGGAAATCGCCTGCTGGCGGCGGCGACGCTGTGCGAAACCCCGCATACCAATTTCGCCACTTGTGCGGAAATCCGCACAGCCGCTACTGTGCAGGCGTCGTCGGAGGAGGGGAGGTCCGTCGTTGACGCCGCCGCTGTCGCTCCGCAGCCTCGACCGGCCGGTCGCGCGCTGGACCGTGTTCGCCCTGGTCGGCCTGGTCCTGCTGACGGGCTCGGTGTCGGTCGCCGGCCGTTTCGCGGCCGAGCGCTCCACCGCCGAGCTTCAGCGCCAGTCGGCCGCCGCCGCCGCCCTGCACGAGGCGGTGATGCGCAGCCAGCTGGAGAAGCACCGCTCGCTGCCCTTCGTGCTGGCCGAGGACCCGGACGTGAAGGCGCTGCTGCGGAGCGGCGACCCGGCCCAGGTCTCGGCCCTCAACCAGAAGCTGGAAAGCCTCAGCGGCCAGACCCGCGCGGCGGTGATCTACGTGCTCGACGCTCGCGGCCGCACCCTGGCGGCCAGCAACTGGCGGCTGCCGACCAGCTTCGTGGGTTCGGACTACAGCTTCCGCCCCTATTTCCGGAACGCCATGCGGGGCGGCACGGCCGAGCAGTTCGCGCTCGGCACGGTCAGCCAGCGCCCCGGCCTGTTCCTCTCCCGCCGCGTCCGCCAGGGCGACACCGACCTGGGCGTGGTGGTGGTGAAGCTCGAGTTCGACGCGCTGGAGGCGGAGTGGCGGGCGTCGGGCGAGCCGGCCTTCGTCACCGATCCGCATGGCGTGGTTCTGGTCACCAGCGTGCCGGCCTGGCGGTTCCGGACGCTGCAGCCGCTACCGCAGGCCGACCGGACGCGCCTGCGCCAGGGCCTGCAGTTCGGGCGCGCGCCGCTGGAGCCGCTGCCGTTCGTGCGCAAGGGCGACGAGCTCTCCATCCGGGCCGCGCCGGGGACGCCGGAAAAGCGCTTCGTCGCGGCGGGCGTGGCCACCTCGACCCCGGGCTGGACCCTGCACCTGCTGACCCCGGCCGACCGGGCGCTGGACAACGCCGTCGCGGCGGCCCGCTCCGTCGCCCTGCTCGCGACCGCCTCGCTGCTGCTGACGGCCGGCGCCCTGCTGTACTGGCGCGAGCGCGCCCATGCGCGTGCGCTGCGGCGCGAAGCGGACCGCGTCGAGCTGGAGGCGCGGGTCGAGGCCCGCACCCGCGAACTGCGCGACGCCAACGACCGCCTGGTGCTGGAGATGGAGGAGCGCCGCCGGGCCGAGGCGGGGCTGCAGACCCTGCAGGACGAACTGGTCCAGGCCAACAAGCTGGCCACCCTCGGCCAGATCGCCGCCGGCGTGGCGCACGAGATCAACCAGCCGGTCGCCGCCATCCGCGCCTACGCCGACAACGCCGCAGTCTTCCTCGACCGCGCCCAGCCGGGCCCGGCGCGCAAGAACCTGACCGTCATCGCCGACCTGACCCAGCGCATCGGCCTGATCACCGACGAGCTGCGCGCCTTCTCGCGCAAGACCAGCCGCCACGCCCACCCGGTGGCGGTCGAGGACGCCCTCTCCGGCGCCCTGCTGCTGGTCGGCGCGCGCCTGCGCCAGCAGGGCGTGCGGCTGGAACGGACGGGCCCGCCGGCCGCCGGCGTTCAGGTCGTGGCCGAGCGCGTGCGGCTGGAGCAGGTGCTGGTCAACCTGCTGCAGAACGCCCTGGAGGCGCTGGAGGGGGTCGCCGACCCGCGCGTGCGCCTGTCGGTCGAAGCCGATGACGCGCAGGTCCGCATCACCGTGGCCGATAACGGCCCGGGCCTGGCGCCCGATGCGGCCGCCGCCCTGTTCACCCCGTTCAACACCACCAAGGCGCAGGGCCTGGGCCTGGGCCTGGTGATCTCGCGCGACATCGTCACCGAGTTCGGCGGCGACCTCTCGGCCGCTCCGTCCGCCGACGGCGGCGCCGCCTTCCTGATCGTCCTGAAGAGGGCCGTCTGATGTTCGAAGACCGCAACCTCATAGCCTTCGTCGACGACGACGACGTCCTGCGCGAGGCCAACGTCCAGACCCTTCAGCTGGCCGGCTTCGAGGTGCTGTCGTTCGGCTCGGCGGCCGAGGCGCTGGAGGCGGTCGGCCCCGGCTTCCCCGGCGTGGTGGTCAGCGACATCCGCATGCCGCAGATCGACGGGCGCCAGCTGTTCCGCCGGCTGCGCGACCTGGACGCCGACCTGCCGGTCATCCTGATCACCGGCCACGCCGACGTGGCCGAGGCGGTCGAGGCCCTGCACGAGGGCGCCTACGACTTCGTGCCCAAGCCCTACGCGGCCGAGCGCCTGCTCTCCAGCGTGCGCCGCGCGCTTGAGAAGCGCGCCCTGGTGCTCGACAACCGCCGCCTGCGCCGCGAGGCCGACCGGGTCGAGGGCGACCTGCCGCTGGTTGGCTCGACCCCGGTGATGGAGCACCTGCGCCGCACCATCCGCCATGTCGCCGAAGCCGACGTCGACGTGCTGGTCGAGGGCGAGACCGGGGTCGGCAAGGAGCTGGTCGCCCGCGCCCTGCACCGGCTGAGCCGCCGCCGCCCCCGCCCGTTCTCGGTGATCGACTGCGGGGCCCTGCCCGAGGCCATGATCGAAAGCGAGCTGTTCGGCCACGAGATGGGGGCCTTCAGCGGCGCCATCCGCAAGCGGGTCGGGCGCATCGAGGCGGCCGACCGCGGCACCCTGTTCCTCGACGAAATCGAGAACCTGCCCGCCGCCGCCCAGGGCAAGCTGCTGCGCGTGCTCGAGGAGCGCGAGGTCACCCCGCTGGGGGCCAACGAGGCGCGCCCGGTGGACCTGCGGGTGGTCGCCGCGACCAAGGTCGACCTCGGCGACCCGGCCGTGCGCGGAGCCTTCCGCGCCGACCTGTACCACCGGCTCAACGTGGTGCGGATCCGCATTCCGCCCCTGCGCGAGCGGCGCGCCGACGTGCCCCTGCTGTTCGGCCGGTTCCTGGCCCAGGCGGCCCAGAAGTTCGGGCGCGAGGCGCCGGCCCTGACCGACGCGGTGCGCCGGCGGCTGCTGGACCACGACTGGCCGGGCAACGGCCGCGAGCTAAGCCACTTCGCCGAGCGCGTGGTGCTGGGGCTGGAGGCGCCGCTGGCCGAGGCCGGCGCGCCGCAGGCCGACAGCCTGCCCGCCCGGGTGGGCCGCTACGAGGCCGACCTGATCCGCGAGGCCCTGGACGCCTGCGCCGGCGACGTGCGCACCGCCCTGCAGAGGCTGTCGATCCCGCGCAAGACCTTCTACGACAAGCTCACCCGGCACGGCATCGACATCGAGCAGTACCGGCCGTCGTCAGCGCGGTAGGGAAGGCGGCCAGGGGTTCCGCACGCCGGCCACCCAGAACGGCGCGCAGACGATCACGCAGACGATCGCCGTGACCACGCCGAACTCGCCGACCATGGTGACGGGGCTGTCGCCGCGCGTGGTCATCGGGCCGAAGATCATCTGCAGGAACAGGTTGTGCGAGGCGTGGAAGGTGACCGCCGGCCACAGGCTGCCGGATTCCAGGCGCAGCCAGGCGGCCGCCCCGCTCATCGCCGTGATCATCACCATGAACGAGACGACCTCGTAGGCCTTCTCGCCGCCGCCGTTGTAGTCGCTGAAGATCAGGATCGGCAGGTGCCAGGACGCCCAGAGCAGGCCGGTGATCAGGGCCGCGCCGAAGAACCCGATCATCGTCGTGAGCCGCGGCGTCAGGAAACCGCGCCAGCCGATCTCTTCGCCGAGCGCGGCGGCCATGTTGTTGACCATGCCGGCGGTCACCGCCAGCAGGATCACGGCGACGACGGACAAGGTCGGCCCGAGCGGGCCGAAGCCCTGCTGCTTGGCGATCTCGCCCAGCATTTCGAACTTCGGGAAGCTGGCGAGGCCCGCCAGGTCCGCGGTGGAACAGGTCACGGCGCCGTAGGCGATCGGCAGGGCGAAGGCGATCAGGTGGAAGCGCGAGCGGCCCCATCTCCAGCCGAGACCCGAGAGGTCCTGACGCATGAGTTTGAGCGCGAGCATCGCGCTGAGGCCGACCGTCCACATGAGCAGGACCGCCGTCATGCTGGTGAAGCCGAAGCTGACGATCGCCCAATGCATCAGGGCGGTCGAACCGACCATCAGGGCGAGGAACAGGAGCACGACGGGCATCGCTTCGATCCTTCAGGTGCGCGCCGTGCCCCGGGCCGGGCCGTCGACCCAGGCCGGAAACGCCGACCACGGGGTCAGGTAGGCCCGTCGAGCTCAAGCGCCGCCGTGCGGCGGTTCAATCCGGGCGCGATCAATCCCGCCGGGACGGCGATCAATCCGGACGGCCAGCCTTGCCCCGGCGCCGGGGACGCGGGCTGAGCGGCGCCAGCGCGAAGGCGAAGCTCATCAGCCGTTCGCGGCCGGGTCCCTTCGGCTGGCTGCTCAGCTCGCTGAGCCGCTCCAGCAGGCGCGAGGCTTCCTCCAGGTCGTCCGTGCTCAGCCAGCCCTTGTTGCGCGAGACCCAGAGCTCGCGCGCCGGTCCCTCGGTCACGGCCCCCGGCGCCGCCAGCGCCGCCTCGAAGTCCTCGGCAGCGATCTGCAGGAGCGCGCGGGCGAAGGCGCCCAGTTCGCGCCTATTGCCCTCCGCCCCGAGGTCGTAGGCCAGCCGGATCGGCCCGTCGCCTTCGCCGGCCAGACGGTAGCGGCGCTCGTCCTCGCTGGCGGGGACCTCCTCCACCAGCCCGCCGTCGAGCAGGGCGCGCAGGTGGTAGTAGAGCCCGTCCGCCGGGCGGCCGAGATGCTCGGCCATGGCCGCGACGCTCGCCTCGCCGCCCAGGGCGGCCAGGGTGTCCACGATCTCCTGCCGCACCGCCGAGCTCAGCAGCCGGATCTGCGCCGGTTCGCGGAGGGCGCGCCTGACGAACGGCTCGGCCATGTGGACTCCTGTTGAAATTGGCGCCTATTATTTCAACAAGCCGTCGCGCTGGCAATCTCGTCGCGCGCGGAGCCTTGGGGCGATCATGCGGGCGGCTCTCTTCAAACAACTGGGTTTGGCGCTCGTGGCCGCGGCCCTCGCCAGCGGCGATGCGGCGGCCGAGGCGGCGCCGATCTCGCCCGCCGACCTGCGGGCCGACCTGCGGCTGGCGGTCGAGACCATCGAGCAGAACCATCCGGACCTGGCCCATTCCGTCGGCAAGGCCGAGCTGGAGCGCGCCGCGCGGCGGATCGAGCGCCAGCTGGACCGGCCGATGACCCGAACGGAAGCCTGGTCCGCCCTGGCGCAGCTCAACCCCTTGCTGGCGGACGGGCATCTCTTCATCGCCCTGCCCGACTGGCGCCAGGAAAGCGCTCGCACCCTCGCCGAAGGGGGCGCCTTCTTCCCGTTCGAGGTCAGCATCGACGCCCACGGCGCCGTGCGGATCGTCTCGGCCCTGGGCGGCGGCCCGACGCCGTACGCGGGCCGGCGCATCCGGCGCATCGACGGACGCGACGCCGGCCAGGTGGTGCGGACCTTGTCGGCGCGCGTGCACGGCGACACCCCGGCCTTCCGGTCCGCCCTGCTGGCCCAGCGCTGGTGGCTCTACTACGCCAAGCTCTACGGCGCGCCGGCCGCGTTCGAGTTGGACCTGGTCGGCGGCGGCCGCGTGCGCGTCGCCGCCAGCCGCGATAGCCCCGCCCTGCTGCAGGACGAGGCCAGCTTCGAACGCACCTATCGTTGCGAGGTGGGCCCGCGGGGCGCCGTCCTGACCGCCGGTTCGTTCGCCTGGCCCGACAAGGCGCAGTACCTGGCCTTCACCCAGGACTGCTTCGCGCGGATCGCCGCCGCGGGCGCGGACCGGCTGGTCGTCGACCTCCGCCGCAACGGGGGCGGGGACGACGACTACTGGCGCGAGGGCCTGCTCCGCTACATCGCCGATCAGCCCTACCGGCACGGCTCGCGCTACATCAAGCGGGTGCTGCAGCCCCGCGCGGGCGAGGTCGCGGGTCAACTGATTTCCGGCGAGATCGAGGCCCAAACGCCGCCGGAAGCGGCCGAGCCGCTGCGCTTCAAGGGGCAGGTCTACGTGCTGGTCGGGCCGCAGACCTATTCGTCCGCCGTGCTGTTCAGCAACGTGGTGCAGGACTACGGCTTCGGCCGGGTGGCCGGGGTCGGCGGCGCGGTCCGCACCCGCCAGTCCGGCGCGGTCCAGAGCCTGCGCCTGCCCAAGACCGGCCTGGTGCTGTTCTATCCCCGCTTCGTGCTCGACCGGCCCTCGGGCGCGGCCAGGCCCGCCTACGTCGAGCCCGACCTGCCGATCGCGGACGACCCGCTCGATCAGCGCGCCGCGGTCGACAGCCTGTTGAAGCGAACGGCAAGCGTGACGGGCGGGCCGCGAGCGCCTATCTCCGGCTCATGACCGCCGCCCACCCGCTCGATCGCTGCGCCTGGTCCGCCCTGACCGGACGCCACGCCCACCTCGCCGTCGTCGAGGGCGGCGCGCGGCGCTACCACCCGGCCTACGGCGTGTTCGCGGCCCTGGGCGACGCCTCCGACGCCAGCCTGAACGGCCTCGCGGCGCTGGTGGCGGCGCAGGGCGACGTGGCGCTGCTGCAGCCCGACGCGCCGCCGCAGGCGCCCGGCGTGGCCGTCGCCTCCCAGGATCTCGGCGTGCAGATGACGGCCGAGCGGCTGACCGAGGGGCCGGCCGCGGACTTCGAGATGATCCCGCTGGGCGACGCCGACGCGGCCGAGATGCTGGCGCTGGCGACCCTGACCCAGCCCGGCCCGTTCTTCGAGCGGACCCACCAGCTGGGCGACTTCTTCGGCGTGCGGCTGGACGGCCGGCTGGTGGCCATGGCCGGCGAGCGGATGAAGCCCGACGGCTTCACCGAGGTCAGCGGGGTCTGCACCCACCCCGACCACCGCGGCCGCGGCTACGCCGGGGCGCTGATGCGGCTGGTCGCGGGCAAGATCCTCGCGCGCGGCGAGACCCCGTTCCTGCACGCCTACGCCAGCAACACCGGCGCGATCGCGCTCTACGAGACCCTGGGCTTCACCCTGCGCCGCGAGGTGCTGATGACCCGGCTGACCCGCGCCTAGATCTCCACCGTCTCCACGAACACGATCCGTTCGGCGATCTCCGACGACTTCGGCGCGCCGGTCCCCGGCGTGGTCCGATAGACCTCGGACTCGGTGATCAGCAGACGCCGCCGCACGCCCGGCTGGGGCAGGGGGGCGACCACGCTCACCTCTTCGATCAGCGGCGGGATCACCGAGGCGATCAGCATCGGGTCGCGGACGATGTCGTCGAACCGGCCCTGGGCCGCCAGCTTGTCGGCCTGGGCGCGGGCGGACTGGTTGGCGACGCCGGAGACCAGCGCGCCCAGCACGGCTCCGCCGTCCAGCTTCACGCCGCTTCCGCCCGTGCCGACCGAGACCGGCAGCCCGCCGACCCCCGGCGCCAGCGACTTGGAGCCTTCCGGGATGTGCCAGTCGACCCAGTCGAGGTCCGGGCAGCCGTCCGGCGGCAGCACCTGCACGCGCACGTCGATCTTGCCGGCCTCCTGCCAGGCCGAGTGCTCCTTGGGCTTGGGCAGCACGCCGTAGACCTGGACCTTGAAGGCCTGGGTCGGCGGCACGGTCTTGGGCGCGCCCAGCGCTTCGGTGACCACCGCCAGCCGGTCGGGGGTGAGCTGCTGGAATTCGGCCAGCACGACGTCGGACAGGTGCGCGCCGTCGACCGACACCGGGTGGTAGCGGCCCAGCGCCAGCCGGATGAACGGCAGATAGGCCGTGGACGGCAGGTTCACGACGATGTCGGCGTACCAGAGCTTGCGCTCGTCGTCCCAGCCGACCGCGTGCGGGGCCACGTCCAGCTTCAGCGACGAGCCCGCCAGCGCCCGGTGCGACAGCCCCTGCCGGAACGGCCCCGGCGGCAGGGCCGAACCCTCCTCGGCCGGCAGGTCGGGCAGGCCGTCGAAGGCGATCGGGGCCTGGTAGCGGGCCAGCGGGAAGGCCGACCTGGCCGGCGCGAACTGGGTCAGCGGCGCCTGCGGCCACACGGGATCGCGGCCCCACTGGGTGACCAGCGACTTCAGCCGCCCGTTCAGCTCGGCGGAGGGCGTGCCCTCGGTCGCCAGCACGACGCCCAGCATTTCGCCGTAGCCGGAGCTGAACCAGGGCCGGTCCAGATAGACCCGCAGGCCGCCGCCGAAACGCATGGAGCGCTTTTCGCCGCCCGACTGGGTGCGGCTCCAGCCGAAGGTCGGCACCACGTACAGCACCGAGGGCGGGGCCGGCGGGGCGGCGTTGGGGATCCAGACCTGCTTTAGGTCGGAGCTGACCTTAAGCTCGTCCGGCTTGTCGCGCAGGCCGGCGGGCATGAACTCACGGTGGCGGGTGGTGGCGTCCAGCCGATAGCTCACCCGGCGATAGCGGGTGTCGGCGAACTTGTGCTCCGGCGGCGCCCTGCGCGCCTCGGCGTGGAAGCTCGCTTGCGTTTCCTTGCGCGTGATGGTCCGGCCCCAGGCGTCGGCGGTCGCGCGCCGGCCCTCAGGCCGCGGCGTTCCGGCCGCGTCCTCGACCTCGTTCCACTCGCCGTACAGGTCCAGCCGCCCGGTGCTCTTGGCGTCCAGCGGCGTCTCGAAGAACAGCTGCGCGTCCAGCTCGCCGAAGGCCCGCTGGGCGGTGTCGATGTTGAGGATCCCCGGCTTGGCCAGCGGCCGCTGCACCGCGTGCACCAGCTCGACCGTCCGCCAGGGCGTCAGCATCCAGTGGCCGCCGCCCTCCACCAGGTCGTCCAGGGCGTGCTGCTGGGCGGCGGGCAGGCCGGCCGAGGCCACCCGCGCGCGCCACTTCATCATCGACTTGGCGCTGGCCGGCAGCACGCACGAGACGCGCAGGCGGGCGCGCTGGGCCTTGGTCAGGCGCAGGCGGAACACCCGCCGGCCGGTCCCCTCGATGGTGAAGCCGGCGCCCGGCCCGCCGTCGACCAGCTCGATCTCGAACGGCCTGGCCTTGGGCCAGTCCTTGGCCGCGGCCGCGGTGACCGGCACGGTGTCGCCGTACAGCGGCACGTGGTGGACGACCTTGGGGTTGATCCCGTCGACGCCCAGCACCCGGACAGCCACCGCCACCGCCATGGGATCGGGTAGGAAGGG
Organism: Caulobacter sp. 17J65-9; assembly: GCF_010975005.1. Lineage (GTDB taxonomy): Bacteria > Pseudomonadota > Alphaproteobacteria > Caulobacterales > Caulobacteraceae > 17J80-11. The sequence continues at coordinate 42,092 of NZ_JAAIVC010000005.1, read as the reverse complement.
CAGGACGAAGCGCTCGCGCGCGCAGGGCCAGCGCTGACCGTCGACCTCCAGGTCGATCAGCGGCGAGTCCTGGTTGATCAATGTCGACCACTTGCCCGCGTCGATGCGCCCGTCCGGGCCGTCCAGCACGCCGTGCTGCTCGGCGAAGCGGGCGCCCACGCGCGGCGGCACGATGTGGCGCCGCGCGCGCTTGGGTTCGGCCAGGCCTGCGTCCAATGTACGGATGGCCAGGCGGCCCATGGACTCGCCATCGCCCGGGAGCTCCACGGTACCGGGCCGGTCGCCGAGAAGCGCAAGGCTCGGCGGCTCGACCGGCTCGTAGCGCAGGTAGGTCTGCGGGTCCGACACCGCCCCGGCCGGGGCGGCCGCGTCGGCGGCCAGCGAGTTGCCGGCCAGGTCCACCAGGCGCACGCGCACCCGGTAGCTGCGCCCGAACCGCAGCGAGGGCAGGGTGCCCGGCTGGGCGGCGAAGGCGACGTCCAGCGGCAGGCCCGACGGCAGCGGGTCGGCGGCGCCGGAGAAGCTGTTGTCTGACTTCACCCACTTGCCGGGCTCGGGCGCGCACAGGCTCCAGCCGCGCCAGCTGAACAGGCCCTCGTGGACCTTGACCAGGTTGGGGTTGGAGCCGTCGCTGGAGGAGCCGGCGGCGGCGCGCACCATGCCCTCGTCGAGCGGCTTGCCCGGGGCCGGCGCGTCCGGCGAGCCGAACGGCAGCGGCGCGTGGCCGCCCTTGGTGAAGGTGTAGGCGCCGTGGCGGGCGCACAGGCTGCGCCACTGGCCCTTGGTCTCGTCCAGCACGTCGATCCGGTAGCCGCGCACGGCGTCGCCGGCGAAGACGGTCGCCGCGGGCTTGGTCGGGTCGGTGGGCGCGGCGGCGTGGGCCAGAGCGGCGACGTTCAGGCTCTTGGCCTGCACGAAGGCGGCCTGCAGCGACAGATCCCGCCGGCGGTGCGCCAGGGTCAGGCCGCCGGTGCGGATCGAGGGCGCGCCGGCCTGGGGCTCGGCCTGCGGGTCGGCGGGCAGGATGTCGTCGTCGAAGTCGGCCGGCACCTCGCGCAGCATGGATTCGGCGAACTGGCTGAACTTCAGCCCCGCCCCGTCGACGTCCATCTGCACCAGCCGGTAGGGGCCGCTGGCGTCCAGCCGCAGCCACCGCTCCACGAAGGGCGAGACCTGGCCCGCCGGCAGGGGCGCGCCCTGCAGGAAGAAGCCGGTGTCGGTGTTGCGGATCATCGACACCGGGCTGATCGGCGCCGGCGGATCGAAGCCGTCGAACACCACCTCGGCCACGCTCAGCTTCAGGTTCGCGCCGGCGGCGGCCACGGCGGCGGGGGCGATCTCCACGTCGACGACGAAACCGCAGGCGCGCGCCAGGTCCGGATACTGGATCAGGGCGGCGGCGATCTGGTGGAAGTCGACCTTGCGGGCCAGCTCCGCCTTGCTCGGCAGGGCCGTGCGCGAGCCCTTGCGGTAGCGGGCCGGCTCGTGGACCTCGTCGCCCGCCTCCGGCGTCCACACCGCCAGCTCCTGCTTGTTCAGCGGCCGGTGATAGGTCGACAGCAGGTCCAGCGCCTGGGCCAGCTGGGCGGTCGAGGCGCCCTGGCCGTTCTGGCCGAGCGTGCGGCCGAAAGCCTGGCCCTCGGCCACCATGCGCAGCACGTCCTCGGGCCGGGTCCGGCGCTTGGGCTGGAAGTCCCGGCTGAACCTGTCGCCGAACTCGCCGCGCTTGGGCAGCTCCTCGCCTGCGGCCAGGGCCCAGCCGCCGTAGGTCTCGTCCAGCGCCACGGCCAGATCGGCCAGCGGATAGCTCAGCACCTTCTTCTTCGACCAGTCGGAGAACACGAAGGGCTTCACCGGCGTCGCGTCGCCGAACAGGGCCTCGAACACCGCCTTGTCGGTCTTGGACACGACCGTGGCCTTAACCGGCGCGGACAGGCCCGGGGCCGTCAGGAAGACGCCGGCCTCGCCCATGGCCGCGGCCCAGTTGCGCCAGACCTTCCAGCCGTCGTGCCCGCCCAGCACCGGATCGCCGGCGTCCGACCACAGCCGCGGCGACACCAGGATCGAGGCCTTCAGCTGCTTCGCGTCGGAGAAGCCGTTCGGCAGGACCGTCCAGACCGCTTCGGAGGAGTAGGTGACCATCGTCCAGGTTCCTTACGCGAAGGCGGCGCAATAGCGGGCGTAGTCGTCCGCGGTGGTCAGGTCGGTGATCAACGGGTCCTTGGAGCCGGCGAACTGCTTCTCCACCGTCACGTCGACGGAGATGGAGAAGAACAGGATCTCGATCTCGACCGTCAGGGTGGCCTGGCCGTACAGCCGCGCCTCGTCGCCGGCCTTCTCGTAGGTCAGGCCCAGGTGGAAGGTCAGCGACACGGTGATCAGGCCCAACACCGACAGGTGCCCGCCCATCTCGACATAGGCCTCGAGCTCGACCCGCTCCTTGCCGCTCTCGTCCACCCAGTGGAAGTAGAAGCCGCCCTTGACGTAGACGCCGCCCGAGGCGACCCCCAGGTCGATCGAGATCTGCGCCCCGAACTCCAGCGCCGCCTCGACCTCGCGCACCCCGCCGGTGTCGACCGCCAGCGCCACGAAGCCGCCGCCGCCGAACAGCGAGACGGTCAGGTTGAACGGGCTCTCCCGCTCGGCGAAGTTGAAGCGGGCGTTGGGCTTGCCGCCCATGAACGGCAGGTTGAAGGCCGCCCCGATCATCACGTTCTGCAGGGTCAGAACGCCGATGGCGATCGGCGGCAGGGTCAGGCTGTAGCCGGCGTTGATGCCGGCCGGCGTCACCGACAGGCCGACCGGATCGGCGAAGCCGTCCGACGGGATCAGCTCGCGCAGCTTGTTGACGAAGCTGAGCGGCCCGCCGAACTCGACCCCGTGCTGTGGGTCCAGGTCGACGTCGACCTTGGGCTTGCGCCCCGGCTCGGCCGAGAAGGCCAGGTTGACGAAGTGGATGATCAGGCAGCCGAACAGGTTGATGCGGAAGTGGGTCAGCGACCCGTCGACCCGCGTCTCCGCCGCCTTGCCGTTCAGCCAGATGGTCGAGCTGGAGCTCAGGCTGAAGACGTTCTTGCCCTTGATCGGCTTGAAGATCTCGTCGATCGGCGCGGGCGGGTCGAGGTCCTTCTGCTCGAACTCGAACTTCGCCTCGATGCGGTCGGGGAACTGCACCTGCGACAGGCGCGGGATCTCCGTGCCGGTCGCCTCGGCCGCCAGCGCCACCAGCTTCAGCACCTTGCTGAGCGGGAAGGCGCCCAGCAGCATGACGTCGTCGGGAATGAAGTCGGCGGGGTTGAACTCGCCCTTCAGGAACTGGGCGGCCGAGCCGACCGCGTCGGCGCCGCCGCCGCCCGGATCGCTCTTGCCGCCGACCGCGCCGTATTTCCGCGACAGGGCGCTGGGCGCGAAGTTGGGCGAAATCAGACCGCCCAGCTGCTCGCTAGAGCCCGCGCCCGCCTTGGCCACCAGGTCCAGGAACACCTGGCCGGCGTTCGACCCGCCGAACTGCTCGCGCAGATAGGTCGGGTTGAAGCTGACCGCGCGCGCCCCGACCGCGCCGGTCATGGCCTCGACCGCCCGCAGCTTCACCTCGGCCCCGTCCAGGCCCGGATAGAACAGCGGCGCGGTCGCCGACATGCCCTCGGTCGAGGTCGCGCCGGCCCCGCGGAAGGTCACGCTGGAGGCCGGCATGTGCACGTCCTCGGCCCCGGCCTCGCCCGGAGCCATCTGCACGGTCTGGCCGCCCAGGGTCCGCTTGCGGCGGTTCAGCTGGTTTCCCGCGTTGTAGAAGCCGGCGATGGCCGCGACCTTGGCCGCCTCGGCGTTCAGCTGGTCGGAGACGAACATCATCGGCAGGTCGAAGCCGATCCGCCGCCCGGCCGCGTCCACGCCTGAGATCTTGAAGGCCATGTCGCCGTCGGCCGTGGTCGGCCAGAAGGCCTGCCGCACCAGGTCGGGGCTGCCATAGAAGCCGACGTCCAGCGCGTTGGGCGCCCCGCCGGTCGGCTTGCCCGGCTGGTTCAGGTCGGGCGTGACCTCGGTCAGCACGTCGATCTGCTTGAACGGCAGGTCGTAGCCGCCGAACGCCTGGTTGGCCCCCGGATAGGTGCGGGTCTTCTCGCGCACGATGATGAAGCTGCGCTGGCGCAGCATCGCCACCCGCCCGCCGTCGCTCTGGGTCTCGAAGACCCGCTCGGTCTCCTTGACCAGCGAGGCGGCGTGCCCGGTCGGGAACAGGAAGCCGGCGTAGACCACCCGCACGTAGTAGTCGCGCGCCTGGGCGGTCTTGTGCTTCCAGGCCTCGATGTCGCTGCCCTTGGGCCGCACCTGCCAGGCGCCCTCGGCGTCCAGCCAGCCGCCCAGCGCCGACAGCATCAGCCGCTTGGCCCGCGACGGGCGGGGGATGAACTTCTTCCCGTCCAGCGTCTTGGCCGCGTAGTCGGCCATGTTGAGGACCAGCATCTTGCGGTCCTGGCCGGTCAGGGCCCAGACCGCGTTGGTGTCGGTCAGCGGCGTCTCGTAGTCGGGCGACCACAGGGCGCGCACCGGCTGGGCCGCCCGGTCGTCGACCGTGCGCTGGCCGGGCAGGGGACTTTCGCGCCGCGCGCCCAGCCGCGAGTGCCACAGCTCGATGCGCCCGCCGTGATTGACCGGCAGGGTCTGGTGGTCGAAGCCGGCGCCCGGCAGGGGCGACTGGATCAGCCGCCAGGGCAGCTCGATCTGGGTGGTCTTGTCGGCCGGCTCGTGCGGCTTCTGGTCGAACAGCACGAAGGACTGGTCGCCGACCGTGGTCATGGCCGAGGCCTCGACCAGGCCGCGCACCGAGGCGGTCTGCTCCGGAGTCAGCCTGGCGCGCACGCCCGCCCCGCCGGAGCTCATCGTTGCGGCGTCGACCTCGCGCGCGATCAGGGCGTCGATCGCCGCGTCGTCCAGCGGCTTGCCGCCGCGCGCGCCCGCCAATATCCCCGCGGCCACCTTGCTGCTGGCCGTCTCCAGGGCGGGCTTGAGCTTGTCGCGCGCCCCCACCGGCAGCGAACCCGCCAGCACGGCGGTCGCCGCATCCAGCGGTACGGTGAAGCGGCCGGCGCGCACCGCCTCGGGCGGCGCCGGACGAGCGGCCGGATCCAGCACCAGCGGCCAGGTCCGGCAGGCCTCGAGGATTCCTTCCAGCGTGCAGGGCAGGTCGGCCTGGCCGGCCGGCATGCGCACGACCACGCGCGAACGCCCGGCCAGGCGCGAGGGCGCGGGCGTGGTCGGCAGCGGGTTTTCGTCGCCGGGCGCGGCGTAGGGCGCGCCGGTCTTGTCGACCGCCGTGTTCGAGGCCTGGCCCGAGGTCTTCCAGTAGGCCTGCTCGGCTATGGCCTGGGCCGGGTGGTCGACGATCAGAAGCGCGTCGCCGCCCGAGCGCACCAGCCGCCCGGCCGAGCGCTTCAGGCCGACCGGCTCCACCTCCAGCACGACCATGTCGTCGGGGCGGACCACGAACATCCTGTCGGGCAGCTTGGGCCTGTCGTCGCGCCGGCGGCCCAGATTGCTCAGATCGATGGTGACCTGCGGCCCGCGCCCGCCGGGAATGCCCGGAACGGGCCGCCGCCCGCCGCCGCCGCCCGGCGGCGTGCGCGAGGGCGTGCGGCTCTGCGCGGCGGCCGAAGTGGCCGCGCCGGCAGCCAGGATGGTCAGCACGCGCCGGCGGTTCAGCCGCAGGATGCGCAGGGCCTCGGAGACCGAAGTCGGTTCTCGGGCGTCGTGTTCGTCGGCCATGCTCCCCCCCGGACGCAGACGCGAACGCGGGAGCCGACCGCCGGGCCACTACCGGCGACGAACACCAGCCGGTCCGACAGGACCGCACCGGCGAGCCCCCTACGCCGGCGGCTAGAGGAGAACGCCGTTAGGCGGGGGTGTCAATTGGGGGGCAGAGTCATCAGGCGGCCTCAGGAGGAGAAAGTGCGCCTTTTGGACCCCCAGAAACGACATAGCTCACTACTTTGGTAGCGACTTTCATTCTCTCAACGAAATTATTGAGATCCAATCCCTCGCTTCTGAAGCGCTCAATCGCAACAAGCGACATCTCGTCACCAACCCACGAGATGCCGTCATCACGCAACGTCGGCACCAACTGAACTTTGACGCAATAGGCAAGGCTGAACGCCCCTAACGGGACTACCTGGATGTATAACAGGTGCTCTCGGGAGTCCTCGCGCACGTCTGATATCAGTGGCGTTTGAAAGCTGGGCGGATTCAACGTCCGTGGAGCGTCTTCAATTAATCGCAATATGTCGATAGCGTCCCAAGCTTCGACTACGTCAGATATGCGCAGCTTTGTATTTGGGGCACCGGCAATCTTGAAATAGCGGGTAAGCGTCGACGCGAGTTTGGAAAGTTCGCGCCAACCCGCGCTGGATTCTTCATCGAATGTCGCCGAAATGGTGCCGGCGAGCGCAGTCTTCGTCTTTTTAGGCACGACCTCGATGCGTAGCGGGCCCTCCGTCAAGAGCGCGACAAACGAATAGAAATCACGCCAGTCCTCCGCTCTGAGCACACGCGACTCGATTACTTCACGATGCATTCTAAGATTGATCGATAGGTCAATTTGCTTTTCTGATATACCAGTCGCGCAAAGAATCAGTTTAAAAAGATCGGTCTCAAGCAAAAATTTTACACGTTCTGGCCCCGCAACTTCCTTCGGGACTCCAAACATTTTACCTTTGAAGATGATAGGCTCATCAAGCAATTCCCGACGAAGCTTAATCCGGCATTCGTCGAAAGCCCGTGGTTGAAATTCTAGGACCGTGGCACCTAAAGGAAGATCCGGAATCGGGAGAGAGATTCCGAAGCGCTTCTCAAATCCTCCATGAATATCTGCATTGACGGGCTTCAAGCCCAAGAAGGCGTCAATAATATCGTCGCGAGTTGTGGCCGTTATGGTTGCGCTAAAATGCAATCGGTCTGAGCCAAATCCTAAGGTCTCAAGCTGTTTTTGTTTTCGCCCGGCGTAATCAAACAGAGATGGGCCGACGCATTTTTCCACAAACGTCCGGAAGGCCGGCCCTGTAGCAGAAATAGGCTCGCCCCACTTGGAGATGGAGAAGGTAAACTCGACCTTGTTTGGTTTTTTTGCCTCTTTTTCGCACTCTCGAAGCTTCCTCAAGATCAGCTCAAGGAACTCGCCCTCAACGTGTATAACGCTCGCGCCCACGAAATCGAGGGTGTCCGAAACGGTCAACACGTATATGAATGACGGCCGATGGTCCTTGGCTAGACGCTCTACAGACGACAGCCGAACTCGGATGCTATCACCGCCCGACCAGTGGGTTTTGACTTGGGCGTAGCAGGAAATTGGGGACGGTCGGCGGTCTAGGCTTAGTCCCGCTTCCTTGTGCGCCGGCCAGTCGACCACATAGTCCCAGCCAGTCCGGTCCCAGTCTGCCTTGTTAGGAACGAGCTCGGCGTCAACACAAAGCTCTGCAAACCGCTGCTCACCCTTTTTCCCAAGGGCATCGGAGTTTAAACGTCGGGTCACGGCGCCCCCAGCACCTCAATTCAACCGCGCTTAATAAAAACTCTGCTCCTAGAGTTGCAAGGGCTCCGGCGCCGACACTTGCCGGGTGCCGATCTTCTTTTCACTGCAGCGCTTGTCACGGGGCGGTATCTGAAGTGAGAAAGGCCCTAGTCCCCTCTTCACGGCCCCCCGGCCACCGCGCCAACGACGGCCATGGCCAGCTCCTCCAGGTCGACGTCGCCGCTGACCACGAGGTGGCCTTCGGGGCGTTTTTCGACCTTCAGGCGGGCGTCGGGCAGTTCGGCCTGGCGGGTGAGGTCGTAGAGGATCGCGTCGCGAACCTTGTCTTCCATGTCCATGGGCCGCTCCTCTGGCGCGGGACGCGCGTCAGAAGAAACGGCGCAGGGGCGGGGAGGTTCGCGGGCGCGGCTTCAGCCGAACACCATCCAGGCGACGGCGGCCAGCATGAGCAGGCCCAGCGCCACGATCACCCAGATCATCATGGGCGGCGGGATCGGCCGGGGCTGGCCGGACTTTTCGACCGGGCCGGCGCGCTTGATGGCGTCGCGTTCGGGCTTCACCACTTAGGCCTCCGACGGCTTTCGCCGTCAGGAGAACGGGCGCCGCGCGGGGAGGTTCTTCACACCCCGCCGCGCATCAGCCGCCGGCACAGGTCGTCCAGCTGCTCCAGCGTCGTGTAGCGGATTTTGAGCTCGCCCTTGCCGTTGCGGTCGTCCAGCACGACGTCGAGGCCCAGCGCGTCGGCCAGGTCGCTCTCAAGCGCAGCGGTGTCGGCGCTCTTGGCGGCCGGGTTGGAGCCCGGGCGGGGTTCGCGGCGGGGGCGCTCGGCCGCCTCGCGCGACAGGGCCTCGGCCTGGCGCACGCTGAGGCCGTCCTGGATGACGCGCTCGGCCAGGGCGGCCGGGTCCGGGGCGGTGGCGATGGCCCGCGCGTGGCCGGCGGACAGGCGCCCGGCCAGCACGTGGTCGCGCACGGCCTCGGGCAGGGCCAGCAGGCGCATGGTGTTGGCGACGTGGCTGCGGCTCTTGCCGACGACCTGGGCGACGGCGTCCTGGGTGCGGCCGAACCGCTCCATCAGGGCCTTGTAGGACAGCGCCTCTTCCATCGGGTTGAGGTCGGCGCGCTGGACGTTCTCGACGATGCCGATCTCCAGCACCTCGAGGTCGTCGAGATCGCGCACGATGACCGGCACGGTCTTCAGCCCGGCCTTGTACGAGGCGCGCCAGCGCCGCTCGCCGGCGACGATCTGGTATTCGCCAGGCGTCAGCGGGGAGGGGCGCACCAGGATCGGCTGCAGCACGCCCTTTTCGCGGATCGAGGCGCCCAGCTCTTCCAGCTCGGCCTCGGTGAAGATCTTGCGCGGCTGGTCCGGATTGGGGTGCAGCAGCTCGATCGGGAACTCGCTGGTCGAGCCCGGACGGGCCGGCGCGGCGACCTGGGCGGCCTCGTCGGCGGCCATGACGGCCTCGGCGGCCTGCTCGCCCAGCAGGGCCGACAGGCCGCGGCCCAGGCCTCGTTGACGTTCCGACATGGCTTACTCCGGTGGTCTTCTTGGTCTCAGAGCGCGGTCAGCGCTCAAACGTAATCACGCGGCGGCCAGATCAGGCGGCCGATTGGGCGGCGGCGGCGGCGCGGCGCTTGCGCTCGCGCACGACGACCTCCTTGGCCAGCTTCAGATAGGCCTGCGAGCCGGCGCACTTCAGGTCGTAGATCAGGGCTGGCTTGCCGAAGGACGGCGCCTCCGAGACCCGCACGTTCCGCGGTATGACCGAGTCATACACCTTGTCCCCGAAGTGGGCCCGCACGTCGGCGGCGACCTGGGCGGACAGGGAGTTGCGGCGGTCATACATGGTCAGCACCACGCCCTGGATCTCCAGGCGCGGATTGAGGCTGCCGCGCACCAGTTCGACCGTGCGCATCAGCTGGGACAGGCCTTCCAGGGCGAAAAACTCGCACTGCAGCGGCACCAGGACCGCGTCGGCGGCGGTCATGGCGTTGACAGTCAACAGGTTGAGCGACGGCGGGCAATCAATCAACACATAGGTAAAACCCGGGTGTGACCGGTCTTCCCGGACCTGCTCCAGGGCGTCGCGCAGACGGAAGCTGCGGCGGTCGGCCTGGCTGAGCTCGATCTCGATGCCCGACAGGTCGGCGTCGGAGGGGATGATCGACAGGCCCGGCACCGAGGTCTCGACCGCGGTCTCGGCGATCGAGGCGCCGTCGACCACCACGTCGTAGATGGTGGTGCGCCGCACGGTCTTGGGCACGCCAAGACCGGTCGAGGCGTTGCCCTGGGGGTCCATGTCGACGATCAGCACGCGCTCGCCGACTGCGGCCAGCGCGGTGCCGAGGTTGATGGCGGTCGTGGTCTTGCCCACGCCGCCCTTCTGGTTGGAGACGGACAGGACGCGCGGGGCGGCGCGGGTCTCATTTCGCACGGGACAGTCTCCGGATGCGGACCACGCGGCCGCGTGGATCGCTGAGGGAGGAAAGGAGCTCGTCGTCGAAGCTCCACGATTTCCTGGCTTCGTTCAATTCGGCGGCCACGTTTTCCCCCTTCAAAAACAGGCCCTGGGCGCCGTTTCGGAAGTAGGGGAGGGCGAAGCCGAGCAGCTTGACCATCGGGGCCATGGCCCGGGCGGTGACCACGTCGGCCTTGAGATTCAAGGCTTCGGCGCGCGCGCAATGCACCGTGGCCGGGAGGTCGAGGGCGGCCACCACCTCGTCGAGGAAGCGGCAGCGCTTGGCCAAACTGTCCACAAGATGCACGCGCGCGCCGGGCTCGCCCTTGAGCAGGATCGCCAGCACCACGCCGGGGAAGCCCGCGCCGGCGCCGAGATCGGCCCACACGCGCGCGTCGGGCGCGAGATGGAGCAGCTGGGCGCTATCCAGCGCGTGGCGCGACCAGAAGTGCGCGACGGTGGCCGGGCCGACCAGGTTCATGACCTCGTTCTTCTCGGCCACCATCAGGCGGAAGCGCTCGAGATCGGCCAGGCGCGCGGACGTCGCACGTGGCCCGACGGCGCGCGCGAAGTCGTCCTGGGTGAAGGGCGCCGGCTCAGGCCGCGGCGTCGCCGGACTTGCGGTCATGTTTGCGGACGTGAGCGAGAAGGGCGGTCAAGGCGCCGGGCGTGACGCCCTCGATGCGCGCGGCCTGGCCGAGGGTGAGGGGACGCACGGCGTGGAGCTTCTCGCGGCACTCGTGGCTGAGGCCGCCGATGGCGCGGTAGTCGAGATCGGCCGGCAGGCGCAGCTCTTCTTCCTTGCGGAAGGCCTCCGCGTCGGCGGCCTGGCGGTCGAGATAGCCGGCGTAGGCGGCGTCGATCTCCACCTGCTCGGCCACCTCGCGCGACCAGCCCGAGATCTCCGGCCAGACGGCGGCGAAGCGCTCGAGCGAGGCGCCGGGGTAGGCGAGAAGCTGAAGAAGTGAGCGGCGCTGGCCGTCGGCGTTGACGTTGAGGCCGACGTTGCTGGCTTCCTTGGGCGTCAACATCCAGGCCTTGGCCTGCTGGCGGGCGGTCGCCAGCGCTTCCGCCTTCTGGGCAAAGGCTTGCGCGCGCTCTGACTTGACCACGCCGAGCTCGACGCCGCGGGCGGTCAACCGTTGATCAGCGTTGTCGGCGCGCAGGCTCAGCCGGAACTCGGCCCGGCTGGTGAACATGCGGTATGGCTCGGTCACACCACGTGTGACCAGGTCGTCGATCATGACGCCGAGATAGGCCTCGTCGCGGGCGAAGGTGGCGGGCTCCGACCCCGCGGCGGCCAGCGCCGCGTTCATGCCGGCGACCAGGCCCTGCGCGCCGGCCTCCTCGTAGCCGGTCGTGCCGTTGATCTGGCCGGCCAGGTACAGGCCCGGCAGGCGCTTCACCTGCAGGGTCGGGTCCAGTTCGCGCGGGTCGACGTAGTCGTATTCGATGGCGTAGCCGTAGCGGCGCACCTGGACCTGCTCCAGGCCCGGAATGGTGCGCAGGAAGGCGTCCTGGGTCTCGGCCGACACCGAGGTGGAGATGCCGTTCGGATAGACGGTGTCGTCGTCCCGGCCCTCCGGCTCCAGGAAGATCTGGTGCGAGGTCTTGTCGGCGAAGCGCACCACCTTGTCTTCGATCGAGGGGCAGTAGCGCGGGCCCCGGCCCGACAGCTTGCCGCCATAGACCGCGCTCTCGCCCAGCCGCTCGGCGATGATCCGATGCGTCTCTTCGGTCGTATAGGTGATGCCGCAGGCGATCTGCGGCACGCGGATCTGGTCGGTCAGGAAGGAGAAGGGCACCGGCTCGGCGTCGGCGTCCTGCATCTCCAGCTGGGCCCACGCGATGGTCGAGCCGATCAGGCGCGCCGGCGTGCCGGTCTTCAGCCGGCCCATCATCAGGCCCAGCGCATAGAGCCGGTCCGACAGGCCGATCGACGGCTGGTCGCCCACGCGGCCGGCCGGGATGCGCTCCTCGCCGCGGTGGATCACGCCCTTCAGGAAGGTGCCCGTGGTCAGCACGACCCGGCCCGCACGATAAACGTCGCCCGTGGCGCCGACCGCGCCGGCGACCACGCCGTCCTCGACCAGCAGATCCTCGACCGCCTCGGCGCGGACTTCCAGGCCGGGGTAGTTGAGGATCTCGGCCTGCATGGCCTCGCGATAGAGGCGGCGGTCGATCTGGGCGCGCGGGCCGCGCACGGCCGGGCCCTTGGAGCGGTTCAGCAGGCGGAACTGGATGCCGGAGACGTCGGCCAGCCGGCCCATCAGGCCGTCCAGGGCGTCGATCTCGCGCACCAGGTGGCCCTTGCCCAGGCCGCCGATGGCCGGGTTGCACGACATTTCGCCCAGGGTCTCGATCTTGTGGGTCAGCAGCAGGGTGCGCGCGCCCGTGCGCGCCGCCGCCGCGGCCGCCTCGCAGCCGGCGTGGCCGCCGCCGATCACGATCACATCCCAGGACGACGCCAACGCATGCTCCGGACAAAAACGCCCCCGACGGGCGGGGGCGGGCTCAGGGCTCTCTTGGCTCTCTATATAGCAAGGCGGCGCGGCCCCGACCACCCGCGGGGGTGGTTAAGAGGGACGCAGCGGGGCTGTTTCACGTGAAACATGGCCGTTGGAGAGGGCCGTGAGCGGCTCTCTCCTCCCCTGTGAGGCGCAGCTGAACGGGGGAGGGGGACCGCCGAAGGCGGTGGAGGGGGCGAGCCCCCGCCCCAATCTTTCCCTAACGTCTATATCGCGGTCCGCCCCCTCCACCATGCTTCGCATGGTCCCCCTCCCCCGCTGCGCAGGGGAGGAGAGGGGCTTCACTTCCCGATGCAGAAGCTGGCGAACACCACGTCGAGCACGTCTTCGGCGTCGACCCGCCCGGCCACACGGGCCAGGGCGCGGGCCGCCAGGCGCACGTCCTCCGCGGCCAGCTCCGGCCCGAGGTCCAGGGCCAGGCGCGCGCGGTCCAGGTGGGTGCGGGCCTCAGTCAGCCGCGCGCGGTGCCGTTCACGGGTGACGGCCGGGAAGTCGGCGCCGGACAGGGCGTCGGACACCCGCGCCGCCAGCGCGGCCTCAAGCGCGTCCAGGCCTTCGCCGCTGTCGGCGCTCACGTGCAACAGCTCCGCCCCGCGCTCGGCGATGGCGTCGAGCACGCCCGGATCCGGCACGCCGCCGAGGTCTGCCTTGCTGAGCAGGGCCAGGTCGCCGCCACGGATCAGCTCGGCGCCCTCGCGCCACAGCTCGCCCGGGGCGGCCGGGTCGATCACCCAGAGACGAAGCGCCGCCGTATCGGCCCAGGCCCGGGCCCGGCGCACGCCTTCGACCTCGACGACGTCCTCGGTGGCCCGGACGCCGGCGGTGTCGGCCAGCAGGGTCTTGAAGCCGGCCAGGTCGAAGGTCGCCTCCAGCACGTCACGCGTGGTGCCGGCGATCGGGGTGACGATGGCCGCCTCCCGCCGGACCAGCCGGTTGAACAGGCTGGACTTGCCGGCGTTGGGCGCGCCGATCAGGGCGATGCGGTAGCCGTCGCGGACCCGCTCGCCGCGGGCGGCGTCGGCCAGGGCGGCGTCCAGCTCGCCAATCAGGGCGTCGATGCGGGGCACGGTGCGCGAGGCCAGGCCGCCGGGCAGGTCCTCGTCGGGGAAGTCGATCTCGGCCTCGAGCAGGGCCAGGGTTTCCACGATGGACAACCGCCAGGCCTCGTAGCGGCGGCCCAGGGCGCCGTCGAGCTGGTCGAGGGCCTGACGCCGTTGCGCCTCGGTCTCGGCGTCGACCAGGTCAGCGACGGCCTCGGCCTGGGTCAGGTCCAGCTTGCCGTTCTGGAAGGCGCGCCGGGTGAACTCGCCGGCCTCGGCCGGGCGCACGCCCAGGGTCCCCAGCACGTGCGACACCGCCTCGACCACGGCGCGCCCGCCGTGCAGGTGCAGCTCGGCGGAATCCTCGCCGGTGTAGCTGCCGGGCCCCGGGAACCAGAGCACCAGGGCGTCGTCCAGGCGTGCGCCATCGGGCCCCCGAAGCGTGCGCAGCGATGCGCGGCGGGGCGAGGGCAGGGCGCCGGCCAGCATCTTCAGCGCACGGTCGGTGGCCGGGCCGGACAGACGCACGACGGCGACCGCCGCCCGGCCGGGGGCGGTGGCGAGGGCGAAAACGGTGTCGGTCACTGGGGGATCAAAGCTTGTCGGTCTGGCCCGTCGCTGCCGCGGTCATCATCTTGCGGAACTGCTCCTGGGCCTGCAGGCCGTAGCTGGTCCAGGTCTTCATCAGCTCCTCGGGCTGCAGCCGGTGCATGTTTTCGTCCATGCGCCGCTGCATCTCGGCCACCAGGTGGTCGTTCAGCGGCGCCACGTTGGGCAGGCCGAGGAAGGCGCGGGCCTCCTCCGGCGAGCAGTCGATCTCGATCTTGACTTTCATCCGTCCCGCCTCGTCCATTACCGACCCGTGTTCGGGCGCTCTCCCGCCCGACGCCGATCCTCCCCAGCATACGCCGAAAGGACGACGCATGGCCGCCGACCGCATGACCCTGACCACCGCCGACGGAGCCTTCTCCGCCTACGTGGCCCGCCCGGACGGGCAGGGGCCCTGGCCCGCCGTGGTGGTGATCCAGGAAATCTTCGGCGTCAACGCCGTCATGCGCGGGGTGTGCGATCGCCTCGCTTCGCAGGGCTATCTGGCCGTCTGCCCGGACCTGTTCTGGCGGATCGAGCCGGGGATCGACATCACCGACCACTCGGAAGCGGAGTGGAAGAAGGCCTTCGCCCTCTACAACGCCTTCGACGTCGACAAGGGCGTCGAGGACATCGCCGCCACGATCGCCCAGGTCCGCGCCTCGTTGGAGTGCGACGGCAAGGTCGGCGCGGTCGGCTACTGCCTGGGCGGCCTGCTGGCCTTCCTGACCGCGGCCCGCACCGACAGCGACGCCACCGTCGCCTACTACGGCGTGGGCGTCGAGAACCACCTGGGCGAGGCCGAGAAGCTGGCCCACCCGCTGATGATGCACATCGCCGAGGAGGACGGCTTCGTCCCCAAGGACGCCCAGGCCCGCATCGTCGGCGCGCTGAAGAACCACCGCTGCGTGACCATCTTCAGCTATCCGGGGCGCGACCACGCCTTCACCCGCACCGGCGGCCAGAACTTCCACGCCGAGGACGCCGCCGTGGCCAACGGCCGGACCGGGGAGTTCTTCGCCAAGCACCTGAAGTGAGTAGCGCCCGGTCCGACCGTCAGTGTTTCACGTGAAACAGCGACGCTCCGATCCATCCACCGAATTGTCCCCAGTCTGTTGAAAACTCGGGCTTTGCGGCGGGATTGGGGCGGGTAGGGCCGGTATGGCTGGTCTTCTCCTCCCCTGCGGAGCGGGGGAGCAGAGCACCCCCACCAACGAAAAAGGCGGCCCCCGCGAGGGAGCCGCCTTTTCTGTTTCCGCCTGGCCCGTGGGTCAGGTGTTCATCGACTGGAAGAACTCGCCGTTGTTCTTCGTCTGCCGCAGCTTGTCGAGCAGGAACTCGATGGCGTCCTGCGGTCCCATCGGGTTGAGGATCCGGCGCAGGACGTAGGTCTTCTGCAGCTGGTCGCGCGGGGTGATGAGCTCTTCCTTGCGGGTGCCGGACTTGAGCACGTCGATGGCCGGGAAGATGCGCTTGTCGGCGACCTTGCGGTCCAGGACGATTTCCGAGTTACCGGTGCCCTTGAACTCTTCGAAGATCACTTCGTCCATGCGCGAGCCGGTGTCGATCAGCGCGGTGGCGATGATGGTCAGCGAGCCGCCCTGTTCCACGTTGCGCGCGGCGCCGAAGAAGCGCTTCGGGCGCTGCAGGGCGTTGGCGTCGACACCGCCGGTCAGCACCTTGCCGGAGGAGGGGACCGTCGTGTTGTAGGCGCGGCCCAGACGCGTGACCGAGTCCAGCAGGATGATCACGTCGCGCTTGTGCTCGACCAGGCGCTTGGCCTTCTCGATGACCATCTCGGCCACTTGCACGTGGCGCGTCGCCGGCTCGTCGAAGGTCGAGGAGATCACCTCGCCCTTCACCGTGCGCTGCATGTCGGTGACTTCTTCCGGGCGCTCGTCGATCAGCAGGACGATCAGGAACGCCTCGGGGTGGTTGGACTCGATCGACTTGGCGATGTTCTGCAGCATCACCGTCTTGCCGACCCGCGGCGGCGCCACGATCAGACAGCGCTGGCCCTTGCCCAATGGCGAAACGATGTCGATCACCCGGCCCGACCGATCCTTCAGGGTCGGGTCCTGGATCTCCATGTTCAGCCGCTCGTCCGGATAGAGCGGGGTCAGGTTGTCGAAGTGGACCTTGTGGCGGACATTCTCGGGGTCCTCGAAGTTGATCGCGTCGACCTTGACCAGGGCGAAGTAGCGCTCGCCCTCGCGCGGGCTGCGGACCACGCCGTCGACCGTGTCGCCGGTGCGCAGGCCGAAGCGGCGGATCTGCGAGGGGCTGACGTAGATGTCGTCGGGGCCCGGCAGGTAGTTGGCTTCCGGGCTGCGCAGGAAGCCGAAGCCGTCCTGCAGCACTTCCAGAACGCCCGAACCCGAGATCTCCGCGCCTTCGTCGGCGAGGGTCTTCAGGATCTGGAACATCATGTCCTGCTTGCGCATGGAGCTGGCGTTCTCGATGTCGAGCGCTTCAGCGAAGGCGAGCAGGTCGGTGGGCGACTTCTCCTTCAGCTCCTGCAGCGACATGCGCTGCGGGGTCTGGAAGGCGGCGGCCTCCGACTCGGACTCGGTCTCGAGGACGGATTCGTCGGTCATGGGATCACTCGGGCCTTGGGTAGCCGGGCGCTGAGACCCAGCCGGTAGAACGAACGCCTCGCGGCGCGGGAGGGGAGAGGTCGACCTGGTCGAACGTGCGACACGGGTCTGAAGAGGAGGGCAGCGCAGGACGAGCCTACGCCTCAGCATCAGCGAAACCACGCAGCGCGGTCTGCGTCAAGCGGGCCTTTAGATGGGGCGGCTCTCCTCCCCTGCGAAGCGGGGGAGGGGGACCACGCGAAGCGTGGTGGAGGGGGCGAACAACAAGCTGAAGATCAGTCAGAGCTTAGCGCGCCGGCCCGCCCCCACCACCGCCTTCGGCGGTCCCCCTCCCCCGTTCCACTGCGTTTCACGGGGGAGGAGAGGAGGCTTAACGCCCGAACTCCAGCGTCACGGCCAGCACCATCACGATCGCCGCCAGGAACGGCAGCTCGTTGACCATGCGCCAGTACTTTTCGGACTTGGTGTTCTCGCCGGCGGCGAAGCGCTTGCGGGCCTTGGCCAGGTAGTGGTGCCAGCCGGTCAGGAACAGCACGCCGGCGAACTTGGTGATCAGCCAGGGCGCGTGCCAGAGCGTCGGATCGCCGCTGATGCGGATCCAGGCCAGCGACAGGCCGAAGATCCAGGCCGCGACCATGGCCGGGTTCATGATGATCTTGAGGAGCTTGGCTTCCATGGTCTGGAAGGTCAGGTCCATCTCCGAGCCCGGCGTGGCGCGGGTGTGATAGGCGAACAGCCGCGGCAGGTAGAGCAGGCCGGCCATCCAGGCGATCACCGCCAGGATGTGCAGGGCTCTGAGCAGATCGTACCAGTTCATGCGGCCTTCTCCCCCGCCGGACATTTGCACAATTGCGACCCGCACCAGCGTCCGCCGGCGGCGGTCTGCGCGTCCTCACCCCGGCCGAGCGCGGACAGCGTCACGTGCGACAGGGCGTCGATAAAGGCGGGCGCCACGCCCAGAGCCGGCGCGCGCAGATAGACCTCGACGCCGGCCGTACGGGCCAGCTCGCCGTACTCGTGGTCGAGCTCGACCAGGGTCTCGACGTGTTCGGAGACGAAGGAGATCGGGCTGATCAGCACGCCGACGCCGTCGCGCGCGGCCTGGCCGATGGCTTCGACCGTGGACGGACCGATCCACTTCAGCGGCCCGACCCGGCTCTGGTAGCAGACCTGCCAGTCCCACGACCCGCCCAGCCGCTCGGCCACCGCGGCCGCCGTTCGCTCGACCTGGGCCTGGTAGGGATCGCCGGCGGCGATGACCTTTTCCGGGAGGCCGTGGGCGGAGAACAGCAGCCGCACCGGCTCGGGCCGGCCGGCCTTGTCCCAGGTCGCCTGGATCAGCTCGGCGTGGGCCTCGACCAGGCCGTCGGCGTCCGGATAGCAGCAGACCGTCCGCACACGTCCGGGCCCGCGATAGGCCGCGGTCCAGGCCTTCAGCGACGAGGCCGTCGTGGTGGTGGAAAACTGCGGATAGAGCGGCAGCAGCACCACCTCGTCCGGACCGAAGGCTTCGACCGCGCGGGCGGCCGCCTCGGTGAACGGCTTCCAGTAGCGCATGGCGATGAAGGCGCGGACCTCGTCGCCGGGCAGGGCGGCGCCGAGCGAGGCTTCCAGCGCGCGGGCCTGCGCCTCGGTCTCCGGGAGCAGGGGCGAGCGGCCGCCCATGATCGCGTAGTTGGCCTGGGCCGACTGCTCCCGCCGGCCGGCGATCAGCTTCGCCAACGGCGTGCGGACGACGCCCGGCAGGCTGATGATCGCCGGGTCGTTGAACAGATTGAACAGGAACGGTCGGACGGCCTCGGGCCCGTCCGGGCCGCCGAGGTTGAACAGGACGACGGCGATGCGTCGCCCGCCGCTCATCGCGAACCCGCTCCGGTGATCCGCTTCAGCACCTGTTCCACGTGCGGGATCGGCGTGTCGGGCAGGATGCCGTGGCCGAGGTTGAAGATGTACGGCCCCTGACCCCAGGCGCCGAGCAGCTCTTCGACCCGGGCGTCCAGCTCAGGCCCGCCGGCGCGCAGCAGCAGCGGATCCAGCGCGCCCTGGATGGCGACCCTGGCCTGCACGCGCTTGCCGACCTCGAGCGGGCACGCGGTGTCGAGCGCCACGGCCTGGACCGGCACGGCGGCGGCGTACTTTTCGGCCGAAGCGGCGGCGCCGCGCGGGAAGCCGATCAGCGGGGTCTCCACGCCCAGCTCGCGCAGGCGGGCGACCAGCCTGGCGTGCGGCTTGATGACCAGCCGCTCGAATAGCTGATCCGGCAGACCCTCCGCCCAGCTCTCGAAGATCTTCAGCGCCTGGGCGCCGGAGCGGGCCTGCATGGCCAGATAGTGCGCGCTGGCCTCGACGAGCACGTCGAGCAGGGCGTCGACCTCTTCCGGACGCTCGTAGGCGAACCGCCGGGCCGAGGCGCGGTCTTCCCGACCTTCCCCGTCCAGCATGTAGGTCGCCACGGTCCAGGGAGCCCCGCAGAAGCCGATCAGGGCCCGTTCGGGCTCCAGGGCCTCGCGGACCCGCGACAGGGTCTCCCCGACTACGCTGAGCGCCGCGCCGGCGTCGGCCGTGCGCTCCCGCATGCTCTCGATCGAGGGCAGGGCGCCCAGGCGCGGACCCTCGCCGGTCTCGAAGCGCACGTCCTGGCCGAGCGCTTTCGGGATCAGCAGGATGTCCGCGAACACGATCGAGGCGTCGAACGGATAGCGCCGCATCGGCTGCAGCGTGGCTTCCGCGGCCATCTCCGGGTTCAGGCAGAACGATACGAAATCCGGGGCCTTCGCCCGCAGAGCCCGATACTCGGGCAGGTGACGGCCGGCCTGGCGCATGAACCAGACGGGCGGACGTTCGGTCGTCTCGCCGGAGAGGACCCGAAGGAGGAGGGGGGCTTGGCTCATCGGAGGCCCTTAAACCCCCGAAGGCTTCACGGCTCAAGCCTCCCTCTCTTCTCCTTCATAAGAAAGAATCTTGAAGATTGAAGGAAGAGGTTGGGCAGGGGGTCGTGGGGACAACCCGCGCTGTCCCGCCGCCATCCGACCATCGAACAGGAGTCATTCACGGGGCCCCGTTTGGGTCAGCGGCGCCCTGTGGACTCTGGGGACAATTAACGTTTCGTTAGGAATTGGAAGGGGTCTGGCCCTTGCCGGCCCTAAGCTCGGCCTGGGGGTCGTTTACGAAGACTTAACCATGTCCACAGCCAAGCCGTGGATGACCGACGATCGCTAAGAACGCGTGGAGGATTCCGTCCCCTGGCGCCCGCTATCCACCACGGCGCCTTGGCGCCCGCCTCGAGGTCGGGTTTTCTCCACAGCGCTCCACAGATCCGGGGCGAAAGGTCCTCAGCACTTGCCCACAGTTTCAGCGCAGAAATTCGCGACCTACTTCCACGTTCACCTCGTCTCGGACTCCACGGGCGAGACGCTGAACGCCATGGCGAAGGCGGTGATCGCGCGGTTCGACGGGGTGATCCCGATCGAGCACATCTACGCCCTGGTGCGGTCGCGAAAGCAGCTGGACCGGGTGCTGCAGGAGATCGAGGCCGCTCCCGGCGTGGTGCTGCACACCATCGTCGACAAGGAACTGCGCATGGCGCTGGAGCACGGCTGCCGCGAGATGGAGATGCCGACCATCGCGGCGCTCGATCCGCTGGTTGCGGCGCTGTCGCGATATCTCGGCGCCTCGCTGTCGACCCGGGTGGGCGCCCAGCACGCGCTCGACCACGAGTACTTCAACCGGATGAAGGCGCTGGACTACGCCATCAGCCACGACGACGGACAATCGGCCGCCGAGCTGGAAGAGGCCGACGTGGTCCTGGTCGGCGTCAGCCGCACCTCCAAGACCCCGACCAGCATCTACCTGGCCCATCGCGGCATCCGCGCCGCCAACGTGCCGCTGGTGCCGGGCGCCGAGCCGCCGGCGGTGCTGTTCCAGCTGAAGCGGCCGCTGATCGTCGGCCTGACCGTTTCGCCCGACCGGCTGGTGCAGATCCGCAAGAACCGCCTGCTCAGCCTGAACGAGGGCCGCGAGAGCGCCTATGTCGACATGGAGGCGGTGCGCGAGGAGACCGTGCGCGCCCGGCGCATGTTCGAACGCTACGGCTGGCCCGTGATCGACGTCAGCCGCCGTTCGGTGGAAGAGACCGCCGCGGCCGTGCTGAACCTGCTGACCGCGCAGCGCACCGGCAAGGTGGGGCTGCTGGCGTGACCGACCTGATCCTGGCGTCGAAGAGCGCCGCGCGTTCCGCCCTGCTGGCCGGCGCGGGCCTGACTTTCGAGACCACCGGCGCGGGCGTCGATGAGGACGCCTTCAAGCTGGAAGCCCTGGCGAGAGGGGAGGGGCCCCGGGACGTCGCCGTCGGCCTGTCGGCGCTGAAAGCGCTCGCGGTGTCCGAGCGCCGGCCCGGCCTGGTGATCGGGGCCGACCAGACGCTCGATCTCGGCGGCGTCACCATCGACAAGGCCGAAAGCGTCGAGGAGGCCCGTGCTCGCCTGAAGGACATGCGCGGGCGGGTCCACCACCTGCACTCCGGCGTCGCCGTGGCGGAAGAGGGGAGGGTGGTCTGGTCGACGGTGGGGACCGCGACCCTGTCCGTGCGCGACTTTTCCGACGCCTGGCTGGACGGCTACCTGGCCCGCCAGGGCGAGACCATCCTGTCCTCGGTCGGCTGCTACCAGCTGGAAGGGGAGGGGGTGCAGTTGTTCGACCGGATCGAGGGCGACTACTTCACCATCCTGGGCCTGCCGATGGTGCCCTTGCTGGCCTTTCTGCGTGAACGCGGGCTGGTGCAGGCATGAGCGTGCGTCCGACGGGTGCGGCCCGCGTCGCCGGCGTGGTCGGGCGGCCGATCGCTCACAGCCTGAGCCCGGTTCTTCATACGGCTTGGATTGAAGCCGCCGGCCTCGACGCGCTCTACGCGCCCTTCTCTCCCCAGGACGAGCCGGCCTTCGAGCGGCTGGTCCGGGGCTTCCGCGGCGGCGTGATCGCCGGCCTGAACGTCACCGCCCCGTTCAAGGAACGGGCCCTGGCCCTGTCGGACGAGGCCGACGCGGTCGCCATCCGGGCCGGTTCGGCCAACCTGCTGCTCTTCCATGAGGACGGCCACGTCGAGGCGCGCAGCACCGACGGCTTCGGCATGATCTCAGCCTTCGCCGAACAGGCGCCGGACGTCGACCTGACCGCCAGGTCCGCCGTCGTCCTGGGCGCCGGCGGCGCGGCCAAGGCGGCGGTCGCGGCCCTGCTCGACGCCGGCAGCCCGGAGGTGCGGGTGGTCAACCGCACCATCGCCCGAGCCGAGGAGCTGGTCTTCGCCTTCGGCGAGCGCACCCGCGCCTTCGCCCTGGCCGACGCCGAGCGCGCGCTGGACGGCGCGGGCGTGCTGGTCAACGCCGCGGCGGCTGGGCCGGTGCTGGCGCTGGACTACCTGCCCGAAGGCGCGGCGGTGATGGACATGACCTACCGGCCGCTGAAGACCGCCCTGCTCCAGGCGGCCGAGGCGCGCGGCCTGCCGACGGTCGACGGGCTGTCCATGTTGATCAACCAGGCCAAGCCCTCGTTCGAGGCCTTCTTCGGCCAGGCTCCGCCGGGCATCGACGTGCGCGCCGTGGCCCTGGAGGTGCTGAAGTGATCGTGCTGGGCCTGACCGGCTCGATCGGCATGGGCAAGTCGACGACCGCCATGATGTTCATGGAGGCCGGCGCGCCGGTGTGGGACGCCGACGCCACCGTCCACAAGCTTTACGCCCCCGGCGGCGCGGCGGTCGCGCCGGTCGAGGCGGCCTTCCCGGGCGTGACGAAGGACGGCGGGATCGACCGCCCGTCCCTGTCCGCCCAACTGCACGCCGAGCCGGACGGCTTCCGCCGGCTGGAGGCGATCGTCCACCCGCTGGTTCAGGCCGATCGCCAGGCGTTTCTGGCGCGGGCCGAGGCCGGCGGCGCGGGCGTGGCCGTGGTCGACATTCCCCTGCTGTTCGAGACCGGCGCGGCCGACCTGGTCGACGCCGTGGTGGTGGTCACCGCCCCCGCCCACGTCCAGCGCGCGCGCGTACTGGCCCGGCCCGGCATGGACGAGACCAGGTTCGCCGCCCTGCTCGAGCGTCAGACCCCCGACGCCCACAAGGTGGCCCGCGCCGACTTCGTGATCGACACGTCGGAAGGCCTGGATGCCGCGCGCGAACGGGTGCGCGAAATCCTGGCCGAGGTGCAGGGGCTGCCTCACGAGCTCTAAAACTCGCCGTCATCCCGGCCGGACGCCCCGCGACGCCAGAACGTCTTCACGGCAGCGGCGAAGCGCTTCAGTAAGAAGCCATGGCCCGCGAGATCGTCCTCGACACCGAAACCACCGGCATCGACCCGAAGAGCGGCCACCGGCTGATCGAAATCGCCTGCGTCGAGATCGTCGACCTGCTCCCGACCGGCAAGTCGCTGCACCGCCTGGTCAACCCGGAGCGCGAGATCGAGGCCGACGCCGAGCGGGTGCACGGCATCTCCAACGCCATGGTGGCGAACAAGCCGAAGTTCATCGAGATCGTCGACGAGCTGATCGCCTTCATCGACGGCGCGCCGATCGTCGCCCACAACGCCGGCTTCGACCGCGGCTTCGTGAACATGGAGCTGGAGCGGATCGGTCGGAAGCAGACCCAGCCGGGCGACTGGATCGACACCCTGCAGCTGGCCCAGAAGCGTTTTCCGGGCATGCCCAACTCGCTCGACGCGCTGTGCCGCCGCTTCAAGATCTCGCTGGCCGAGCGCGAGAAGCACGGCGCCTTGATCGACGCCCAGCTGCTGGCGGCGGTCTATCTGGAGCTGCGCGGCGGCAAGGAACGCGGCCTGGACCTGACCCCGGTCGGCGTGGCTACGGCGATCACAGCGGTGAAGTCCGGCGGCTACGGCCCCCGCCCCCGCCCTCTGGCCTCGCGCGTCACCGACGACGAACGCGCCGCCCACGCCGCCTTCGTCAGCGCCGTGCTGAAGGACAAGGCCATCTGGGCCCAGTTCGCCAAGACCGACGAGAGCGAGCCGGCTTAAGACGGGCGGCCATTCGCACCTGCCGAATGGGGAGTTGCGCGCTGGCCCAGTGGAACTGATCCACCCCTGCCCGGACGACGCGTGTCGACGTGCGTCAGGCGAACGCAGCTGTCGTCACTTGAATTCGGTCCACGTCCAGCTCTCGGGCGCCTGGCGGATCGCGCGGATCTGCTCGTCGGAAAGGCGCCAGTGGGTCCAGAGCCGTTCCTCCGGGATCTGGATGGCGCCGTTCCGGGCGCTCTTCTCGTCGTCGACCTCCTCGACGAAGACGTCGTCGCCGGCGACATACCACAGGTCGACCTGCTCGCCCTCGAACCCGTCGTCCTTGTGGCCGGTGAAGTAGTGCCGACCGAGGTCGACGGCGGCGTCCGCGTCAGCCTTTCGGGCCGCGCCGTCCATCCCCTTGTATTTGAACCAGAGTTTCTTGGCGGAGATGGGGAATTTCACCCCGCGCCGCTCCAGCGCCTGGCGGACCCGGGCCTTCTGAGCGCGGACCTCGGATGAGTCGAAATCCTGGCTCTCCGCGTGGCGGCCGAGCTCGTCCAGATCCCGGCTGTAGCCGCGCTTGAGCAGTTCGAGGACCTTGCCCCATTGGTTGAATTCGGCCGCCGAGATCGCGATTGTCCGGGGGAAGTCGTCGTCGTCGCTGACGTCCAGGTTGATGTCGGCCCCTGCAGCCAGCAGGGCGTCCCAATTTCCCCAGCCGGCGTCGTGCATGCCGAGCTCCAGCGCCTGCATCAGCGCCGTGTCGCGCTCGTCGCGCGCATTCGGGTCGCCGCCGTAGCGCAGAAGCAAGTCGAGGAGCCCGGTGTCCCGGTAGCTCGCCGCGAAGAACACCACCGAGCCCCGATCGCCCACGGCCCGGTTCGGATCGGCGCCGGCCTTCAGGAGCGCCTCCATCCCGACCGGATTCTCGCAGGTCAGCGCCCAGACCAGCGGCGTGACGCCGTCGAGCCCCCGGCCGTTCGGGTCGGCCCCGGCGGCCAGTGCGCGGGCGATCTCGGCGGGGTCGCCCTCGCAGGTCCCGCGCGCCAGGGCGGCCAGGTGCGGGTCCGGGAACGCGTCGGCCGAGGTCTTGCCGCCGACCAGGTGCTCCGCATAGCCGAGCGCGATCACGTCGGGCGGAGACTCGGTCACCGCGGGCGCGCCCCAGCCGTCCAGGGCCCTGTCGCACTGTGACGAGAACCGGGACAGGACGGCCGCTTCCACTACGTGGGGGTCTTCCTTTGGGCGCTCGATCTGGGCGTCGCCCACCAGGGTGAACAGCATCACGCCCAGCGCCTCTGGCATGTCGGCGTCGGGACCGACCCCCGCCGCTTTCGCGAACGGGGCCAAGCGCCGCGCACCGCGGAAGGCGTGCACTACGCCCTCGGTGCGGGCGTCGCGCGCGGCGAGCCTTCCCGAGGAGAGGCGGAGCTGTTCATAGACGGAGGCGCATATGGCCACGTTCTGCGCGTCCCGCTCGACGTCGAACGCCGTCTTGGGCGGGTTGGCCCCCTGCATGGCCAGAGCGGCCAGAATTCCGATCATGTTTCCCCCGACTTCGAACCGACCGGCCGACGCCGCCTCCGCCAGTTTGGCTTCTCGCGCAGGCGTTGAACAGCGGCTCAGCGGCAACCGTCACGGCAACGGGAAATCCGGGGACCGTCGCGCCGCGACCGCTGCCGCTCCTCCGCCCTCACCGCCCCGGGATCGGTAGCACCGGCATCACTTCGACGCCCTCGCCCGGGAAGATGGTGAAGTGCGGATGGCCTTCGAACAGGCGCGCGGCCGCGTCATGGTCGTCGGCCTCGAACACGACGAAGCCGGTCAGGTTGTTGTGGATGTCAGCGATCCCGGCCTTGGAGACCTTCTTGGTCTTGCCCAGCGGGCCGCCGCCGTCGCTGATCCGGTCGGCGTGCTTGGCCATCCACGCGCCCCAGGCTTCCATGCCCCTGGCGATGGTGGCCTCGTCGAGATCCGGGCGGGCCGCGCCCGGCGTGCCGGTGAAAACCGCCATGAACTTCGCCATCTGTCCCTCTCCTTCGGTTGTCGCCGGCCGCGGGCTTCGCGCCGGCGACCAGACCCAGGACGATTGAACTGCCGGCGCGCCGACAAGAGGCGGCGCGGAATTTCGCTCAACGCGCGTTGGGTCGTTTCAGGCGCGTTCCCCGTTTTCGCTCCAACCCGCGAAAGGCCCGCCATGGAGATCGTCCGCAACGGCGCCCAGCCCTCGGTCAAGGGCCCGGACGCCTGGTTCACCGGCGCCGTCCGGATCGACTCGATGTTCCAGCGGCCCGAGCCCTCGCGCGTCGGCGGGGCGATCGTCACCTTCGAGCCCGGCGCGCGCACCGCGTGGCACACCCATCCGCTGGGTCAGAGCCTGATCGTCACGTCCGGCGTCGGTTGGACCCAGTGCGAGGGCGAGCCGATCGTGGAGATCCGCGCCGGCGACGTGATCTGGTGTCCGCCGGGCTGCAAGCACTGGCACGGCGCGACGCCGACCACCGCCATGACCCATGTGGCCGTGCAGGAGGCGCTCGACGGCTCGCCGGTGACCTGGATGGAGAAGGTCACGGACGCGCAGTACCTGGCCGGCCCGCCTGCGTAAGGGGCGCCGGAAACGAAAACAGCCCCCGCCGCGAGGACGGGGGCTGTCGAGAATTCGTGGGTGGCGACGCGGCTTACGCGTTGCCGGCGGCGCCGAGGCCGCCTTCCTGGGCCTTGCGCGCGGCGTAGACCGCGGCGAAGTCCAGCGGCTCCAGCAGGAACGGCGGGTAGAAGCCGCCGTCGGCGGTGCAGGACGCGATGATCTGGCGCGCGAACGGGAACAGGTAGCGCGGGCACTCGATCAGCAGCAGCGGCTCGAGGGTCTCGTCGGTGACGTTGGCCACCTGGAACACGCCGCCGTAGACCAGCTCGACCTGGAACAGGGCGCCGTCGTTGGAGGAGGCCTTCACCGACAGGCGCAGGTCGACTTCGAACAGGCCGTCGGCCCGGCCGCGGGCGTTCATCTCGACGCCCATGTCGATTTCCGGCTTGCCCTCCATGCGGAGCGATTCCGGCGCGCGGGGGTTTTCGAACGACAGGTCGCGGACGAACTGGGTCAGGACCCGCATCTGCGGCCCGGTCTGCAGTTCGCTCCCGGCGTTCGGCGCGGTCACGTCGGTCATGGACGTTCTCTCCCCCGAAGGCCTCGTGCGGCCTTCCTACAAGCAAGCCGCGCTGCTAACACGCGGGACGATATGGCGCAACGCGAGCCGTATGGCCCGGGATCGGGCCTGCCGCCTGCGTCCAGGCCGCCTATATGGGTGGCTGGCCCGACGTGACCAAACGGAGTGGCGAGTGCCCGGACAAATCGTACAGATCGTGATCTTCGCCGTGATCGCCGCGGTGGTGCTGTTCCAGCTCTACAACGTGCTGGGCCGCCGGGTGGGCCGTCAGCCGGAAGAGGCGGTCGCCGAACCCGGACGGTCGGCGCGCAAGCCCGCGCCGGAACGGGTCGAAGCCTCGCCCACCGACGCCACGGTGCCGGGCCTGCCGGCCCTGAAGGCCCGCGACGGCGGTTTCGACACCGGCAAGTTCCTGGACGGCGCGCGCATCGCCTACGAGCGGATCGTGCGCGCCTTCGCCGCCGGCGACCGCGAGGCCCTGCGCCCGCTGCTGACGCCGGCGGTCTACGCCAGCTTCGACGCGGCCATCGCCGCCCGCGAGGCCGAGGGCCGCTCCGAGCAGACCGAATTCCTGCACGCCCCGCGCGCCGACCTGGACCAGGCCGAGCTGGACGGCGACACCGCCCGCGTGCGGGTGCGCTTCCTGGCCGAACTGCGGACCCGTTCGAAGGGGCCGGAAGGCGAGGCGGTGGACGACCGGCGCACGGCGGAGCTGTGGAGCTTCGAGCGCCTGGTCGGCGGGTCCGATCCGAACTGGACCCTGGCCCGGGTAGAGGCGGCCCAGGCGTGAGTTTCGCGGGGCGGCTGGGGGCGTTCGCAGGGCTTTCGCTGCTGGCGGCGTGCGCCACCGCGCCGACCGGCGGCCCCGTTCCCAACCTCCCGCCGGCCCAGGCCACCCACCCGATGGGGCTGGCCGGCTGGGCCCAGGAAGACCATCTCGCCGCGCTGAAGGCCTACCAGGCCGGCTGCGGCGCCGACCGCACCGAACCCGGCAAGCGCACCTGCGCCGCCGCCCGCGCCATGCGCGCCGCCGATCCGCAGAGCGCGCGCCATTTCTTCGAGACCCGGTTCGTGGCCTCGCCGGTCGAGGGCACGGGCCTGCTGACCGCCTATTTCGCGCCGGAATATCCGGCGAAGGCCCAGGCCGACGCCGAGTTCTCGGCCCCGGTGCGCCCGCGCCCGGCCGATCTGGTCAAGGGCCAGGCCTACGCCGAGCGCTCCACCATCGAGGCGAGCCCACCGAACGGCGCCCTGGCCTGGATGCGCCCGGAGGACCTGTTCTTCCTGCAGATCCAGGGCTCGGGTTACCTGACCTTCCCGGACGGCCGCCGCCAGCGGGCCGGCTACGCCGCCGACAACGGCCGCCAGTTCGTGGGCGTGGCCAGGGTGATGGTCCAGCGCGGCCTGCTGGCCCCCAACCAGACCTCCGGCGACGCCATCCGCGACTGGCTGGCCGCCAATCGCGGGCCCAGCGCCCAGGGCGTGATGAACGCCAACCCGCGCTACGTCTTCTTCAACCTGCTGCCCGACGACCACGGCGATCCGCCGGGCGCGGCGGGCGTGCCCCTGCCGGCCGGCCGGTCGATCGCCGTGGATCCCAGCAAGCACAGCTATGGCGAGCTGTTCTGGATCGACGCCGACAACCCGACCCTGCAGGGCGCGGCGCGCGACTATCGCCGCCTGGTGGTGGCGCTGGACACCGGCGGGGCGATCAAGGGCCCCGCGCGCGCCGACCTCTACATGGGCCGCGGCGCCGCCGCCGGGGCCGAGGCCGGGCGGGTGAAGCACCCCCTGCGCATGTGGCGGCTGACGCCGGTCGGCTGATCGACCGTCGCGCACCCTTGTTCTTTGAAGCGGCGCCGTGGAAAGGTGCCGCTCGGAAACAGGGGGACTGGATCCGATGACCGAAGACGACGCCGAGTTTTCGCTGCGCCGGCGGGCGGAGCGGCGCGCCGACGCCAAGATCGCCTTCCGCACGCACCTTCTGACCTATGTGCTGGTCAACGCCGGCCTCGCCGCACTGAACTACGCCACCTCGCCCGGCGACTGGTGGGTGGTCTGGCCGATGTTCGGCTGGGGCATCGGCCTGTTCGCCCACGGCTTCGCCACCTTCGTCGAGACCGGCGACATGCGCGAGCGCCAGATCGAGAAGGAGCTGAAGCGGCTGCGGGCGCGGCGGAGCTGACGCCTAGCGCCGCAACGACCCCAGCACGCCGCGGATGAGCTCGCGGCCGATCTGGCTGCCCAGGCTGCGCAGCGTCGAGTTGACGAAGGCTTCGGTCGGGGTCTGGCGGGTGCGGGCCGGCGCGCGGGGCGCGGCTCTGGGCTTCGGCTCGGCCGCGCGCGGGGTTTCGGCCCGGGCGGCCAGCACTTCCTGGGCGGAGGTGCGGTCCAGCGGGGTGTCGTAGGTCCCGGCCACCGGGTCGGCGGCCATGATCGTGCTCCGCTCGGCCGGCTGGACCGGTCCCAGGCGCGAGGCCGGCGGGCGGATGCGGGTGCGCTCCACCACCGTGGGCGCGCCGTGCTCGTCCAGCACCGAGACCAGGGCTTCGCCGACGCCCAGCTGCTGGATCGCCTCGGCGGTGTCGAAGGCCGGATTGGGCCGGAACGACTGGGCCGCGGCGCGCAGGCCCTTCTGGTCGGCCGGGGTGTAGGCGCGCAGCGCGTGTTGCACCCGGTTGCCGAGCTGGCCCAGCACCACGTCGGGCACGTCGGCCGGGTTCTGGGTGACGAACCAGACCCCCACCCCCTTGGAGCGGATCAGGCGGACCACCTGCTCGACCTTTTGCAGCAGGGCCTTGGGCGCGTCGTCGAACAGCAGGTGCGCCTCGTCGAAGAAGAACACCAGGCGCGGCTTTTCCGGATCGCCGACCTCGGGCAGCTCCTCGAACAGCTCGGACATCAGCCACAGCAGGAAGGTCGCGTAGAGCCGGGGCGTCTGCATCAGGCGATCGGCGGCCAGCACGCTGACATAGCCGCGCCCCTGCGCATCGGTGCGCATCAGGTCGGAGAGCTTCAGCGCCGGCTCGCCGAAGAACTTGTCCCCGCCCTGGCTCTCCAGGGTCAGCAGCTTGCGCTGGAGGGCGGCGACCGTGGCCGGCGCGACCGCCCCGTAGGTGCGGCCGATCTCGGCGGCGTTCTCGGCCAGATGGGTCAGGACGGCGCGCAGGTCGTCGAGGTCGAGCAGCAGCAGGCCTTCGGCGTCGGCCACCCGGAAGGCGATGGTCAGCACGCCCTCCTGCACGTCGTTCAGCTCGAACAGCCGCGCCAGCAGCACCGGCCCCATTTCCGAGATGGTGGCCCGGATCGGATGACCCTTCTCGCCGAACAGGTCCCAGAAGATCGCCGGCGCGCCCTCCGGCGTCAGGGTCAGGCCCATGTCGCGGGCGCGCGCCTGCATCTTCTCGCCCGGCTCGCCCGGCTCCGCGACGCCGGACAGGTCGCCCTTCACGTCGGCGGCGAACACCGGCACGCCGGCGTCGGAAAAGGCTTGGGCCAGCACCTGCAGGGTGACGGTCTTGCCCGTGCCGGTCGCCCCCGCGACGACGCCGTGCCGGTTGACCCGGTCCAGCCTCAGGCTCACCGGCCGGTCCGACAGGCCGAGCAGCACCTCACCCTGGGGCGCGTCCATGCGGGGTCTCCTTTGCGACGAAGGACCATAGCCGAGCGGCAGGCACAGGTCGCGTCGGATTGACGCGGACGCTTGCGCCGAAAGACAGTCCTGAGTCGAAACCCGGGGACCGGCCATGACCTCTTCCACCTCGCGCAATGCGCTCGTGATGATCGCCGTCGTGATCGGCGGCGCGGCGGTCTACTGGCTGAGCGAGATCCTCACGCCGCTGGCCCTGGCCATCTTCCTGCTGCTGATGACCGACGGCCTGGCCCGCGGCCTGGTCCGCCACGCCCGGGTTTCGGAGAAGGTCGCCCTGCCGGCCGCCATCCTCTTGATCACCCTGGCCTTCATCGGCTCGGTGTGGGTGATCATCGACGGCGCCGCCGGCTTCTTCACCAAGGCCAACAACCTGAGCGCCCGGCTCGACATGGTGATCGCCGACGTCGCCGGCATGCTGCACCTGAGCGTCGCGCCCACCGCCCACGAGCTGGTGCAGCGCTTCGAGTTCGAGCGCTATGTCGGCGTCGCCGCCAAGGGCGTGCAGGGCTTCGCCTCGGACGCCTTCTTCGTGCTGGTCTATCTCGGCTTCCTGATCGCCTCGCGGAACGGCTTCAAGAAGAAGACCGACAGCCTGTTCCCCCGCGACGAGGACCGGGCCGAGGCGGCCGCCGTGTTCGAGCGCATCCGCGGCGGGGTCGAGGGCTATCTGTGGGTGCAGACCGTCACCGGGGTGATGATCGCGGTGTCCGCCTGGGTGCTGATGATGGTGGTCGGCCTCGACAATCCCGGCTTCTGGGCCTTCGTCGTCTTCCTGGTCTGCTACATCCCGGTGATCGGCGGCGCGGTGGCCGGCCTGGCGCCGCCGCTGTTCGCCCTGGTGCAGTTCGAGACCTACACCCCTGCCCTGGTGCTGCTGATCGGCCTGCAGGTGATCCTGTTCGTGATCGGCAACTTCATCTACCCGCGCATGCAGGGCGAGAACCAGAACATCGATCCCGTCGTGATCCTGCTGTCCCTGGCCTTCTGGGGCGCGCTGTGGGGCGTGACCGGCATGTTCCTGTCCACCCCGCTGACGGTGATGGCTATCGCCATCCTGGCCGAGTTCGACGGCACCCGCTGGATCGCCGTCCTGCTGTCGGGCGACGGCGAACCCTATCCGCGTACGGAGGAAGAGCGCGCGCGAAAGGTGGAGACGGCTTAACCATAGGTTTTGCCTGGGAAAATATTCACAGGGGCGTGATCGGGCGCCACTACAAATCCCCCAGCGCATTCCTATCTCTGTCCTGTCCGGACATCCTCCCCTCGATACCCGGACAGGCGGCGCCGCCCTCCCCGTCCCCCTAGAAACGGCGTCGCCGAACGAAAACGTCCCTTCGTTCTCCCCCCTCGGAGGGACGCAGCCGTCGGATGCGAAAGCATCCGGCGGCTTTTCGTTTGCGGGTCCTGGCGGAGCCGAGGGCGCTCCGCCG
Organism: Caulobacter sp. 17J65-9; assembly: GCF_010975005.1. Lineage (GTDB taxonomy): Bacteria > Pseudomonadota > Alphaproteobacteria > Caulobacterales > Caulobacteraceae > 17J80-11. The sequence continues at coordinate 10,105 of NZ_JAAIVC010000005.1, read as the reverse complement.
AACGCGGGTCTGCGGAAGTTGCGGCAGGAAAGCGTCTTTCATCCGCCAAAATCGCGGCGAATGCGAAAACGTCCCGCGACCTTTCTCTTTCGGGGCATTCTTTTTCGGCTCCCGTTCTGGGTCCGGCTTTCGTTTTCGCGCCGTATGGCCTAGCACAGGGCTCGTTAGTTGATCGGCGACGGGAGCGGGTTAGGCTCCGGCCGAAGCTGCGAGGATCCCCCATGGACGGCGCCGGCGTGCCCACCCTCACCATCGACGCTTTGAAGAAGGCGTTTGCGAAGGCCTTGGGCCGCCCTGGCGCCACCGAGCTCGACCGCCTGGAGCACTCCTTCCTGGAGCAGGCGCTCGAGGACTACGTCGCCGACGAGACCCCGCAGCTGAGCCCCGAGGACTTCGCGGCCGTGCTGGCCGACTTCTGGAAGTTCGGCGAAGTCCGCGAAGGCGGCGCCGGGCCGATGATCCGGCTGCGCCGCGCCAGCGGCGCCGAAGGCCGGCCGATGGCCTACGACGTGCTGGAGATCGTCCAGGACGACGCGCCCTTCCTGGTCGACAGCGTGATGGGCGAACTGGCCGACCACGGCGTGTCCGTGCGCGCCATGTTCCACCCGGTGCTGACCCTGGAGCGCTTCGGCCAGGGCCTGCGCCGCGCCCACGGCGACACCCAGCGCGAGTCCACCATCCTGGTGGTGATCGATCCGGTCGCGGAAGACCGCCGCGCCGGCCTGATCGAGGGCCTGCAGGTGGCGCTGGCCGACGTGCGCGCCGCCGTCGCCGACTTCACCCCGATGCAGGAACTGCTGGGCCGCACCGTGGCCGGGCTGGAAAAGGGCGTCGCGGGCGTCGACCCGGCCCTGGTGGCCGAGCAGGCCGCCTTCCTGAAGTGGCTGAACGCCGACCACTTCGTCTTCCTCGGCGCGCGCGTCTACGACTATCCGCGCACCGCCGACGGCGGCTACGAGGCGGAAGCGCCGCTGAGCCAACCGCAGCAGGGCCTGGGCCTGCTGCGCGATCCGAGCCGTCCGGTCCTGCGCCGCGCCAACGAGCCGGCCGTGCTGACCCGGCAGATGAAACAGCAGCTGAATCTCGGCGAGCCGGTGACGGTGGCCAAGGCCAACCTGCGCTCGCGCGTCCACCGCCGCGGCTACATGGACTTCATCGGCATCAAGCGCTTCGGCCCGGACGGCAGGCCGACCGGCGAGGTCCGCTTCGTCGGCCTGTTCACGGCCGAGGCCTACGACCTGACCGCCAGCCAGGTGCCGCTGATCCGCCGCAAGGTCGCCAACGTCATGGCGCGCGCCGCCAAGGCGCCGGGCAGCCACAACGAGAAGCGGCTGCGCAACATCGTCGAGAACTATCCGCGCGACGAACTCTTCCAGATGAGCGAGGACGACCTGCAGCGCATCGCGCTGGGCGTCCTGCACCTGTTCGACCGCCCGCGCATCCGCCTGTTCACCCGTCGCGATCCGCTGGACCGCTTCGTCTCGGTGCTGATGTACGTGCCGCGCGAACGCTACGACCCGGGCGTGCGCGAACGCGCCGGCGAAGTGATGGCCAAGGCTTGGGGCGGCCGGGTGTCGGCCTGGTACCCGCAGTTGTCCGACGCACCGCTGGTGCGCATCCACTACATCATCGGCGTGCAGCCGGGCGCGCATCCCGAGCCGGATCCGGCCGAGGTCGAGGCCCGCGTGGTCGAGGTCAGCCGCGCCTGGCCGGACCGCTTCGAGCAGGCCGTGCGCGAGTCCGGCATCGCCGACGCTGAGGTCAGCGCGGTGACCAGCCGCTGGTCCGAAGGCTTCCCGGTCGCCTACCGCGACCGCTACGACGTGGCCGAGGCCCTGGTCGACATGGCCGAGGTGGACCGGTTGGGCGACGGCGAGGTCGCCGTGCGCGCCTTCCGCGCCCCGACCGACTCCTCGCTGCAGTTCCGCTTCAAGCTGTACCGCCGCGGCGACGCCGTGCCGCTGGCCGACGTGCTGCCGATCCTCGAGGACATGGGCCTGAAGGCGCTCGAGGAATACGGCAACCCGGTCCGTCCGGCCGGCGCGGCCGAGCCGGTGTGGATCCACGAGTTCCTGCTGGAAGACCCGCGCGGCGCCGACCTGGTGTTCCGCGACATCAAGAAGCCGTTCGAGGAGGCCTTCGCGGCCGTCTGGACCGGCCGCACCGAGAGCGACGGCTTCAACCGCCTGGTGCTGGAGCTCAGCATCTCGTGGCGTGAAGCGGCGCTGATCCGCGCCCTGGCCCGCTATCGCCAGCAGTCGGGCCTCGACCCGAGCCAGGCGACCCAGGAAGCCGCGCTGATCGAGAACCCGGCCGTCGGCCGGCTGATCCTGAAGCTGTTCGCCGCCAAGTTCGACCCGGCCCACGCCGGCGACGCGTCCGCGCGCGCCCAGGCGGTCGAAGCCCTGACGGGCGAGATCCTGTCCGCCTTGCAGGCGGTGGCCAGCCTCGACCACGACCGCGCGCTGCGCCGCATCGCCTTGCTGGTCGGCGCGGTGAAGCGCACCAACTACTACCAGGTGGGTCCGGACGGCGGTCCGAAGCCGTACATCTCCTTCAAGATCGCCTCGCGCGAGCTGGCCGACCTGCCGCTGCCCAAGCCCTATCGCGAAATCTTCGTGTGGTCGCCGCACGTCGAGGGCGTGCACCTGCGCTTCGGACCGGTCGCCCGCGGCGGCCTGCGCTGGTCCGACCGTCGCGACGACTTCCGCACCGAAGTGCTGGGCCTGGTGAAGGCGCAGCAGGTGAAGAACGCCGTCATCGTGCCGGTCGGCTCGAAGGGCGGCTTCTATCCCAAGCAGCTGCCCCGCGGCGGCGCGCCGGACGCGATCCGCGCCGAGGGCGTGCGGGCCTACAAGACCTTCCTGTCGGGCCTGCTGGACATCACCGACAACATCGACGCCAGGAACGCGGTCATCCGGCCGGCCAACGTCATCGCCTGGGAAGGCGACGACCCGTACCTGGTGGTCGCCGCCGACAAGGGCACGGCCACCTTCTCCGACATCGCCAACGGCGTTTCGGCCGACTACGGCTTCTGGCTGGGCGACGCCTTCGCCTCGGGCGGCTCGGTCGGCTACGACCACAAGGCCATGGGCATCACCGCCCGCGGCGCCTGGGAAGCGGTGAAGCGCCACTTCCGCGAGATGGGCAAGGACATCCAGACCCAGCCCTTCACCGTGGTGGGCGTGGGCGACATGTCCGGCGACGTGTTCGGCAACGGCATGCTGCTGTCCAAGGCGATCAGGCTGGTCGCCGCCTTCGACCACCGCGACATCTTCTTCGATCCGAACCCGGATCCGGCGGTGTCGTGGAACGAGCGCAAGCGTCTGTTCGACCTGCCGCGCTCGTCCTGGCAGGACTACGACAAGAGCCTGATCTCGGCCGGCGGCGGCGTGTTCTCGCGCTCGCTGAAGTCCATCCCGCTGACGCCTGAGGTGAAGGCGGTGCTGGGCGTGTCCGACGACAGCCTGTCGCCGACCGACCTGATGCGCGCCATCCTGAAGGCCGAGGCCGAGCTGCTCTACTTCGGCGGCATCGGCACCTACGTGAAGGCGCCGACCGAGTCCGACCTGCAGGTCGGCGACAAGGCCAACGACGCCATTCGGGTCGACGGCAACGAGCTGCGCGTCGACGTGGTCGGCGAAGGCGCCAACCTGGGCGTCACCCAGGCCGGCCGCATCGCCTTCGCCCAGAGCGGCGGGCGCATCAACACCGACGCCATCGACAACTCGGCCGGCGTGGACACCTCCGACCACGAGGTGAACATCAAGATCCTGACCGGCGGCCTGGAGCGTAAGGGCGAGCTGGAGCGGGAGGCCCGCAACGCGCTGCTGGCGAGCATGACCGACGAGGTCGCCCAGCACGTGCTGCAGCACAACTACGACCAGACCCTGGCCCTGACCCTGCAGGAAGCCTCGGCCGCGGCCGACGCCGGCGCGCACGAGCGCTTCATGCGCCGCATGGAGCAGGCCGGGAAGCTGGACCGCAAGGTCGAGGGCCTGCCTTCGACCGCGGCCATGGTCGAGCTGCAGAACACCCGCCGCGGCCTGACCCGGCCGGAGCTGGCCGTGCTGACCGCCTACGCCAAGATCGAGCTGTTCGACGAGGTCGTCGCTTCGGCCGCGCCGGATGACGCCTTCTTCGAGACCACGCTGAAGGACTACTTCCCGACGCCGCTGCGCCGGTATCAGGACGAGATGGACCAGCACCGTCTGCGGCGCGAGATCATCGCCACGGTGATCTCCAACGAGATGGTCAACATGACCGGCGCGACCTTCCCCTCGCGGGTGCGGGCCACCGCCGGCTGCGACGCCCGCGAGCTGGTCGTCGCCTTCGAGGCCGCCCGCCAGGCCCTGCGCCTGGACGAGGCCTGGTCGGTGATCTCCAGCCTGGATCTGAAGATCCCGGCCGAGGCCCAGACCGCGCTCTACCGTGAAGCCGCCGGCGCGCTGCGTCGCCTGGCCTTCTGGCTGGCGCGCCGGGCCGCCCGCGGCGGCGCGACCGTGCAACAGTTGATCGACGTCTACCGTCCGGCGGTCGACGCCGTGCGGGCCGAGGGCGCGAGCTTGCTGTCGGACTTCGACCAGGCGGCCATGCGCCACCGGGTCGACAGCCTGGTCGCCGCCGGCGCCCCGGCCGACCTGGCCGCTTCGATCGCGGTCCTGCGTCCGCTGACCGCCACCAGCGACATGGCCGAGCTGGCCGGCCGCATGCACTGGCCGGTGGCCGCCACCGCGCGGCTCTACCACCAGGTCGGCGCGGCCTTCGCCTTCGACCGCCTGCGCTCGGCGGCCGGTTCGCTGGCCCCGTCCGACCACTTCGAGCGGCTGGCCGTGCGCCGGCTGATCGAGGACCTGCTGTCCGAGCAGGCGGCCCTGACCCTGGCGATCGGCAAGGCGGCCAGCCCGGCCTCCGTCGGAAGCGGCGAGGCGGCCCGCCAGGCCATCCAGGAGTGGGTGCGCGCCCGCGCAGCGACGGTGGACCACGCCCGCAGGACGATCGAGGAGATCGAACAGGCGGGCGCGGGGTGGAGCTTCGCCAAGCTCACCATCGCCAACGCCGCCATCCGGGAGCTGGCGTCGGCGGCCTGAGGCCGTCGACGCGCGCGGCCGCCGCGATGACCCGCAAGTTCCTCGTGGTGGTCGACGACAGCCTCGAGTTCGGGGCGGCGTTGCACTACGCGTGCCGCCGCGCCTGGACCACCGGCGGACGCGTGGCCATGCTGCGCGTCCTGCCGCCGCCGGCCTTCGAGCACTGGGCCGGCGTGCGCGAGGAGATCGAGCGCGAGCAGCGGGCCGAGGCCGAGGCCCTGCTGCAGCGCCTCGCCGTCGGGGTCGCCGAACGCTCCGGCGTGGCCCCGGAATTCCTGATCAAGGAAGGCGACACCAAGGCCGCCATCCGCCAGGCCGTGCTCGACGACGAGGAGATCAAGATCCTGGTCCTGGCCGCCGCCGTCGGCGGCCGCGGTCCGGGCCCGTTGGTCTCCTCGATCGCCAAGGAGGGCGCCGGCTTCGGCGGCCGCCGCAAGATCCCCGTCACCGTCGTCCCCGGCGACCTGACCGACGACGAGATCGCCGAGCTGGCGTGAGCCGCCGCGGTCAGGGCTTGCCCGTCCCGCCGTTCGAGGCCATCTGAGCCGCATGTTCATCCAGACCGAACCGACCCCCAACCCGAACACCCTGAAGTTCCTGCCGGGCCGCGCCCTGGCCGAGGACGGGGCGCACGACTTCGCCTCCATCGAGGAGGCGCAGGCCTCGCCGCTGGCCGAGGCCCTGTTCCAGGTCGAGGGCGTCGAGCGGGTCTATTTCGGCCCCGACTTCGTCAGCGTCTCCAAGACCGACGGCGGCCTGAGCTGGTCGCAGATGAAGGCGCCGATCCTGGCGGCGGTGATGGACCACTTCACCTCGGGCCAGCCGCTGTTCCGCGACGGCGCCGCCGGCGTCAGCCACGCGGCCGACGCCTACGAGGGCGAAGCCGCCCAGATCGTGGCCGAGATCAAGGACCTGCTGGACACCCGCATCCGCCCGGCCGTGGCCCAGGACGGCGGCGACATCCTGTTCGACCGCTACGAGCCCGACACCGGCGTGGTCTATCTGCGCATGCGCGGCGCCTGCTCCGGCTGCCCGTCCTCGTCGGCCACCCTGCGGGCCGGTGTGGAGAACACGCTGCGCCACTACGTCCCCGAGGTCACCCGGGTCGAACAGACCCTCTGAGGCAGCCCCCCGAAGCAGCCCCCTGGCGAGCTCCGCGTTTTCGTCGGAACCCAGACCTTTTTCGAGGACCGCATGATCCGCGCCGCTCTTCCCCTGTTCGCGACCGCCGCCCTGCTGGCCGCCTGCCAGCGCTCGACCGAAACGCCCGCCGCCCCGGCCGAACCGGCGGCGACGCCGCAAGCCGCGCCGGCGGCCCCGGCCGGCAAGGCCGACCCCAAAGCGATCTGGTCCCGCGGCGTCGGCGCGCTGGGCGCCCACACCCCCTTCACCGTCGAAGCGGTGCAGGCGGCCTTCCCGGACGCCAAGGTCGAGACGGCCTTCCTGCACGCCGGCGGCGCGCCGGTCCCGATCATCACCGCCTTCATGGACGACACCACCGCGCTGGAGCTGCAGGGCGGGCCTGACGGCAAGGTCTCGCGCATCCTGGTCCAGGGCGGCGGCTTCCACGGCCCGCAGGGCGAGACCCTGCTGCAGAAGTGGCCCGACGCGAAGTTCACGCCGGCCGACTGCCGCATGGGCGAGGGCCGCCAGGTCAACGCCGTGGTCTGCAAGCGCGCGCCCGCCGACCCCATCGAATACGTGTTCGGCGTGCCGGGCTGGACCTCCAGCGACATGCCGCCGGCCGACGTGCTGGCCGCCAGGGCCCAGCTGAACGAATTCGTCTGGACCCGCCCGTGATCGTCCTGGCGCTGGACACCTCGCTGGAGGCCTGTTCGGCCGCGGTGGTCGAGGACGGCCGCGTGCGCGCGGCCCGCTCCGAGCCCATGGCCCGCGGCCACCAGGAGCGTCTGGCGCCGCTGGTCGAACGCCTGATGGTCGAGGCCGGCCTGGCCTTCGCCGACCTGGACCGGATCGGCGTCACCGCCGGTCCGGGCTCCTTCACCGGCCTGCGCGTCGGCCTGGCCTTCGCCAAGGGCCTGGGCCTGACGCTCGACAAGCCGGTGGTCGCGGTCGGTACGCTGGCGGCCATGGCCGCCGACCACACCGAAGGCTTCACCGCCTGTGTGATCGACGCCCGGCGCGAGCAGGTCTACGTCCAGGGCTTCCAGGGCGGCGCGGCCGCGACCGAGCCCAGCGCCCTGACGGTGGCCGACGCGGTGCAGATGTTGATCGACGTTGACGCCCGCGGGCCCGACCGCCTGGTCGGCTCCGGCGCGAAGCTGCTGGCCGAGGCCTTCCCGAACGCCGTGGTCGAGGATCGCGCGGGCGCGGATCCCGTCGCTCTGGCCGGCCTGGTCGCCGCTGCGGTCGAGCCGCTCGAGGCGCCGCGGCCGGTCTATCTGCGCGCGCCCGACGCCAAGCTGCCGGCGTGAACCTCCGCCCCGCCACCCCCTTCGACCTCGACGCCCTGGCGCGGGTGCACGCCGAGGCCGGCTTCGATCCGGCCTGGCCGGCGCCGGAGCTGGAAAAGCTGCTGCTGGGGCCGGGCGCCTTCGGCCTGCTGGTCGAGCTGGACGGCGCGGTCGCCGGCTTCATCCTGTGCCGCAGCGTCGCCGGCGAAGCGGAGATTCTCACCGTCGCGACCACACCTTCCGCCCGTCGGAAGGGGGTAGGCCTGGCCCTGGTCGAGGCCGCCCAGAAGCTGGCGCGGGTCACCGGGGCCGAGGCCATGTTCCTGGAGGTCGCGGTCGACAACGCCGCGGCCGTTGAGTTGTATAGGAAAACCGGTTTCGCCGAGGCCGGACGGCGGCGCGGCTACTATCGCCGCCGCGAAGGCGCGCCGGTCGACGCGCTGGTCTTGCGACGCGAGCTTAACTTCGGCTGATCTCCCGCCTATCTTCCGCGCCATGGATCGCATCGAACAGCTCTGCGTCGAAAAAGGCATGCGCATGACGGACCAGCGCCGCGTGGTCGCGCGCGTGCTGGCCCAGTCCCACGATCACCCGGACGTCGAGGAGCTGTACCGCCGCGCCTCGGCGGTGGACCCGCACATCTCGATCGCCACGGTCTACCGGACCGTGCGCCTGTTCGAAGAGGCCGGAGTCGTGGAGAAGCACGACTTCGGCGACGGCCGCTCCCGCTACGAGGAAGCGACCGAGGACCACCACGACCACCTGATCGACACCCGCACGGGCAAGGTCATCGAGTTCTTCGACGAAGAGATCGAGAAGCTGAAGGAAGCCATCGCCGAACGGCTGGGCTATCGGCTGATCGGCCACAAGCTCGAGCTCTACGGCGTGCCGCTGGAAGAGAAGAAGTGAGGGGAAAGCTGCGGCGCCCGCGAACTTGCGCCGCTCCCGCCCTTTCCCGCATAACGGTTCCATGAGCGAGCCCGCGTCCAAGCGTCTCTACATCAAGACCTACGGCTGTCAGATGAACGTCTACGACAGCGAGCGCATGGCCGACGTCCTGCGCCCGCTGGGCTATGCCGTTTCCGACCAGGCCGAGGGCGCGGACCTGGTGGTTCTGAACACCTGCCACATCCGCGAGGCCGCGGCCGAGAAGGTCTACACGGAGCTCGGCCGCATCCGTGTGATGCGCGAGGAGAAGCACGCCGCCGGCGGTGGCCGCATGGGCGTGGTCGTGGCCGGCTGCGTGGCCCAGGCCGAGGGCGACGAGATCATCAAGCGCGCCCCGGTGGTCGACTTGGTGGTCGGGCCGCAGGCCTATCACCAGCTGCCCGAGCTGATCGCCAAGGTGACCCGCGCCCGCGGCGAGCGCCTGGCCGCCGACTTCGCCCCCGACGAAAAGTTCGACGCCCTGCCGGTCGAGCGCCACGTCTCCGGGCCGACCGCCTTCCTGACCGTGCAGGAGGGCTGCGACAAGTTCTGCACCTTCTGCGTGGTGCCCTACACCCGCGGCGCCGAGTACTCGCGTCCGGTCGACAGCGTGCTGGCCGAGGCCCGCGGCCTGGCCGCCAAGGGCGTGCGCGAGGTCACCCTGCTGGGCCAGAACGTCAACGCCTATGACGGGCTGGAGGCCTCCGGCGACCGGGGCTCGCTGGCCGAGCTGGTGCGCGCCCTGGCCAGGATCGACGGCCTGGACCGCATCCGCTTCACCACCAGCCACCCCAACGACATGGGCGAGGACCTGATCGCCGCCTTCGGCGAGCTGGACGCCCTGATGCCGTATCTGCACCTGCCGGTGCAGGCCGGGTCGAACAAGATCCTGCGGGCCATGAACCGCAAGCACACGGCCGAGAGCTATGTGGCGGTGATCGAGAAGATCCGCGCCGCGCGGCCCGACATCGCCATCGCCGGCGACATGATCGTGGGCTTCCCCGGCGAGACCGAGAAGGACTTCGAGGACACCCTCGAGCTGGTCCGCGCGGTCGATTACGCCGCGTGCTTCTCGTTCAAGTACTCGCGCCGTCCTGGCACCCCGGCCGCGGCCATGCCGAACCAGGTGCCCGACGAGGTCGCCGTCGAGCGGCTGGCCCGCCTGAACGCCCTGCTGGACCAGCAGCGCGAAGCCTTCAACGCGTCCATGGTCGGGCGCACCCTGCCGGTGCTGTTCGAGCGCCCGGGCCGCCACCCCGGCCAGGCCGTGGGACGTTCTCCCTACCTGCAAGGCGTGCACGTGGACGCCGCGGAACAGCTGATCGGCCAGATCGTTCCGGTTCGCATCGAGGTCGCCGGCAAGAACAGCCTGACCGGCGCCCTGGCCGCCCGCGAGGCCGCGTGAGTTCACGCTCCGAAGATTTCGTGCCGCTGTCCGACGTCGCGGTCCGCGCCGTGTCCGGGCCCAACAGCCGTCACGCCGCCCTGCTGGAAGACGCCTTCCACGTGCTGATCGAGACCCCCGGCGGCGGCGTCACCATCAAGGGCGACGCGCGCGCCCGCGCCGGCGTGAAGCGGGCGATCGACACCCTGGCCCAGCGGGCCGAGGCCGGCGCCGAGGTGACCGAGGCCGACGTGCGCGCCTCCGCCGCCGCGGCCCGGGCCGGCGAGAGC
>NZ_JAAIVC010000059.1 GCF_010975005.1 Caulobacter sp. 17J65-9 | reverse complement strand
CGGTCAGATCGCCGTGGGCGTCCAGCGCCTGCAGCCGCTGGAGCAGGCCGCGCGCCTCGCGCCACGCGGCCTGCGGCGGCGGGTCGAGGAAGGCCAGCCCCTCCGGCCCGCGCGCGCCCCAGCGGGCCAGGTCCAGCGCCAGGCGCGACAGGTCGGTCTCCAGGATCTCCGGCCGGGCGAAGGGCGTAAGCGAGCGGGTCTCCGGCTCCTCCCACAGGCGGTAGCAGACGCCCGGCTCGGTGCGGCCCGCACGGCCGCGGCGCTGGTCGGCGGCGGCGCGGCTGACCCGCACGGTCTCCAGCCGGGTCAGGCCCGAGGCCGGATCGTAGCGCGGCACGCGGGCCAGGCCGCAGTCGATCACCACCCGCACGCCCTGGATGGTCAGGCTGGTCTCGGCGATGGAGGTGGCCAGCACCACCTTGCGCCGGCCCGGCGGCGCGGGCTCGACCGCGCGGTCCTGGTCGTCCGGGGCCAGCGCGCCGTAGAGCGGAGCCAGGATCACCGAGGGATCGCGCACCCGCTCGGCCAGCCGCTCCTCGACGCGGCGGATCTCGCCCTGGCCGGGCAGGAAGACCAACAGGCTGCCGCCCTCCTCCGCCAGCGCCTTCATCACCGCCTTGGCGACGGCGTCCTCCAGGCGCTCGGCCGGATTGCGGCCCAGATGGCGGGTGTCGACCGGGAACATCCGGCCCTCGCTCTCCACCACCGGCGCCTCGTCCAGCAGGGCCGAGACGCGCGCGCCGTCCAGGGTCGCGGACATGACCAGGAGGCGCAGGTCGTCGCGCAGCAGGCCCTGGACGTCACGCGCGAAGGCCAGGCCGAGGTCGGCGTCCAGGCTGCGCTCGTGGAATTCGTCGAACAGGACGGCGGCCACGCCCTCCAGCCCCGGATCGTCCAGAATCATCCGGGTGAAGACGCCTTCGGTGACCACTTCGACCCGGGTGCGCGGCGACACCTTGGACTGCATGCGCACGCGGAAACCGACCGTCTCGCCGACCTTTTCGCCGAGGGTCGAGGCCATGCGGGCGGCCGCCGCGCGTGCGGCCAGACGTCGCGGCTCCAGCACGATGACCTTGCGCCCCGCGACCCACGGCTCGTCCTTGAGCGCCAAGGGAACCACCGTGGTCTTGCCGGCGCCTGGCGGCGCAACCAGCACCGCGGCGGTTCTCGCGGCGAGCGCGGCCTTCAGAGGCTCCAGGACGTCATGAATCGGCAACATGGCTGAAGGCCGTCTATCCACCCCGTCCCGCGACGCCAAGGCGCAACCTAAGCATTCGCTTGACCAAAGCGGAGCAACCGGTTCACGGTTGCGCGAAAATTAATTTGCGCGGCCCTTGAGCCGCGTACGGGAGGGGCTATGTGGCGCGTTAAACCGCTAGACGCGATCTTGGCGACGGCCGAGAAGAAATCCTTGCACCGCTCGCTGGGCGTCGTGCAGCTGACGCTGCTCGGCGTCGGCGCGATCATCGGCACCGGCATCTTCGTGCTGACCGCCGAAGCGGCCCAGAAGGCCGGTCCGGGCATGATGATCTCCTTCATCATCGCCGGCGCCGTCTGCGCGGTCGCCGCGCTCTGCTACTCGGAACTGGCCTCGATGGTGCCGGTCTCGGGTTCCGCCTACACCTACTCCTACGCCGTCCTCGGTGAAGTCTTCGCCTGGCTGGTCGGCTGGGCGCTGATCCTCGAATACGCCGTGGCGGCCAGCGCCGTGTCGGTGGGCTGGTCGGGCTATTTCGTCGGCCTGATCGAGCACTCGCTCAACGTCACCATTCCGCCCGAGTTCGCCAACGGCCCGTACGCCGGCGGCATCGTGAACCTGCCGGCCGTCGTGATCGGCCTGCTGGTCACCCTGCTGCTGATCCGCGGCACCCGTGAAAGCGCGACCGTCAACGCCGTCCTGGTGGCGATCAAGGTGGCGGCGCTGTCGGCCTTCATCTGGCTGGCCCTGCCGCTGATCAAGGATCAGAACTTCCAGCCGTTCGCGCCGCTCGGCACGGCCGGCGTGATCGGCGCCGCGGCGTCGATCTTCTTCGCCTACGTCGGCTTCGACGCGGTCTCGACCGCGGCCGAAGAGACCAAGAACCCGCAGCGCAACGTCCCGATCGCCCTGATCGGCTCGCTGGTGATCTGCACCGTCTTCTACCTGCTGGTGGCCGCCGGTGCGATCGGCGCCTACGGCGCCCAGCCGGTGTTCGGCGCGGGCGGCGAAGTCCTGGCTCCGGGCTCGATGGCCCTGACCCAGCAATGCGCCACCCTGACCCAGGCCGGCCAGCAGCCGCTGGTCTGCTCGAAGGAAGCCCTGGCTCACGTGCTGCGTCAGATCGGCCAGCCGCAAGTCGGCAACCTGCTCGGCCTGGCCGCCTTCCTGGCCCTGCCGTCGGTCATCCTGGCGATGATCTACGGCCAGACCCGCATCTTCTTCGTGATGTCCCGCGACGGCCTGCTGCCCAGCGTGCTGAGCCGCGTGCACCCGAAGTTCAAGACGCCGCACATCGTCACCATGCTGACCGGCGCCGGCGTCATGCTCGCCGCCGCCTTCCTGCCGGTCGGCAAGCTGGCGGACATCTCCAACTCCGGCACCCTGTTCGCCTTCCTCATGGTGTCGCTGGCGGTGATGATCCTGCGCAAGACCAACCCGGACCGGAAGCGCCCGTTCAGGACCCCGCTGGTCTGGATCGTGGCGCCGCTGTCGGTGCTCGGCTGCGCCGTGCTGTTCTTCTTCCTGCCGCACGACGCCAAGCTGCTGTTCCCGATCTGGTCGGGCGTCGGCCTGGTCGTCTACCTGCTGTACGGCGTGCACAAGAGCCACGTCGGCCGCGGCATCATCGAAGTGCCGGAACTGGACCCGAACGCGCCGCCGACCTCGGCGGGCGCCCAGCCGATGCCGGGCGTCGAAAACCCGCCCGGATCGTAAGGTCCTCGGACAAGGAAAAGCCCGGGCTTCGGCCCGGGCTTTTTTCTTTCCAGCCCCCCGTCCGGTCCAGCTTCGCCGCGACGGCGCCCGGTTCCATCGCAATCCGGACCCTGCCCCAAGCAACCCCGCCAGTCTCCGATCCCGACGGCGGTCTGCCGTACGGAGGGGGTTATGTGGCGCGTTAAACCGTTAGATTCGATCCTGGCGACGGCCGAGAAGAAGTCCCTGCACCGCTCGCTGGGCGCCGTTCAGCTCACCCTGTTGGGCGTGGGCGCGATCATCGGCACCGGCATCTTCGTGCTCACCGCCGAAGCGGCCCAGAAGGCCGGTCCCGGCATGATGGTGTCCTTCATCATCGCCGGCTTCGTCTGCGCGCTGGCGGCGCTCTGCTACTCCGAATTGGCCGCCATGGTGCCGGTCTCGGGCTCGGCCTACACCTACTCGTACGCGGTGCTGGGCGAGGTGGTCGCCTGGCTGGTCGGCTGGGCGCTGATCCTCGAATACGCCGTGGCCGCCAGCGCCGTCTCGGTCGGCTGGTCGGGCTATTTCACCGGCCTGCTGGAGCACTCGCTCGGGATCGTCGTCCCGCCGGAGTTCGCCAACGGCCCGTACGCCGGGGGCCTGGTCAACCTGCCGGCCGTCGCGATCGGCCTGCTAGTCACCCTGCTGCTGATCCGCGGCACACGCGAGAGCGCGACGCTCAACGCCGTCCTGGTCGCCATCAAGGTCGCCGCGCTCGGCGCCTTCGTGTGGCTGGCCCTGCCGTTGCTGAAGGAGCAGAACTTCCAGCCGTTCGCGCCGATGGGCACGCCGGGCGTGATCGGCGCCGCCGCCTCGATCTTCTTCGCCTATGTCGGCTTCGACGCGGTCTCGACCGCGGCGGAAGAGACCAAGAACCCGCAGCGCAACGTGCCGATCGCCCTGATCGGCTCGCTGGTGATCTGCACGGTGTTCTACCTGCTGGTGGCCGCCGGCGCGATCGGCGCCTACGGGGCCCAGCCGGTGTTCGGCCCGAACGGCGAGGTGCTGGCCGCCGGTTCGACCGCCCTGACCCAGCAATGCTCGACGCTGGCGCAGGCCGGCCAGCAGCCGCTGGTCTGCTCGAAGGAGGCCCTGGCCCACGTGCTGCGCCAGATCGGCCAGCCGGAAGTCGGCAACCTGCTCGGCCTGGCGGTCTTCCTGGGCCTGCCGTCGGTCATCCTGGCGATGATCTACGGCCAGACGCGCATCTTCTTCGTGATGTCGCGGGACGGCCTGCTACCCGGCGTGCTGAGCCGCGTGCACCCGAAGTTCAAGACCCCGCACGTGGTGACCATCCTGACCGGCGTGGGCGTGATGATCGGCGCCGCCTTCTTCCCGGTCGGCCAGCTGGCGGACATCTCCAACTCCGGCACGCTGTTCGCCTTCTTCGCCGTGTCGCTGGCGGTGATGATCCTGCGCAAGACCAACCCGGACCGGAAACGCCCGTTCAGGACCCCGCTGGTCTGGATCATCGCGCCGCTGTCGGCGATCGGCTGCGTGGTGCTGTTCTTCTTCCTGCCGGCCCCGGCGAAGATGCTGTTCCCGATCTGGTCGGGCGTCGGCCTGGTCGTCTACCTGCTGTACGGCGTGCACAAGAGCCATGTCGGCCGAGGTCTGGTCGACGGGCCGGAGCTCGTCCCGGACACCCAGCCGGCGCCTGGCGCGGACTGAGACTCACAAGGAAAAGCCCGGGCGTCGGCCCGGGCTTTTTTCTTTGCGCACCGGGCGGCCCCGCCTATGTCAGCAGCATGAGCACCCCCGCCTCGCCCATCGGCGTGCTGATCGCCCCGGTCACGCCGCTCCAGCAGAACTGCACCGTCGTGTGGTGCACCAAGACCAACAAGGCCGCGATCATCGATCCCGGCGGCGACCTCGATCCGATCCTGCGCGAGATCGCCCGGCGCGGCCTGACGGTGGAGAAGATCTGGGTCACCCACGGCCACCTCGACCACGCCGGCGCGACCGAGGAGCTGAAGGCCAGGACCGGCGCGCCGATCGAGGGCCCGCACCCGGACGACCAGTTCTGGATCGACCGCATTCCCGAGGACGGCCTGCGCTACGGCATGCCCGACCAGAGGTCCTTCACCCCGGACCGCTGGCTGCACGACGGCGACACCGTCACCCTGGGCGAGACCGTGTGGGAGGTGATCCACTGCCCCGGCCACACCCCCGGCCACGTGGTGTTCTTCAACCGCCAGGCCCGCTTCGCCCAGGTCGGCGACGTGCTGTTCAAGGGCTCCATGGGGCGGACCGATTTCCCCCGCGGCAACCACGCCGACCTGATCCACTCGATCACCCAAAAGCTCTGGCCGCTGGGCGACGACGTGCGCTTCGTGCCCGGCCACGGGCCGATGTCGACCTTCGGCGAGGAGCGCCGCTCAAACCCGTTCGTGGGCGACCGGGTGCTGGCGGGCGCCCAGGGATGACGCAACCTCCCGTGGCGGGAGGCGTTCCGCCTTCACCCCCGGGGCGATTCTCCGAGGTGTACAGTCTCCCGAAAGGGTATAACGTCGGCATATGAGGTCGACGGAAGAGGTGTCCCTGGTGCGCGCGCTTCTGGTCGAGGACGAGGCCCTGGTGGCCATGATTGCGGAGGAAGCCCTCACCTCCCTCGGGTTCGAACCCACGTCCGCCCGCAACGCCGCGGAAGCCATGAACGAATTCAACCGTCGCGAACCGTCCCTGGCGGTGATCGACGTCGGCCTGCCCGACGCCAAGGGCGACGAGTTGGCCATGCGCCTGCGCGCCCTGTCGCCGGACCTGTCGATCGTGGTGGCCAGCGGCTACGACGAGGGCGAGCTGAAGGCCAAGTTCGCCAGCGACCCCAAGGTCGCCGTCCTGCCCAAGCCCTACACCGAAGACGACCTCGCCCGCGCCACCGAGGCGCTGGGCTTCCGCCTCCCGCGCGTGAGCTGAGGCCTGCGCGCCGGCCGGTCCGAAGACCGGCGGCGCCCGACCGACGCGCTAGCGGCGCGTCAGCAGAATTCCCGTAATCATCCCCACGCCGAACAGGGCCGCGCAGCTGGTGAACGGGTGCAGCCGGATGGCGTCGCGACCGCTCGTGGTCTGACGCGCGCTCCAGGCCTGCAGGTCCTTGAACTTGGCCTGCGCCACGTCGAAGCCCTCGGCCATCAGGCTCTCTTCCGCGTGCGCCAGATCGCGCTGCGCACGCCGGACGTCGCGGGCCGCGCTGGCGAAGCTCCGCTCGGCGCCGGGGCGCAGCTCAGCCATGCGCGGCTGCCGGGGCTGCGTCGCGCGCGTCGGGGTTTCCGGGGTCGTCGGTCCGCCGGTCAGGTCGCTCATGGCGTCGCACTCCGTCATGTGGAGCCTCGTGAACGCCGCCGCCAAAGGCCGGGTTCCTGATCTGCAAGCGTGGGCGCGCTATCGCGCTCAGACGACCTGCAGCTGCGGCCGCGGCTGGTGGAAGAACAGCGCCTGGCCGATCAGCGCCTTCACCGTCTCCTCGCGGAACGGCTTGGTGATCAGGAAGGCCGGCTCCGGCTTCTCGCCGGTCAGCAGGCGCTCGGGATAGGCGGTGATGAACACCACCGGCACGTCGTAGCGCTTGAGGATGTCGGCGACCGCCTCGATGCCGCTGGAATCGTCGGCCAGCCGCACGTCGGCCAGCACCAGGCCCGGCGCCTCTTCCCCAGCCAGCGAGACCGCCTCGTCGTGGGTCGCGGCCACGCCCATCACCCGATGGCCCATGTCCTGGACCACCCGTTGCAGGTCGAGCGCGATGATCGGCTCGTCCTCGATGATCAGCACGTCGGTGGCCAGCTGCTGCTCGATCGAGGCCTGGGCCGCGGCGAAGCGCTTGTCGACCTCGGTCTCGGACACGCCGAGAATGAAGGCGACTTCCGACGGCGCGAAGCCCTCCATCAGAATGAGCAGCAGCGCGGTGCGATGCTCCGGCGTCATCCGCTGCAGGCGGATGTCGGCGATCAGCCGGTTCTTGATCGGCGCGTCGATGGAATAGCCGTTCAGCGACTTGCGCCAGGTCTGGTGGAAGGCGTGGAACAGGGCGGTGCGAACCGGCACGTCGCGCGCCAGGGGCAGGTCGCCGCTGAGCAGCGCCTCCAGGGTGGCCTGGACGTAGCCGTCGCCTTCCTTCTGCGAACCAGTGAGCGCGCGCGCATAGCGGCGCAAATACGGCGCGTGCCGAAGGATCGGCTTTTGCGGCATGGGCGGGTCCTCGAGCGCGACGGTAAATGAACAGCCCGGCGCGCGCTCGGTTCCCGTGGCCGAGGAACAAAGCTGCGCCGTTGGCGGTTGCCGTTGAATTCGCTGGGGCTTTCCAGCGTCGCCGGTGGGCTGCCGAACGACGCGCGAAACCCTGGATCAAACGCGTTGCGTGCGGCTCCCGCATCCCGATCCCGGGCGCAAGGGCAAAAGGCCGCTCGGAAAATCCCCGCGCCCGCACCGGAACAGTCCCGGAAGCCTGTCGGTTCACGGTCCGCCCGGACGGACACCAACCCACGACCATGGGGAACTGAAGGAGCCTGTAATGCCCCAAGGCCAAGGCAACGAGC
Source organism: Caulobacter sp. 17J65-9 (assembly GCF_010975005.1). Lineage (GTDB taxonomy): Bacteria > Pseudomonadota > Alphaproteobacteria > Caulobacterales > Caulobacteraceae > 17J80-11. The sequence goes on along the minus strand of NZ_JAAIVC010000059.1, from coordinate 12,307 downwards.
GCAGCGGAACTTCCAAACGGGGCTTCGCTTCGATGGATCCCGAGCGGCAACGCGAGATCGCCCGCAAGGGCGGGGCCAGCGTGCCCAGCGAAAAGCGCAGCTTCTCCCAGGACCGCACCCTGGCCGCCGAGGCCGGGCGCAAGGGCGGAGAGGCGTCCCACGGCGGCCGCAAGCGCGGCTCCGGCCGCTCGGAAGGCGCGGAACAGCGCAGCTGACAGCAGACAAACGAGAGGAAGGCGCCGCCGCGTTCTTCCTCCTCAGCCTTACGCCCGGCCACGCCCTCAGCAGGCCAGGCGCAACACCGCGAACGCGGGATCCTCAGACATCCACGCCCGCTCCGTCCGCCACCCGGCCGACGCCGCGAGCGCGCTGAACCCCTCGACCGTATACTTGTATGAGTTCTCCGTGTGCACGGTCTCACCGGCACGGAAGCTCAGTCGCCGGCCGCCGACCCGCACCGCTTGGTCGCGACGGCTGCGCAGATGCATCTCCACGCGGCTTTCGTCCGCGTTCCACACCGCCTCGTGCTCGAAGCCCGCCAGGTCGAAGTCGGCCCCGAGCTCACGGTTGGCGCGCGCCAGCAGGTTGAGATTGAACGCGGCGGTCACGCCCTGCGCGTCGTCGTAGGCCGCGACCAGGTCCGCCTCGTCCTTGACCAGGTCCACCCCGATCACCAGCGCCGAACCGGGCCCCAGCAGGGCGCGGATCGAGCGCAGCAGGGCGCGCGCCTCGGGCCGGGTGAAGTTGCCGATGGTCGAGCCGGGGAAGAAGCCGACCCGCGGCCGGCCGTCGGCGACCTCGGGCAGGCTGAGCCGGCCGGTGAAGTCGCCGGCCAGCGGCTCGATCCTCAGCCCCGGATAGTCGGCCCTGAGCGCCGCCGCCGTGGTCTCCAGGTGCTCGGCGCTGATGTCGACCGGCACGTAGGCGAACAGGCCGGGCGCCGCGTCGAGCAACAGCCGCGTCTTCACGCTCGCGCCCGACCCGAGCTCGACCAGCACGGCGTCCGGCGGGAAGCCGGCCGCGATCTCAGGCGCGGCTGCCTTCAGCAGGGCCGTCTCGGTGCGGGTCGGATAGTACTCGGGCACGGCCGTGATGGCCTCGAACAGGATCGAGCCCTCCTCGTCGTAGAACCACTTGGGCGACATCGCCTTGGGGGTTTTCGACAGGCCCTCGATCAGCTCGGCTTCGAAGCCGCCGGGCTCGGCCGCCGGGCGGCGCGCCCGGCCGCGCGCGTCCTGCGCCAGCCGCAGGCCGGTGAACTGCCAGCGCTGCTGCGGATAGAAGAAGTTGCGATAGCTGGCGCGCACGTGGTCGGCCGGGGTCGCGAACGATCCGCCGCGCAGGACCATCTGGTTGGCCATGAACTTGCCGTTGTACTCGGCCACCGCGCCCGGCCGGGGATGGAAGCCCGGATAGGGAACGTAGGGGCTGGCGGTCCACTCCCAGACGTCGCCGAACTGCTGGCGCAGCGGACCGGCCGACACGTCGGCCGCGCCGGCCAGGTTGCCGCGCACCGGAACGCCCGCGGCCGCGTGCTCCCACTCCGCTTCGGTGGGCAGGCGCGCGCCGATCCAGCGCGCATAGGCGTCGGCCTCGTAGAAGCTGACGTGCACGACCGGCGCGTCGGGATCCAGCGGACGCAGGCCCGCCAGGGTCATCTGCCGCCAGCCCTCCGCCGTCTCGCGCCAGTAGCCGGGCGCCGCCCAGCCCTCGGCCTGCACCGTCGCCCAGCCGTCCGAGAGCCACAGCTCGGGGCGGCGATAGCCGCCGTCGGCCATAAAGGATGTCCACTCGGCGTTGGTCACCGGCCGGTCCGCCAGCCGGAAAGGCGTCAGCAGCGTCGCGTGGCGGGGCCCTTCGTTGTCGAAGGCGAACCCCTCCCCGGCCCAGCCGATCTCGACCTGGCCGCCGTCGAACTCGGCCCAGCGCGCCGGCCCAGGCGCGGCCGACACGGCTGGCGCGGCCGCCTGGTAGGCCGGGCTCAGCGGCGACTGCGCGAACAGGTGCAGCACGTCGGTCAGGATCAGCTCCTGGTGCTGCTGCTCGTGGTTCAGGCCCAGCTCGAACAGGTAGGCCGCCTCGGCGTCGTCCAGGCCGCCGGCGGTGAGCCACTCGACCATCGCCTCGTCGACGCGCCGCCGGTAGGCCACGACCTCGGCCACGCCCGGGCGGGTGATCAGGCCGCGCGAGGGGCGCGGCTGCCGCGGCCCGACGGCCTCGTAATAGGAGTTGAACAGATAGCGGAAGGTCGGGTCCGCCCAGACGTGCCCCGGCCGGCGCGCCAGGAGCATCTCTTCGAAAAACCAGGAGGTGTGTGCCAGATGCCACTTCACCGGAGAGGCGTCGGCCATCGACTGGACGACCATGTCCTCCGGCGACAGCGGCTCGGCCAGCGAGACGGTGCGCGCACGCACCCGGCGAAAGCGCGCGACGGCCAATTCCACAAGGCTCCGCCCGACGTCGCGCGCGGCGCGCGGCGCGCCGGGCTCGGAGCGGGTCGGCTCGGAGGTCTGGGGGTCGGCCGAAAGCCTCATGCGCGCGTCTCCCGAAAGCCGGGCGGCCGCCACCTGCCCCCGGAGACCCGCGAACGTCGGTTCCCCGCTTCGGTTCCCCCCGAGGCGCGAAATTCAGGGGTTGAGTTCCCCGGCACGGTGTAAAACTATGGCTTGCACGGAAGCCATGTGGGCGCGGTGTTCGGACGGCGTCAGCCGTCTGTCGCGCCCAAGGACGAGTAGTTTATTCGTCGTGACGGGGCTGCGGACATGACTTCACTACACGAAGACAATCAGCTGGGTCCGGCCGCGCCGGTGCTGGACGCGGACGAACTTGAAAGCTCAAGTTGGCGTGAAGATGTTGTAGCGCTTATACCGGCGCTGCGGGCCTTCGCCTGGTCGCTGAGCCACAACAGCGCCGACGCCGACGACCTGGTGCAGGACACCCTGATCAAGGCCTGGACCCACCGGTCCAAGTTCGAGCCCGGCACCAACCTGCGCGCCTGGCTCTTCACCATTCTGCGCAACACCTACTACACCGCCGTGGTCCGTCGCCGCCGCGAGGTCAGCGACGAGAGCGGCAAGCACGCCGCCACCCTGTTCACGCCGCCGACCCAGGACTGGAGCGTGGCCATGCGCTCGCTGCAGACCGCGCTGGGCCAGCTGCCGGACGAACACCGCGAGGCTCTGATCCTGGTCGGCGCCGCCGGCCTCACCTACGAAGAGGCGGCCGAGATCTGCGGCTGCGCGCTCGGCACGATAAAGAGCCGGGTGAACCGCGCGCGGGCGCGGTTGCTGAAGATCATGGACGCGGACAACGCGACCGACACCTTCGCGTCGGAAGACCTCGTCGCGGCCGTCGCCGAGGACTGATCAGTTCTTCGGATCGGGCCGCAGTTCGCCGGCCCGGTACTTTTCCTCGAGTTCGTCGACGAGCTGAGCCAGGTGCTCCGGCATCGGGCTGGTCGCGACCGTATCGAACATCGCCTTCAGCTGATCGCCGATCGGCGCCGAGGCGTCGAGCGCCCCGTTTTCAGGGGTGTCGCTCTGGGCAGACTTGGTCTTCCCCGTCGATTGACCCGCCACTTTCACTCTCCCACGCTCACGACGCTGAATGAACGATATCGAGATTATGCGAGCCAGCCGGACGAACAACCCTCGCCAGCTGGCGCAAAGGGACGCACCTACCCGCCCATGATGTGTTGCGACCCGGCTACAGTCAAGGTCGAAGGAACCGCCCCGCCCGGCTGACGTTCAGCGGCCACCACTGTGGGAGCGCCTCCATGTCCAATCCGCTGATCGCCGCCAGCCGCGTCAAGGGAACGGCCGTCTACAACGCCGAAGGCGACAAGCTGGGCCATGTCGAAGACCTGATGCTGGACAAGCTCAGCGGCCGCGTCGCCTACGCGGTCATGGCCTTCGGCGGCTTCCTGAAGATGGGCGAGCGCTACCACCCGCTGCCGTGGTCGCTGCTCAGCTACGACCTCGAACGGCGCGGCTATATCGTTCCGGTCGACCGCGAGACCCTGCAGGGCGCGCCGACCCTGGGCCGGCACCAGTTCGACGACGACGACACCGGCTGGCGCGACGCCGTGCACAGCCACTACCATGCCCATGAACGGAAGGGCCGCGAGACCCCGTCCGACGACGATCGGCTAAGCGGCGATTTTCGCTAAGCTTTTCCGGAAACTACCTAAGGAACTTCCCGCGCTTAGCAGGCGTTGGTCCCTGACTTCCCCTCCCAACTGAGGAAAGCAGGACCATGCAGGACAGAGACCAATACGGCGGCTGGCGCGGCGACTTCGGACGGGAGCGGGATCGCGAGCGCGAGGAGCGCGCCGGCTGGCGCGCCGAGAGCCCGTCCTGGCGTGACGACCAGGGCCGCGAGGACACCCGCGGCCAGGCCTACGGCCAGGACTATTCCAGCCAGCGCTACGGCGGCGGCCAGACCTACAACCACCAGGAGCGCGAATACGGCCGCTACCAGCCGTCCGCCCAGGGCGGCATGTATGGGCAGGGCGAGTACGGCCAGCCGCGGTCCTACGGCCAGTACGGCCAGCCCCAGTACGGCCAGGCGCAGTACGGGCAGCCCTACGGCCAGTCCGCTCAGTACGGCCAGGGCTACGGCCAGGGGCAGTACGAGTCGGGCAGATACGGGCAAAACGAGTACGGCCAGGGCGGCTACGGCCAGCGGCAGTCGTTCCAGGGCGGCTACGGACAGGCCGCCTATGAGCAAGGCCAGTACGGCCAGGGCTATGGCCAGTCCGCCCAGAGCTATGGCCAGTACGGCCAAGGTTACGGCGAGGGCTACGGCCAGCGTTACGGCCATACCCACGGCACCTACGGCCAGGGCCAGGTCGGCCATCGGTCCCAGCCCGCGCCGGACTATGGCCGTGGCCAGCGGGTGCACGAGCTAGGCGGCGGCCGCGGCGCCCTGCCCTTCGGCGAGGACTCTTCCTACGCGCCGGGCTCGCAGATCTGGGCCAGCGGCCGCACCGGCCGCGGCGTCGAGTTCCACTCGCAGCACGGCGACTTCGAGCCGGACTACCTGCACTGGCGCGACGAGCAGATCCAGAACCTGGACCGCGACTACCACGGCTGGCGCGAAGAGCGCCGGGCCAAGTTCAGCCGCGACTTCGACAGCTGGCGCAAGGATCGTCAGGGCCGCGTGGGCCAGGGCCAGGCCGGGACGACCGGCACGACCGGCTATCAGACCCAGAGCGGCCAGACCTCCGGCACCTACGGCGCCTCGTCCGACGCCGACCAGTCCGGCACCCTGGCCAGCTCGTCCAGGGTCCAGGGCGTAAGCGACGCCGACAAGAAGAAGATGTGACCGTTCAGGCGGTCCAGAAAGAAAGGCCCGGCGCTCGCGCCGGGCCTTTTGTCGTTCTTACTTCTTCAGCAGCGGCGCCAGACGCTGGGCCAGCATCATGTCGCCCTGGATCTTCATCTTGCCCTGCATGAAGGCCATCATCGGGTCGAGCTGGCCCTGGGACAGCGCCAGGAAGTCGTCCCAGCTGATCTGCACCACGGCGTCGGCCGGCTTGTCCTCGTTGGTCACCGAGTTCGGGCTGCTGGCGCCGTCGATGTAGATCTTGCCGTCGCCGCCGAAGTCGAGCTTCACGGTCTTGCCGAGGCCCGAATTGTCGCCCACGGCCTGACGGATGCGGTCGGTGACTTGCGCCAGATCAGCCATTTCCAGATTTCCTTCACGATCGGCCGGCCGCAAACGGCGCGCGCCGGGAAGCCCTCGTTCGAGAAGAAATCCGAAGGCGCGTCAAGGCGCCGCAGCGTCAGCCTCGCGGGCCCACCGACGAGGCCACGTCACGCGCGTCGTAGGCGTCGGCCGCCTGCGGGCGCGCCCCTCGTCCCATGCGGATGTCCAGCGTGGTGGTCAGGGCCGGACCGGAGCCGCCCAGCGGGAAGCTCAAGCCCACGCCCGCCCCGCCCCAGCTGCTGCCGCCACCGCCCCAGTTGCCGCCGCCGGCCCCGACCGACACGCCCGAGCCGTACCCGGATCCGCCCTGGGCTTCGGTGTAGCGGTTGACCACGACGAACCAGTCGTAGCCCTGCGCCAGGGTCAGCTCCGCCGCCCGACGCAGGGCGTACTGGTTCACCTCGGCGGCGCTGGCCCCGGACCCGCTGTGAAAGCTCACCTGCCAGCGGTCGGCCTCGATGCGCTGCTCGGAGTAGCCGACGTGGCTCGAGCTGCTCGCGGGTTGATAGACGGTGGGCGTCGCACAGGCGCCGACCGTCAGGCCGACGAGCGCGGAAAGCAGCAGGTTCCTCATGGGCCGGCCCTCCAGGCTGCGTGCACCCTTAGGGAAATGGATGGAACCGCGACCGCGTTCCGTTCAGCCGATCAGACCGGTCCGCCGGGCCAGGGTTTCGAAATCGGCCGGGAGAGGGGCCTCGACCGTCTTCTTGCCGCCGTCCGGATGCGGGAAGGACAGGCTGCGGGCGTGCAGCATGAGGCGCGGCGCCGGCGCGTCCTCGATCGCCACGGCGCCGCCATAGCGGACGTCGCCGGCGATCGGCCGGCCGATCGAGGCCAGGTGCACGCGCAGCTGGTGCATGCGCCCGGTGATCGGCCGCAGCTCCACCAGGGCCGCGCCCGGCCCCTCGGCCAGGGTGCGGTAGAGGGTGCGCGACGGCTCGGCGTCCGGATGGTCGTCGGGGCAGGCGCGCATGTAGGCCTCGCGCCCGATCTCCTCGCGGCGCAGCGCCGTGGTGATCTCGCCGTTGCGGGGCTCCGGCGCGCCGGGCGTGACGATGGCCACGTAGGTCTTGTCGAAGCGGCGGGCCATCAGGGCCTTGCCGAGGAAGCTGGCGGCCGGCTTGGTCTTGGCGGTCAGGATCACGCCGGAGGTGTCTCGGTCCAGGCGGTGGATCAGCACCGGCCGGCGGCCGCTGGACTTGGCGAAGGCCCACAGCAGCTCGTCCAGCGTGTTGACCTGGCCCCGCCCGCCCTGGCTGGACAGGCCGGCCGGCTTGTTCAGCGCCAGGACGGCCTGATCCTCGAAGATCGGCAGCGAGCGGACGAGCGCGATCTCGTCGGCGGACAGGGTGGGAATGCGGGCTTTCACCCGACCAGCTTCTAGAGCGGGTCAGGCCGGGAGGAAACCGCCCGGCCTGAATGTCGCGCTCAGCGCAGCACGCCGCGCTTGGCCATCGCGTGCGAGTACCAGGCCAGCAACACGATCACGGCGGCGATGACCGCGTACATGATCGTCCCGTCCACGCCGCCGATCTTGCCGCCGTCCGAGAGCAGGTAGGTGTAGACCAGGGTGGTCGTCAGCCCGAGCAGCGAGACGACGAAGGCGTGGAACGCCCAGCGCATGCGCAACAGCAGCAGGATCGAGCCCGCGACAGAGCTCCACACCCCGAGCGCCCACGGGCCGATCAGCCAGTTCGGCATGGACTGGAAATAGGCGATCTGGGCGTCGCTCATGCCGTGGGCGCGGAAGTAGGCCTCGCCCTTCATGAAGGTCATGACGAAGTCGTAGCCGCCATAGCCGTTCCAAAGCAGGGCGAGCACGCCCACGACCCAAAGGTGCCAGGGCGTCTTGGCCTCGGCGCTCATGCTCATCGTCATTGTTTCCCCTCCCCAGGTGAAGGCGCGAGCCTAGGCCGGTTCGGGGCGGGCCGTCTATTCGGCGTCCTTGCGCGCGCGCGCGGCCGCCCAGCGGTCCAGCCGGTCCTTGATCTTGGCCTCGTGGCCCTCGCCCTTGGGCTTGTAGAAGGTCTGCCGGGCCATGCCGTCGGGGAAGTAGTTCTGGCCGGAGAAGCCGGTCTCGGTGTCGGGATCGTACTGGTAGCCGGCGCCGTAGCCGAGCTGCTTCATCAGCTTGGTCGGCGCGTTGCGGATGTGGGCCGGCGGGCCCAGCGAGCCGGTCTCGCGCGCGGCGCGGTTGGCCGCCTTCCAGGCGTTGTAGACGCCCACCGACTTCGGCGCGGTGGCCAGGTGCACGACGGCCTGGGCCAGCGCCAGTTCGCCCTCGGGCGAACCCAGGAAGTCGTAGGTGTCCTTGGCGGCGTTGGCGATCAGGATGGACAGCGGGTCGGCCTCGCCGATGTCTTCGACGGCCATGCGCACGACGCGGCGCGCGACGTACAGCGGGTCCTCGCCGCCCTGCAGCATGCGCGCCAGCCAGTACAGCGCCGCGTCAGGATCGGAGCCGCGCACCGACTTATGCAGGGCCGAGATGAGGTTGTAGTGCTCCTCGCGGTCCTTGTCGTAGGCGGGCGACCGCTTCTGCAGCAGCGCCCCCAGCTCAGCCGTCGTCATCGGCTCGGACGGGCCGATGGCGTAGAGCGTCTCCGCCAGGGTCAGCAGGTAGCGGCCATCGCCGTCGGCCATGGCCAGCAGGGCCTCGCGCGCCTCGGGTTGCAGCGGCAGCGGCCGCCCCTCGAAGGCTTCCGCCCGATCCAGCAACAGGTTCAGCGCCGCCTCGTCCAGCCGGCGCAGGACGTAGACCTGGGCCCGCGACAGCAGCGCCCCGTTCAGCTCGAAGGACGGGTTCTCGGTGGTCGCGCCGACCAGGGTGACGGTCCCCTCCTCCACGTACGGCAGGAAGCCGTCCTGCTGGGCGCGGTTGAAGCGGTGGATCTCGTCGACGAACAGCAGGGTGGCCTGGCCGGCCATGCGCCGGGCGCGGGCCTGTTCGAAGGCCTTCTTCAGGTCGGCCACGCCGGAGAACACGGCCGAGATTTGCTGGAACTCGTAGCCGGCCTCCTTGGCCAGGAGGCGCGCGATGGTGGTCTTGCCGGTGCCGGGCGGCCCCCACAGGATCATCGAGGTCAGCCGGCCGCCCTCGACCATGCGCCGGATCGGCGCGCCGGGGCCCAGCAGATGGTCCTGGCCGACGACCTCCTCCAGCTTTTGCGGCCGCAGCCGGTCGGCCAGCGGCGACGGCGCCTTGGGGGTGAGGCCGGCCGCCTCGAACAAATCGCTCATGGCGAATACCTAGTGCCCCGCCAGGGCCGGCGCGAGCGGAAACGGGCGCCGAACGTCGGTCGCTGAAGGTGGAAGGCGGCGGGGTGTTCGTGCTCTGATGGCCCCTCCCCCGAGGAGACACCCATGAGCGACGAGAAGTACTCGGCCGTCAGCCCGTACCTGACCGTGCGGGACGGCCGCGGCAAGGAGGCCGTCGAGTTCTACAAGCGCGCCTTCGACGCCCGCGAGGCCTACCGCAACGACGCCGACGACGGGAAACGGCTGATGCACAGCCACCTGAAGATCAACGGCGAAAGCGTCATGCTGTCGGACGACTTCCCGGAATTCAAAGGCGGCGCGACCGCGTCCGCGCCGGGCGGCGTGACCATCCACCTCGAGGTCGACGACGCCGACGCCTGGTGGAACCGGGCGCTGGAGGCCGGGGCTGGCGTGAAGATGCCGCTGGCCGACCAGTTTTGGGGCGACCGCTACGGCCAGCTCACCGACCCGTTCGGCTTCGCCTGGTCGATCGCCTCCAAGAGCAAGGGGAAGACCGGTGGCTGACACACGCGACTACGCCCCCGTCGGCGTCTACCTGATGGTCCACGACGGCCATGGCGCGCTGGACTTCTACCGGCGCGCCTTCGCCGCCGAGGTGGTCGAGACCTATCCGCACGAGAACCGCATCGGCCACGCCACGCTGAAGGTGAACGGCGGCGAGGTGATGCTGTCGGACGAATTTCCGGAGGAGCTGACCGGCGTGCGCTCGCCCCAATCGCTCGGTGGGACCAGCACGTCTGTCTATCTGACCGTCGACGACGCCGACGCCTGGTTCGACCGGGCCGTGCAAGCGGGCGCGCAGGTCGTCCGTCCGCTGGCCGACGAGTTCTACGGCCGCGCCGGCAAGCTGCGTGACCCGTTCGGCCACGTCTGGGGCGTGGTGGGGCCGGCGAAGGGCTGACGCCCCTCCCCCGTTACCCGCGGAACTGGCCGGTGATCAGCCGACCGTCGCGCTCGATGGTGACGGCCCAGCCGCGGGCCGGTTCGCCCAGCGCGGCCAGCAGGTCGCGGGTGCTCTGGATCCTGCGGCCGTTGACCTCGCGGACGATGTCGCCCGGGCGGAAGCCGGCCGATCCGGCGTAGCTGCGCCCTGAAATCCGGGTGACCACCACGCCGGGCCCGGCGAACGGATCCAGCCCCAGTTCGTCGGCTGACGCCGGCGACAGGTTGGCGACCACGGCGCCGTTCATCGGGTTCTGGCCGTCCAGGGTGTGCTCTTCCTTGGCCGGCGAGGCCGGCGGCGGCTCGACCCGGGCCTTCAGGGTCTGCTGGCGACCTTCGCGCAGCACGGCCAGGGTCACGGTGTCGCCGGGCCGCTTGGTGGCCACGCGGAAGTTCAGGCCGGCCGTGTCGTTGACCGCGCCGCCGTCCACCGACAGCACCACGTCGCCCTGGCGCAGGCCCGCGCGCGCGCCGGGGCCGTTCGGATAGACGTCGGCCACCAGCACGCCCTCGGGGCGCGGCAGGTCGAGGCTGCGGGCGATCTCGGCGGTGACCGGCTCGGACTTCACGCCCAGCCACGGCCGCACGACGGTCTGGCCGCCGCCGACCGCGCTTTCCACCACGCGCCGGACCATGGCCGAGGGAATGGCGAAGCTGACGCCGCTGGAGGTGCCGGAGCGCGAGAAGATGGCGGTGTTCACGCCGACCAGGTCGCCGTCCATGTCGACCAGAGCCCCGCCGGAATTGCCCGGGTTCACCGCCGCGTCGGTCTGGATGAAGAAGCTGTAGTCGGTGATGCCGACGTCGGTTCGGTTCAGCGCCGAGACGATGCCGTTGGTGACCGTCTGGCCCACCCCGAACGGATTGCCGATGGCCAGCACCAGGTCGCCGACCTGCAGGTCCTCGCGGTCGTCGATGGCCAAGGTCGGCAGCCGCTCGGCGCCGGTGTCGATCTTCAGCACGGCCAGGTCGGAGCGGGCGTCGGCCAGCAGCACCTTGGCCGGGAATTCGCGGCGGTCGTGCAGCACGACCATGAACTCCTGGCCGCCCTCCACCACGTGGTTGTTGGTGACGATCACGCCGTCGGGGCGGACGATCACGCCCGAGCCCAGCGACTGCTCCACCCGCTCGCGCGGCACGCCGCCGCCGAACATGTCCCAGAAGGGATCGACCCGCTGGCGCACGGTGCGACGGGCGTAGACGTTCACGACCGCCGGCGCGGCCCGCTTCACCACGGGCGAGAAGGAGGTCTTCATCGCGCCCACGTCGGCCGGTGGCCGGCGCGTGGGCTCGGAAAGCTGGGCGGTCGCGAAGCCCTGGTCTTGAACGCGGTCCTGACTGCGGTCCGTGGCGTGGTCCTGCGCGGCGCCCACCAGCGGCGCGGCGCCGGCCAGCACGGCGAGGGCGGCGAGGAGAAGTCGGTGGCGGCTCATGGGAGTCTCGGCGGCTCGTTCGACGTACGAAGCTGGACCGAACTTTGAGGCGGCACTGTGGCGAAGAAAAGCCCTGTGAAACTCCCCAGCTGCGCCTTGCGACCCGCGCCGGGCCGCCGCATGGTGAGCTCGAAGAACGCGAGTCCGCCGATGATCGCCCGCCCGCCTAACCTGTCCGCGGAAGTCCGGCCGTGACCGCCGTCCTGCAGGCGCTGGACCTGACCAAGACGTTCGGCGCCGTGAAGGCGCTGGACGGATTCACCCTGGAGATTCCCGAGGGCGGCGTGTTCGGCGTGCTGGGCCCGAACGGAGCCGGCAAGAGCACCCTGTTCCGCATCTGGCTGGGCCTGGTGCGGCCCACCGACGGGCGGGCCCTGGTGCGCGGCGAGCCGGCCGGCAAGCCGCGGCGGATCGGGTCGATGATCGAGACCCCGCGCTTCCCGCCCTTCCTGACGGCGGTGCAGACCCTGCAGATGCTGGCCCTGGCCGGCGGCGTGCGCCTGACCGACGCCGACGTGCTGGCGCGCCTCGAACGGGTCGGTCTGGCCGAGGCGGCCCAGCGCAACGTCCGCGGCTTCTCGGTCGGCATGATGCAGCGCCTGGGCGTCGCCGCCGCCCTGCTCGGCGATCCGCCGCTGATCATCCTGGACGAGCCGACCAGCGGCATGGACCCGGCCGGCATCCAGGAGATGCGCGCCTTCATCCGCAGCCTGGCCGACCGCGACGGCGTCACCGTCGTACTGGCCAGCCACCAGCTGGCCGAGGTGCAGAAGGTCTGCGACCGCGTCGCCATCATCGACCACGGCCGCCTCGCCGCCCAGGGCCGGGTGGCCGACCTGGTGGCCGGCCAGGAGCGCCTGCGCATCGCCGCCACGCCGCTCGACGCCGTGCTCGAGGTGCTGGGCGCGCGCGGCGCGCGGGACGGCGACGGCGTGCTGGCCGAC
>NZ_JAAIVC010000058.1 GCF_010975005.1 Caulobacter sp. 17J65-9 | reverse complement strand
GCGATGCTGCTGGGCGGCCCGCTCGCCAACCTGGCCCTGGCCCTGGCCGCCGCCGCGTCCGCCGCGACGACCACCCGGCCCGTCCTGCTCGCCGCCGGCCTCGGCGTCGTCGCCTCCCAGATCGCCTACGCGCTCGACGCGCTCACGCCCCGCCACGCCCGGATCGGCGCGACCACCCTGCCCTCCGACGGCCAGGCCCTGCTGGCCCTGCTGGCCGGACCCGCAAAATAGAAAGGGCGCGCCGCCTGCAGGCGACGCGCCCCTCACGCCCTTCAGCGGAAGCCGCTTAGGCTTCGCGCTTGCGGAACAGGTTGCGGAACCAGGCCCCGACCCCGGCCAGGCCGGCCATGATCACCGCGGCGAACTTCTTCAGCAGCAGCAGGCCGCCGGCCAGCAGGCCGAACTTCTTGGCCGCCGCCAGGCCCAGGCCCGCGGCCAGCAGGCCGGTCACCCCGTAGGCGGCCTTCTTGTCGACGCCCTCCTGGTAGTCGCCGTAGCGCGCGCCCGGCTTGAAGGCGGCGGCGGCACGCACGCCCTCGGCGGCGGTGCGGACGGAGGCCAGGTCCTTCATGCCGGCCACCACGTTCAGGCTCAGCACGCCGCGACGGCCCAGCAGGCGCACGTCGTAGTTCAGGGTGTGGTCGGGGCTGGTCCCGAAGCTGATCTCCTTGGCCCAGATCAGCGCGTGGCGCGTCGCGTCGTAGCTCGGCGTCTCGGCCCAGCCGACGACGTGGGTCGGCTCATAGCCGGCGTCCTTGCGGGCCTTGTTCTCCGCGTCCTCGCCCGACTGCATGTCCTTCAGCAGCCGCTTCGGATTGATCTTGTGCGCGTCCTTGTCGGAGACGTAGCCCTCGGCCTCGTAGGTCACCACCGCGCCCCACGCGTCGTCGAGCGGCGTCGTGCCCTTGGCGAAGATCATACCCAGCACGCCCTCGGCCGACCCCGGCGGGTTGCCCCAGGCCTCGACGATCACCTTCTTCGCGTCGGCGGCGTCGAGGAAATAGTACTTGTCGGTCAGCGACAGCTCGGCCTCGGCGTCGCCCAGGCTGATCACCCCGTGCCGCGGGGTCAGGCTCTTCAGGAAGGCCTCGGCGGCCTGCTCGCGCTGCTTGGCGAGCGCCGCTTCAGCGGCGGGATCCGGCGCGCCGGCCTTCGGTTGCTCGGCGGCGGCTTCGGGCGCAGCCGCGAAGACGGCGGCCGGCGACGACAGAACGAAAGCCGCCGCGAGAGCGGCGGCGGCGACGGTACGCGACATGAATCGGAACTCCCCCAATAACGGGGGCAGAGGTAGCAGGCCGGCCTGACGCGCGCGAGGCGATTTCAGACCGGCCGCAACTTCCGCGTCAGGCCGCGGCGTCCTTGGCCTGGTGCGCGGCCATGCCGACGCGGATCAGGTCGGCGGCCTCGGCCGCGTCGATCCAGCCGATGACCTTGGTGGTCTTGCCCTTCTCCAGGTCCTTATAGCGGCTGAAGAAGTGGGTGATCTGCTCGATCAGGATGTCCGGCAGGTTCCGGTAGCTGGCGATGTCCGCATAGAACGGGTGCAGCTTGTCGACCGGCACGGCCAGGATCTTCTCGTCGCGGCCGGCCTCGTCCTCCATGACCAGGGCGCCGATCGGGCGCGAACGGATCACGCAGCCCGGCACCACGGGGGTCGGGTTGATCACCAGCACGTCGCACGGGTCGCCGTCGTCGGCCAGGGTGTGGGGCACGAAGCCGTAGTTGCCCGGGTAGTACATGGCGGTGTGCAGGAAGCGATCGACGAACAGCGCGCCGCTGTCCTTGTCCATCTCGTACTTCACCGGCAGGCCGCCCTGCGGGATCTCGATGACGACGTTGAGGTCCCACGGCGGATTCGGGCCGGGGGAGATCTTGTCGAGGTTCATGGATGAGCTTTCTTCGGGGAGGAGAAGAGGCGCGCGTGATAGAGCGCGCTAGCCGAAAGGGGAAGCCGGTTTCGGCGGCGGCCGCGCGCCCGGCCAAGGATTTCCGCGCCTTGCGGGCGGCCCGCGTCGCCCCTTCGCAAGCGCGGCCGTTACGGCCTATGGTCCGGCCATGACTCCGTTGGACTGGGCCGCGCTGGCGGCGTTCGTCGTCTGCTGGTTCGGTTACGAGCGCATCCTGAGGCGGCTATCGCACCGCTCGGGCGCCCTGGTCACCGACATGACCATCGTGCGGCTGGCCTGGATGCGGGCCATGGCGCGGCGCGAGTTGCGGCTGATGGACAGCCAGTTGCTCGGCCACACCATCAATTCCGCCTCCTTCTTCGGCTCGGCCAACCTGATCCTGATCGCGGCGGTGGCCGGGGCCCTGTTCGGCGGCGAGGTGCTGCGCAGCGGGGTGGAGCTGGGCATCGTCCCGCGCGGCGCCTCGACCGTGATGTTCGAGGGCAAGCTCGCCCTGGTGATCGTCTGCCTGGCGCGCGGCTTCCTGAACTTCATCTGGTCGATCCGGCAGCTGAACTACACCCTGGCCCTGATGGGGGCCGCGCCGGAGGGTCTGGCGCCGGAAAAGGCCGACGCCTTCGCCGAAGCGGCGGCCACCGTGCTCAATCCGGCCCTGTCGGCCTTCAGCCAGGGCGTGCGCGGCTACTACTTCGCGCTGGCCGCAGCGGCGTGGCTGTTCGGCCCGGCCTACTTCCTGACCGCGACCCTGGGCGCGGTGGCGCTGCTGGCCTGGCGCCAGTCGCAGTCGCCCGCCGCGCTGGGCGTGCGCAAGGCGCGCGGCCTGCTGGAGTCCCACAGCGGAACAATTTGACGGTCGCGTCAAACGCTCTTCGCAGGTGCAGCATTTCAGCTCCACCGCCACAAGCTTGTCACAAAAGGGTTTTGCAGCGCCTCGTAACAACGCGTGATCGGCGGAAGGCAAAGTTACGCTTGATCCGTTTTGCGCCGCAACGTATAGAGGGGGTGTTCGGCGCTTCGCGGCGCCGATTGCCCTTCCTGGGCGTTTCCTCCCTATTGACTTCACAGCCGCGCTTTTTAGCGCGGCTTTTTTTTGCCTTGCGCTCAGGCCCGCAGAACCGCGCTCCAGTCGGCGGCCGCGAGGGTCACGGCCATGCGGTCGAGATCGGCCTTCAGCCGCTCGAAGCCGGCCACCGGCTCCATGCGCGCCTCGTCCAGATACAGCGACCGGTTCAGCTCGATCTGCAGGGCGTGACGCCCCTCGGTCGGACGGCCGTAGCTCTGGGTGGTGTAGCCGCCGGCGTAGGGGCGGTTCAGGGCCACGACGTAGCCCATGCTCTCGAACTCGCGCCGGACCAGGGCGGTCAGCCCGCGCGCGCAGGCCTCGCCGTGCCGGTCGCCCAGCACCACGTCGGGGCGGCCGCGCCCGCGCCGCTGCTCGGCCTTCACCGCCGCCGAGGGCATGGAGTGCCAGTCGATCAGCACCGCCTGGCCGAAGCCCGCGTGCGCCGCCTCGACCAGCTCCTTGAGCGCGTGGTGGTAGGGCGCGTGCACCCGCGCGATGCGGCCCGCGGCCTCCGAGAAGCGCAGCTTGCGCCGGTAGATCGCCTGGCCCTCGCCGACCACCTTGGCGATCGAGCCCAGCCCGGCCGCCACCCGCGCGCTCTGCGAGCGGGCGAACGCCGGCAGGGCGTCCTCGAACATGGCCGGGTCCAGCTCCCAGGGGTCGCGGTTGACGTCGACATAGGCCCGCGCCACCCGGCAGGCGATGGCGGCGATCCCGTGCTCGCGCGCGCCCAGCACGAAGCGGTCGACGAACGCGTCCTCCGAGCGGCGCAGGGCCAGGGCGTCCAGCGCCGAGGCGGCCACCAGGTCGTCCGGATAGATCCGGCCCGAATGCGGCGAGGCGAACACCAGCGCCGAGGCCGTCTGGGCGGGCAGGCTGAGCTCGAAAGGCGCCGCGGCGTCGGGGTCGGAATCGGACGGGGCGGCGAAGATCGGCTCGACGACGGTCATGGCCCGATGATCGGCCGCGCGAGGGGGCGAGGTCAACGCGCCTGAAACCTGTGTGCAAACGCTGCGGTTTTCATCGCCGGTTTACCGAGTTCGCGGTAAGCTTGACGCCAGATTGATCCCGGAATCCGGAAGACCACCCCGCCATGGCGCGCATCCTGCTGGCCGAAGACGACGACTCCCTCCGCAGCTTCCTCGCCCGCGCGCTGGAGCGGGCCGGCCACGAAGTGGTGTCCTGCGCCGACGGCGACGCCGCCGTGGGGGCGCTGGACGAAGGCCCCTACGACCTGCTGCTGACCGACATCGTCATGCCCGGCGCCGACGGCATCGAGGTCGCGCGCGAGGCCGGCGCCCGCCAGCCCGACCTGCGCATCATGTTCATCACCGGCTTCGCCGCCGTGGCCCTGACCGCCGCCCAGACCGCGCCGCAGGCCAAGGTGCTGTCCAAGCCCGTCCACCTGCGCGACCTGGTCGCCGAGGTGGAGCGGATGATCGCGGCCTGAGGGCCGATCCTCAACGGCCGCGGTCGCGGCCGTCGCAATTGTTCCAGCTGTAGCGTCGCCCGGTCTGCTCGACCGTCTCCACGCCGGAGGTCCGGTTGTCGAGCACCCAGCGGCGCCCCTGCGCGTCCGCGGCGACCAGCACGGCGTGACACTCGCCGCTGCGCAGGCTCACGCTCTGCACGCGCAGCGCCCGCCGCGGCCAGCCCGCCGCGATCAGGCGGATGCGCTTGGTCTCGGCGTAGTCCTCGCAGTCGCCGCGCTTCGGGCCGAAGCGCACCACGTCCTGGCCGGGCGGCTCCGCCTGGTAGCGGATCGAGCGGTTCACCTCGGCGTTGACCCGGCGCAGCAGATCCTGGTCGTCAGGCCGGCGACCCGCGCCGACGATGAGCGCCGCCGTCGCGATCAGGCCCGCACGCAGGACAAGGCCGGGCGCACGCCGCACGAGGGATCGAGCGGGCATGACGCCTCCGCGGCGCGGCCGGGCGCCGGCGCGCCGTTCGGTTGGGAAAAATCGGGAAAGCTGACGCCGCTGGGACTGGCCGCCGTACGGGAAATCTACGCAGGCGAAATCGACCGTGGCGGCTCAACCGGCGAAGCGGCGCGATTGTTCCCGCCAAGCTTCGACGCGGCGCGGACGAGGGCGTTCGCCGCCCGCTGAAGCCTTGAAAATTCAGCCTGGACCGGCGATCCGCGACAAAGCGGCGAACGCGTCACATTCGGCTTGCTGACGCTTCGAGACCCGGCTATATGACCGCTCCTTCCCGGGCGGACGCGTAGCTCAGCGGGAGAGCACTACGTTGACATCGTAGGGGTCACAGGTTCAATCCCTGTCGCGTCCACCATTCCTCGCCCACAAAAAAGCCCCGGCCTCGGCCGGGGCTTTTTGCGTTTCGGGGCCTCCGTTCTGGAAGCGGCGTGGCGGCGCTTGCAGCCCTCCGCTCAGAAGCCGGACAGGAAGGCCGAGACGTTGTCGGCGAGGGCGTCGACGGCGTAGCCGCCTTCCATGACCACCAGGGTGGGCACGCCCAGGCCGGCGATGCGCTCAGCCAGCTTCGCGTACTCGTCGGTGGCGATCCTGAAGTGGCAGATCGGGTCGCCCTCGTAGGTGTCGGCCCCGAACGACACGACCAGCAGGGCGGGCGCGAAGCCGGAGATCGCCGTGAGCGCGACGTCCAGCGCGTCGAGATAGGGCCCCAGAGTGGTCCCCCGCGGAAGGGGCAGGTTAAGGGTCGCGCCCTCCCCCGATCCCGCGCCGCGTTCGTCCGCATGACCCCAGTAGAACGGGTATTCGGTGACAGGATCGCCGTGGATCGAGGCGAAGAACACCTCGCCGTCCTCGTAGAAGATGTCCTGCGTGCCGTTGCCGTGGTGGTAGTCGACATCGAGCACCGCCACGCGCGCCAGGCCGGCGTCGCTCGCCGCCCGCGCCGCGATCGCCGCGTTGTTCAGGTAGCAGTAGCCGCCGAGGTAGTCGGCGCCGGCGTGATGGCCGGGCGGTCGGCAGAGAGCAAAACTGGTCCGCGTCGATCGGTCGAGCAGCGGCGCCAGGGCGGTCAGGGCGGTCTGCGCCGCCCAGTAGGCCGACTCCCAGGTGCCCGACGCGACCGGCGTGCCCGCGTCGTAGCTGAAGCGCCCCAGCAGGGCGTCGATCCGGTCCAGGCGCAGCGGCCGGCGTCCGACCACCGGCCAGGTGTAGCCGACGGCGTCGCCGAGCCGTCCCGCGTCGCTCCAGCGCCGGTGAACGACCTCGAGGAAATCCAGGTACTCCGCGCTATGCACCCGCTGCAGCGGCGCGCGGCCGAAGTCGCGGGCCTGCGTGGTGATCGCGAGCCGATCCGCGACGGTCTGGGCGCGCGCCGGCCGGTCGACGTGGTCGACCCATGCGCCGTTGTGCATCTCGAGCGCCGGCGCGTGCGCCAGTTGCCGGGGGTCGAACACCTTGAACATGGTCAGGCGAGGACGGCGTCCAGAAGCGCTTCGAACTCGGCGCCGCCGCGAATCGGATCCGCGGCCGGCGCGCCCACCATGGCCGAGGCCTCGGCTATCGCCTTCCGCGCCTCGGCCTCGGAAAGGCCGGAGGTGTTGAGCGCGACGCCGGCGCAGCGGATCGCCGGGTTGGTGCGCGCCCCCAGCCGCACGGCCAGATCGATCGCCTCGTCGAGCCGCGGCAGCGCGTACCCCGGATGGCCCAGCACTTCGGCCCGCGTCGGATCGTGGCAGAGGACGATCACGTCCGGCTGGCTTCCGTGCAGCAGGCCCAGCGACACCCCCGCGAAGGCCGGATGCGACAGCGACCCCTGGCCTTCGATCACGTCCCAGTGGTCCGGGGCGTTGTCGGGGCTGAGCAGCTCCGCGGCGCCCGCCGCGAAGTCCGCCACCACCGCGTCCATCGGCATGCCGGCGCCGGCGATCATGATCCCGGTCTGGCCGGTGGCCCGGAAGTCCGCCTTCACGCCGCGGGCGACCAGCCCGCGGGCGATGGCGAGCGCAGTGTACTTCTTGCCCAGCGCGCAGTCGGTCCCGACGGTGAGGAGCCGGCGGCCGGACCGTTTTCGACCGGAAGCGACCGGGATCCCGGGCGGGGGCGTGCGCACGTCGACGAGCCGGCGACCATGGCGCGCAGCGGCTGCGACCAGCTCCGGCATGTCCGAAAGCTTCGCGTGCATGCCGGCCACCAGGTCGAGCCCGGCCTCGATCGCCTCCAGCAGCGTCGGAAGCCAGGCGGCGGGAATGGCCCCGCCGGGCGTCGCCACGGCGATCACCAGCGACCGCGCGCCCGCAGCGCTGGCGGCCGCCGGCGCCATTCGCGGCAGCCCCACGCCGCGACCGCCGTCCAGCGTGTATTCGGCCAGGCAGCGCTCGCCGGCCCAGTCGCGCAGCCCCATCGCCGTCTTCGCGTAGCCGGGCTCGGCGATGTCGCCGAGGAAAAGCAGATAGGGGTGCGCCAGCTCGAGCGTCCGGCCGTGCTGCGTCTCGACCTGGCTCATGTCAGCGACCATTGGCGTAGCGCTCGATGCGGAACGGGGCCGCTTCGACCTCCGCGCCGGCGATCCGCTGCGCCTCGTCGCCGGTGCAGATCGACAGGACCCGGCAGGGCCCCTCGCTCGCCGCCACGTACGCGTGGCCTATGCCGCTGTCGAAGTAGATGGAGTCGCCGCTTTCGAGCCGAACGGGCGCGTAGAGCGCCGTGTGGAGCACGACGGCCCCCTCGAGGACGTAGGCGAACTCTTCGCCTTCGTGGCGGACCAGCTCGCCGAATTCCGCAAGGGTGCGGGCGCGGATTTCGGCGATCACCGGGATGAACGGCTTATTGAGCAGGTCCGCGGCCAGATAGAGATGGCCGTAGTTGGCGGTCTCGATCCGTCGGCCGTCGCCGACCTTCGTGACGCTGCGGCGACCCAGCACCTTCGGCTGGGGCGTCGTCTCGCCGCCGAACAGGGCGGAGATGTCGATCTCCAGCCCCCGGCTGATGCTGGCGAGCTTGTCGTAGGTCAGCGAGATCTTGTCGTTCTCGGCCCGCGAGAGGGTCGAGACCGGCAGGCCCGTCCGGGCGCTGGCGTCGGCGAGGGTCCAGCCGCGCTTGAGCCGCTCCCTCCGGATCAGCGCCCCCGGTCGCGCTTCGCAGCGCCCCTCGGTCCCCATGTGGCCGCCCTCCTGCACCCACGCGCCAGCTTAGCGTCTGTGGCGCAAAGATACCACAGCCGACGGCAACACCTCCCGTCAATTGCAATGTTCTTGCAGATTCGCAAATTTCACAGTCAAGGTATGCGTGAGGGCGCAATGCCGCCCTTTGGGAGGGGGGAACCAGTAATGACCAGCAGACTTGCTCTGGCGCTTTTGGCCAGCGTCTCACTGACGCCGATCTGCGCCCACGCGCAGGACGCCACTGCGGTCGACGAGGTCGTCGTCACCGCGCAAAAGCGTGAGGAACTCCTCCGGGAGGTCCCGCAATCGGTGACGGCGATCACCGACGAGACCCTGGAGCGCATCCAGGCGAACGACTTCTCGGACTATGTCGGCCGCGTCCCTGGCCTCACCGTCGTGGGCGACCAGCCGGGCAACCAGCGCCTGACGCTGCGCGGGCTGAACACCAGCGGGATTTCGTCGACCGTCGGCACCTACATGGACGAGACGCCGTTCGGCTCTTCGACCTCGCTGGTGAACTCCGGCGTGCTGGCGCTCGACCTGGATCCGTCCGACGTGAAGCGCGTGGAAGTGCTGCGCGGCCCGCAGGGGACGCTCTACGGCGCCGGCTCGCTGGGCGGCCTCATCAAGTACGTGACCGTGCAGCCCTCGACAGCCGGCTTCGAGGCGCGGGTGCGCGGCTCGGCCGAGCAGACCGACGACGGCGAAGGCAGCTGGGGCCTGCGGGGCGCCGTGAACCTGCCGATGGGCGAGCGCGCCGCCCTGCGCGTCAGCGGGATGAAGCGTTCGCAAGGGGGCTATATCGACGATCCGGCCCGGGGCGAGAGCGACATCAACGGCCTCGAAACGTCGGCGCTGCGCGCGGCCTTCCTGTTCAACGCCACCGACAAGCTGACCTTCCGCGCCTCGGCCTATGTGCAGAAGATCGAGAGCGATGCGCAGACGGGCGTCGCCTACTTCCAGAGCCCGCTGGAGCCCGTGGCCGGCGATCTCGATCAGTTCCGGCTGTTCTCCGAAAAGTCGGACATCACCTACCGGATCTACAACGCCACGGTGGATTACGATCTGGGCTGGGCCGCGCTGGTCTCGTCGACCAGCTGGGGCGAGCTGGAGCAATACCGCGAGAGCGACGGCTCCATGGCCTTCGGTCTGCCGTCGTTCCTCGCCAATGACCTGAGCCAGGAGAAGTTCACCCAGGAACTCCGCCTGGTCTCGCCCGAGGGCGAGCGCCTCGATTGGGTGGCGGGGCTGTTCTACACCAAGGAAGAGGGCCTGATCGACCAGGAGATCTTCTTCGGCCCGCCGCCCGGCTCGGTCACCGGCCTGACCGCCAGGATCGCCTCCGACTACGAGGAGGTCGCGGCCTTCGGCGAGGTGAAGGTGAAGTTCTCGCCGCAATTCGACGTCAGCGTCGGCGCGCGCTACGCGAAGAACGACCAGACGGTGGACCAGAGCGGCACGGCCGTGGGCGCGGGAGGCGAGGTCTCCTCCGAGAACGCCACGACCTTCTCCATCGCGCCGCGCTACCGCATGAACGACCACACCATGTTCTACGGGCGGATCGCCACCGGCTACCGGCCCGGCGGCCCGAACATCGTGGGCGTGGCCTCGGTGATCCCGCCGACGTTCGGCTCCGACACCACGACCAACTACGAGCTCGGCGTGAAGACCGACCTGGTTCCGGGCGTGCTGCGGCTGGACGCGTCGGTCTTCCACGTGGACTGGCAGGACATCCAGCTGGCCGTGTTCGACGGCACGGTGACCGGCAACGCCAACGGCGGCTCGGCCGAGACGCAGGGCGTGGAATGGACCGCCACGCTGACGCCGCATCAGGGCCTGACATTCGTCTGGGCGGGCGCCGTGACCGACACGGAACTGACCAGCGACACCGACCCGATCGTGGTCGGTGGCGTGAGCGGCGATCCCCTGCCGTATTCGCCGGACTGGTCGAGCACGCTCGACGGCGAGTACGAGTGGGCCCTCGCCAACGGCGCCCAGGCCTACGTCGGCGCCACCTGGCGCGTCGTGGGCGAGCAGTCGACCGCCTTCCCGGGCGTCGGCGGCTTCCTGTACGGCGCCCAGCAGATCGAGGTGCCCAGCTACACCACGATCGACCTGCGCGGCGGCGTGGAGTTCGGCCGCTACGCCGTCGAGCTCTACGCGAAGAACGTCGGCGACGAACGCGGCCCGATCGCGTTCGGCAACTTCGGCCAGACGCTGCCCGACGCGCCAAACGGCGAAGCCTCAGTGCTTCGCCCGCGCACCATCGGACTGAGCCTGAGCGCCCGGTACTAAGCCGGGCTCAAAGGGGGCGCAGGCGGCGGAACTCCGCGGCCTGCGCCCCCTTCTTCTTTTCCCGAAAAACTCAGTGCGAGGCGGCGGCTTCAGCGACGCGGGAGCCGCAGCAGGCCTGAGCCTGAGCGCCCGAAACGAAGAGGGGCGCAGGCGGTCGAGCCGCCTGCGTCCCTCCTTCTTCTTGAGCATCTTCAGTGCGAGGCGGCGGCGACCGCTTCGGCGCCGCGCAGGACGCGCAGCAGGTTTCCGCCGGCCAATTTGGCCAGGTCGGCGTCGCTCCAGCCCCGCCGCATCAGTTCGGCGAAGAGGTTCGGATAGCTCGCCACGTCTCCCAGACCCTCGGTCGTGAACGGCACGCCGTCGAAGTCGGCGCCGAGCCCCACATGGTCGATCCCCGCCACGTCGCGGATGTGCTCGACGTGGTCGGCCACCTGAGCGACCGTGGCGGCCGGACGCGGGTTTTTCGCGACCCAGTCCGCGAGCCCGGCGGCCGCAGCGGCGGGATCGTCGGGATGCAGGGCCTTCTGGCGCGCCGCCTCGCCCGACTGCGCGGCGCTCCACAGGCGCACCTCGTCCGACACGAAGCCGGGATAGAAGTTCACCATCACCACGCCGCCGTTAGCGGGCAGCAGCCGCAGCACGTCGTCGGGCACGTTCCTGGGATGGGGCGTCAGCGCGTAGGCCGAGGAATGGGAGAAGATCACCGGCGCCCGCGAGACCCTCAGCGCGTCGCGCATGGCGTCGGCCGAGACGTGGCTGAGGTCGACCAGCATGCCGATGCGGTTCATTTCCCGCACGACGTCCTCGCCGAAGGGGCTCAAGCCGCCGTGCTGGGGCGCGTCGGTGGCGCTGTCGGCCCAGGCGGTCGTTTGCGCATGGCACAGCGTCATGTACAGCACGCCCGCGGCGCGGAACTGGCGCAGCACGGCGAGATTGCCGTTGATCGGCTCGCCGCCTTCCATGCCCAGCATGGAGGCGATGCGCCCGGCGCGGTGGATCCGCTCGATGTCGCCGGCGGTGGCGGCGAACTCGAACGCCTCGGGATGGTCCGCGACGATCTGGCGGACGATGTCGATCTGCACCTGCACGGCCTGCGCCGCCTCCGCCCCGCGGAGCTCCGCCGGCGCGTAGACCGACCAGAACTGGGCGCCGACGCGCCCCGACCGCAGCCGGGGAATGTCGGTCTGCAGGGGCGACTGGGGCGTCCCCCACCGGGTCAGGTCGATCCGCGCGAGCTCGCCGCCGTAGAGGTCGTGGACCTGATCGGCCAGATCGTTGTGGCCGTCGATCAGGGGCGTCCGCGCGGTGATCCGGTCGATCCGCGCCCGCTCGGCCGGCGTCGTCTGCGCCGGCGTCGTCTGCGCGCTGGCCGGCGCGAACGCCGCCGACCAGCAGAGCGCGGCCAGCAGGGCCGTCCTCATGAGCGCTTACTGGCCTCCCGACGCCGCCGGAGCGGGCCGCAGGTCGAGGTCCTGGTAGTCGAAGCTGAAGTCGGCCAGAGGCGAGACCGGCCGCATGCTGATCCGGTCCACCTTGCCCTCGGCGTCGAACGCGAAGGTCACGTAGGCCGGCTCGATGCTGGGGTTGCGCCAGGTGACGCGGAAGGTGTCGTACCGCCAGGGCGTCAGCTCGCCGGTCATGCCGGGCGTCATGGTGAAGTCCATGGCGAGCTTGCCGCCGGCGTGCTTCACCGTGACGGGACCGTACCAGGCGTCCTTGAAGGCGCCGGCGTAGGTCTGGAGCGACCGCGAGGGACCCGCGCCCGCCACCGCCGGCGTCTCGGTCTGACTCTTCAGGAACGCCACCGCCTTCTGGTCGCGCTCGCGGACGAACTGCTGCCAGGCCGCCCCCCAGTTGTAGTAGGGCTGCCCGAGGTAATGATCGAGCAGCTCGTAGGCGAGGCCGTACGCCGCCTCCCCGTCCTCGCAGTTGATCATGATCGAGAAGCCGATGTTCTTCTCGGGGATGAGGACCAGGATCGACTGCGCCCCGAACACCGCGCCGGTGTGCATGATCAGCTTGTGGCCGCGATAGTCCCGCTCCATCCAGCCCATCGCATAGCTGTCGAACTGCGGCGTGACGGCCGAGACCGGTTCCGGGTAGCGCCCGATCGGCACGTGGATGCGCGGCGTCCACATCTCGCGCGACGCGTCCTCGCTGAAGAGGCGGCCGCCGCCCGGCAGGCCCCCGTGCGCGAGCTGGATGGAAAGCCACCGCGCCATGTCGTTGGCGCTGATCGCGATGCCGCCGGCCGGCGCGCCGACGCCGGTGATGTCCGGATCGAACTCGGCCTTCCCGCTGTCGTCCAGGGTCACCTGCGTGCCCATGCCGACCATCGGGCCGTCGCGGCGGCCGTGAGGCCAGGCCCGGTTGTCCGCGTGCCGCCGGTCGTCGCGCGAGCTGGTGGCCGTGAGCATGCCGCCGGGGACCAGCAGGTCCTCCTTGACGAACCGCTCCCAGCTCTTGCCGCTGACCTCCTCGATGAGCTGACCGGCGACGACGTAGAGCACGTTGTCGTAGGCGTAGCCCGAGCGGAAGCTGGTGGCCGGCTTGATGTAGCGAAGCGAACGGACGACGTCTTCGCGGCTGCGCGTGGTCTGCGGGAACAGCATCAGGTCGCCGGCGCCCAGGCCCAGGCCGCTGTTGTGCACGAACAGGTCGCGCACCGTCATCTCACGCGTCACCCACGAGTCGTACATCTGGAAGTACGGAATATGGTCGATGACCTTGTCGTCCCAGCCGACCTTGCCGCTGTCGACGAGGCGCGCCAGGGCGGCGGCCGTGAACGCCTTGCTGACCGAGCCGATCTGGAAGAGCGTGTCGCTGTCCACGCGCGCCGCCGGATCGTCCAGCCGCCGGACGCCATAGCCCTTGGCCAGCGTCACCTTTCCGTTCTCGACGATGGCCACGGAGATGCCAGGCACGCCCACTTCGGAGGCGATCTTCGCGACCCGCGCGTCGAAGTTCTTGGGCGGCGCGGCCCACGCGACCGTCGCAATACACAGTGAGAAGGCCAGCGCTCCGGCCCCGATCGTTCGCTTCATGGTCCGCCCCCTCAGGCTCGCCGCGCGGGCGCGCCGCGCGCACTTGCTTCCACAATTTCCAGACGCCGTCGTCGAATCGTCACGGCGGCGCGTACCGCCAGCGCGTCAGGTCGACGCCGCCGTCGCCGTCATCCCCCGCCGCTCTGCGTGGCCGCCACCGGCGCCGGCGTTCGCCCGCTCGCCATGACCAGCAGAATGAGCGACGCCAGCAGGGTCGAGCCCGCGCCGATCGCGAAGAACCATTCGGCCGGAATGGTCGACCACAGCGTGCCGATGAACCCGGCGGACAGGGATCCCAGGAACTTGGCGATGTACCAGGCGCCCATCATCGTCGAGGCGATCTGCGCCGGCGAAAGATTGCCGAACAGCGACAGGCCGACCGGCAGCACCAGGAGCTCGCCCAGGGTGAGCAACACGAAATAACCGACCACCCACAGCGCGCTCACCGGGCCTCCGAGCCGATAGTCGATCGCCGCCAGGACCATCACCACGCAGGCCGCGGCGGTGATCGCACAGCCCAGCGCCATGCGGCCGAACAGGTTCGCGGCGTGCCCCTGCTCGCGCCGGCGCTGCCAGTGTCCCATCAGGAAAGGCGTCAGCGTGATGATCAGCAGCGGATTGATCGACTGGAACCAGGTCGCCGGGATGCGCCAGCTCCAGTCGCCGATCGCCAGCTCCCGGTTCGTACGGTCCGCGATCCAGAGGGCGATGGTGTTGCCGCTCTGCTCGTAGGCGATACGGAACAGCACGACCACGGCCATCACGCCCAGCAGCGCCAGCACGGCGCGACGGTCGTCGCGGGTCAGCGGCGGACGCCGCGCGCTCCGCTCCCGCTTGGCGGACTCGTCGCCCGGCACGTGCCGGCGGCCGACCAGGTAAGTGACGAGGCCCACCGCCATGCCGACGCCGGCCAGGGCGAAGCCCCAGTGCCAGCCGTAGGTCTCGCCCAGGTAGCCGCAAAGCAGCGGCGAGAGGAAGCCGCCGAGGTTGATGCCCATGTAGTAGGCGCTGAACGCCTGGTCGCGGCGGGTGTCTCCGTCCTCATAGAGCCGCGCCACCTGCGCCGCGAGCGGCGGGATGAACAGGCCGTTGCCCACCGCCACGAGCCCGAGCGCCGGGAACAGCAGCGGCTCGAAGGCCATGGCGAAATGGCCGGCCATCATCAGCGTCCCGCCGATGACCACGGCCGCCGTCTTCCCGATCCAGCGGTCGGCGACGATGCCGCCGAAGAACGGGCTGAAGAACGCGCACGCCCCGTAGATCCCGTAGATCAGCGACGCCTGCGCCTGCGGCAAGGCCAGCTGCTGCGTCATGTAGTAGACGAGCATCGCCTGCAGGCCGAAGTACGAGAACTCCGCCCAGGTCTGGGTGAGGAACAGAACGGTGAGCCCGCGAGGGTGACCGAACCACTGTCCGGCCCCCCTCGCCCGAGACTCCGCCGGCTTGTCGGCCAGGGCGCTCACGCTAGTAGCTGAAGTTGAAGCTGTAGAAGCCGTTGGCGATCGCCAGCCAGAGGATCACCAGCGTCGCCGGCACCGTCAGCCCGCCCCAGATCCGCGCGAACCAGCTGGCTCCGCCACGCCAGAGGTTGAGATTGGCCAGCGTCAGGCCGCCCAGGGCCAGGACGGGCAGGAGGCCCGCCACGTACAGCACCACGAAGAACGCCGAGGCCACCGACTCCGGCGTGTCCGGCAGGGAGCCCAGCAGCCAGACCAGGAACCCGGTCCAACCGGCGAGATAGGCCACCACCAGCCCGCTGGAGACGCCCGCCATCCGATGCGCCTTGGCGCGCAGGTCGGCGTAGGGGAACGGCGCGCGGTGGGCTCGACGCACCAGGGCGCGGAGCGGCCAGGTGAGGAAGGTCAGCGCCAGCACGGCGACCGCCGCGATCAGCAACGGCGTCCAGGTGGACGTGGCCCGCCACCAGGGCGCCCGGGTGTTGACGATCGCGAAGGAGAAGGGCTCGGCCGCCAGCGCCGTGACCTTGCCGCTGGCGTCGCGGCGCACACCCATCCGGTTGTAGCCTCCGACCTCCTGCCAGATCCACGGCTCGACCTCGCGCCAGTGGCGCGGCTTGCCCGTCGCGGTGGGCAGGCCCGGGCCGATCAGGTCGCCGTTGGGCGCCATGGCGACCTTGGTCTGGTCCAGGAAGTAGATGGCGTGCAGCGGGTTGCTGTCGATGCGCCGCGAGCTCTCGTAGTCGCCGACGACCGCCGCGCCGTGGGCCTTGGCGGTGTCGAGCGGCTTCGGATCGGCCGTGAGCGTCGCGGCCGGGTAGTACCGATCGACGAACGCCTTCAGGAAATCGATCCGCAACAGGTGCGGCGCTAGTCCCGTGTTGCCGGCGCTGTTCAGCGAAACATAGACGCCCACATGGTCGTCGATCATCAGGGCGAGGTCGGAGTGGAACCAGCCGGTGTCCCCGCCGTGGCCCATGATCCGGTGGCCGTTCAGGTCGTTCTGGTAGAAGCCCAACCCCATGCTGTTCACGCCGGGGAACTGCTGATCGATCGTGTCGAACATCAGCCTGGCCGTCTCAGGCTTCATCAGGCCCGCGCCGCCGTTCAGGTAGGCGTTCATGAACTTCGCCATGTCCGCGCCGGTCGACGACAGCGCGCCGGCCGGCCCGGGGCCGATGATCTCGAACTTTTGCGCCTCGTCGCTGTCGAGGTTGCGGTAGCCGCCCGACATCGCCGACTTCAGCCGGTCGGGCAGCGGCTGCTCGAACGTCGAGTTCTGCATGCCCAGCGGCGTGAAGATGTGCCGCTCGATATACTTGGGGAACGGCTCGCCGGAGACGCGCTGGACGATGTAGCCCGCGAGCGCGGTCGCGTAGTTGGAATAGGCCGGCGTCGTGCCCGGCGCGTGGATCCGCTCCGGAAGGTTACGGGTCAGATAGTCCTTGAGCGTCAGGTCGGCGTTGTTGTCGAACAGTTCGCGGACGACTTCCTCGTAGCCGGTCGTGTGCGTCATGATCTGGCGCAGGGTGACCGGCTTGCCCTGAGCCGGGACCTTGAAGTCGAGGTACTGGTTCACGTCGGCGTCGAGGTCGAGCTTGCCCTGCTCGACCAGTTGCATCACGGCCGTCCAGGTGAACAGCTTGGAGATCGACCCCGGCCGGAACAGCGTCGCGTTCGGATCGACCGGTGTGCGGGTCTTCAGGTTGGCGTAGCCGAAACCCCGGTTGGTGACGATCTGGCCGTCCTTCACGATCGTCACGACGCCGCCGGCGATGCCGGCGTCGTTCAACGCACGCGGCATGTAGCCGTCCAGCCAGACGTTCAGATCCTGCGAGGTCAGCTGCGCCGCGCCCGGCGTCGTCGGGGCGATCGCCGTCATCGGCGGTTTGGGCGGCGCGCTCCGACCGCTCGCCGGCAGCGCCCCACCACCCAGCAGGGCCACCGCCAAGGCCACCGCCTTCCACGACCGCAGACGCTTCACCATCTCTCGCCCCCTCGCCATGACGCGACCCCCGCATCATCGCTAGACATCGCCTACCCCGCACAGCTTTGCAAGTCGCTTTTGCATATACGCATCAAGCTTGAGCCGCGTACATTTTTGAATTTAATCAACTAGATGGGTGAATTTTGCACCTTTATGGCGAAATTATTTGCGGCCGCGCGCTAGCGCTTTTTCCTAGCCGAGGGCTATGATTGCATTTCCGCAAGACGCCCATTTTCGGACCGTCGGCGCGCGAGGGTCAGGAGCTCGACGTGGGTGTGAAAAGAACGGTCTCCGTGCGCCGCGAGATTTGGCCCATGCGCGCCCCCTTCAGGATCACCGGTCACGTCTTCACCGAGCTCGACTCCCTAGTGGTTGAGCTGAGCGAGGGCGGGCGCAGCGGGCGAGGCGAAGCGGCCGGGGTCTACTATCTGGGGGATCACACCGTCGACGCGCTCGAGCAGGTCGCCGCCATCGTTCCGGAGCTCGAGCGCGGTCTGGATCGTGCGGCGCTGCAGGCCTTGCTGCCGCCGGGCGGCGCTCGCAACGCCGTCGACTGCGCGCTCTGGGACCTGGAGTGCAAGCTGGCCGGCAGGACCATCTGGGAACAGTCCGGCGTCGCCCCCCGGGTGCTCGACACCTGCCAGACCATCGGCGTGCTGCCCACGCCGGCCGACAGCGGGGCTGCGGCCGCGGCCTTGGCGGGATACGGCCTGCTGAAGCTGAAGCTCGACGCGGATCGCCCCGTGGAGCGCGTGAGGGCCGTGCGCGGCGCGCGGCCGGACGCCCGGATCATCGTCGACGTGAACCAGGGCTTCACCCTGGCCCAGCTCCAGGAATGCCTTCCCGAATTCGCCGCGGCCCGTGTCGAGATGGTCGAGCAGCCGCTGCCGCGCGGCGGGGACGACGGCCTGGAAGACATCGAGAGCCCGGTGCCGATCTGCGCCGACGAGAGCTGCCTGCACCGGGGCGAGCTGGACGCCGCGGCGCGCCGCTACGACATGATCAACATCAAGCTGGACAAGACCGGCGGCCTTACCGAAGCCCTACTCCTCGCCGATGAAGCTGCAGCGCGTGGACTGGACGTCATGGTGGGGAATATGCTGGGTACGTCGCTCGCTATGGCGCCGGCGTTCCTGATCGGCCTGAAGGCCAAGATCGCCGACCTGGACGGGCCGCTGGCGCTGCGAGGGGACCGGCTCAACCCGATCCGGTACGAAAAGGGCCGCGCCGAGCCCTTTTCGCGCGAGCTATGGGGCTAGATCGCCGGATGGACGTGCATCAACTCAGGGACCACCTGATCCTCAGCGGCGGCGAGGTGCTCACCCGTCCTGACCCGGCCCCGCAACAGACCGTCTTCGACCAGGGCGCCTTCGGCACGGCGATCCGGCGCCTGCGCGGCGAGCGGGGCTGGACGCTGCGTGAACTGAGCCAGAGGTCGAACATCTCGCAGTCGACCCTGTCGCGCGTGGAGACCGGTCAGATCACCCTGTCGTTCGACCGCGCCCACGCGCTCGCCCAGGCGCTGGAGGCCGACTTCACCCAGTTCCTGAAGCAGATGGGCAACGCCCAGGCGGGCGCGGAACCGGGTGCGACCCGGGCGCACGGCTGGCGGGCCGTGACCCGCGCCGGCGAGGGCCACCAGGTCACGCAAGGCAACGCCGACTACGAATACCTCTGCGGCGACTACTTCTTCCGCAAGATGGTCACCGGCGTCGCCGTGATCCGCGCCCGCTCGCTCGACGAGCACGGGCCGTTCGTGAACCACCCCGGCGAGGAGTTCATCTACGTCCTCGAGGGCGCGGCCGTGCTGGCCACCGACATCTACGCGCCGCTGAGGCTCGAGGCCGGCGACAGCCTGCAGTTCGACGCGATGACCCCGCATGCGCTGTACAGCGGCTCCGACCAGCCGGCGCGGGTGCTGTTCTCGATCACCGATCCGCGCTGGTCGCAGGGCTGAGCGCACGACTTCGCCACGGACGACGCGAGATCCGGCCGGACACGACCGCCAAGAACAAGCCCCGGCCTGCGCCGGGGCATGTCGTTCTCAGAACGTCCTGAGGAAGCGGGGCGCTAGTGCTTGGCGCCGTCCGCCCGCCCGTACTCCAGCCCCAGCCAGGCGAGCCGCGCCGTCCTTCGGCCATAGCGGCGGTTCATCTCGGCCAGCGCCTGGTCCAGCACCCGGGCCGATCCGCCGGCGGGCGCTTTCAGCACCTCCGCGCCGGCCTGATGCGGGGCGTCGGGCAGGATCACCAGGCCGTGGCGTGCGTGGACCGGGGCCGGGCCCGCGACGACAACCTTCGCCTTGAAGCTGCGCCGCCAGACGTCGGTCTGTAGGCCGAGCACGATCTCGTCGACGCCCTCGCTCAGCGGCGCCTCGAGGGTGTCGTGGTCCCAGACCGACAGGAGGTTGCCCGCGGCCACGGCGTAGTCGGTGAAGCCGAGGCGGAACTCCGAGGTCTGGTGGCGCGCGGACCAGTCGCCCGCGCCCAGCCGGGCCGCGGTCGCCTCCGCCGCCGGCCGGCCGGCGATCGCCTCGACCAGCGCCAGGGAGACCGGGATCGAGGCGGACACGCCGGTGGTCGAGATCACCATTCCGTCCTGCACCCAGCGCCGGTCGCGCACCCAGGTGGTCCGCGGGTAGGCCTTCGCGAGCTCGCCGAGGGCGGAATAGTGGGTGGTCGCCTGCTTGCCGTCGAGCAGGCCCGCCGCGGCCAGGACCCGCGCCCCCTCGCACACCGAGACCACGACCGCGCCCTTCGCGGCCTGGGCGCGGATCCAGGCGATCAGGGCCGGGCTTTTCGCGTTCAGCTGGGCGGGCACGACCACGATGTCGGCGCCGGCCGGCTGGGCCGCGTCGAACTGCGCCAGGGTCTGCTCGGGCTGGATCTTCACGGTGGCGCGCAACTGCACCGTGTCCGGGGTCGTGGAGAGGGCGATCACGTCGGCCGCGCCGGACTCCTTCAGCACGCCGTAGGGGACCAGGAAGTCGGTGGTCTCGGCCCCGGCCGCGTCGGCGACCACGGCCACCAGCGGCCGGCCGCGCCCCGCCTTGGGCGCGGGCAGGATCAGGCCGGACGGTGC
>NZ_JAAIVC010000057.1 GCF_010975005.1 Caulobacter sp. 17J65-9 | reverse complement strand
CGGCAGCGCCCGCGCGCCCTCAGCGTCGGCCACGGCGCCCGCCCCCGGCGGCACGGCCAGGCACGGCGGCAGCTCGGTCGGCGCGATTTCGGCCGGAAGGGACTGGGCGTCGTCGGGACTCACTCGCCTGAAATAGCCGTTCCGCCCGTGAAACGGAACGGGAACAGCTATATATGCGACACCCTCTCCCCCGCTCGGAGGAGTGGGCGGGGTGAGGCGCGTGTAGCGGGGAGAGGGTTTCAGGTGGCGTTGGTCGTGCCGGCCGAAAATCAGCTGACCTTGCCGCCCCGCTTCGACGCCTGGTTCGCGTCGCGCGGCTGGCGGCCCAGGCGCCATCAGCTGGAGATGGTCGAGCAGGCGCGCGCGGGCCGCCACGCCCTGCTGATCGCGCCGACCGGCGGGGGCAAGACCCTGGCCGGCTTCCTGCCCAGCCTGATCGACCTGACCGAACGCCCCAGGCCCAACACCCCGCGCGGCGTCCACACCCTGTATCTCTCGCCGCTGAAGGCGCTGGCGGTCGACGTCGAGCGCAACCTGATGGCGCCCGTGCGCGAGATGGGCCTCGCGGTCACGGTGGAGTCGCGCACCGGCGACACGCCCGTGTCGAAGCGCCAGCGCCAGAAGGTGCGCCCGCCCGACATCCTGATGACCACGCCCGAGCAGCTGGCCCTGTTCTGCGCCTGGGAGGGCGCGCGCGAGTGGTTCGCCGACCTGCACACGGTGATCGTCGACGAGATCCACGCCATCCACGGCTCCAAGCGCGGCGACCTGCTGAACCTGGGCCTGGCGCGCCTACAGAGCTTCGCGCCGCGCATGCGCCGGGTGGGGCTGTCGGCCACGGTCAACGACCCGGACATGCTGCGCCGCTGGCTGGCCCCGATCGACCAGGGGCCGGCCGAACTGGTGCTGGGCGATCCCGGTGCGCCGCCGGTGGTCGACGTGCTCTACTCGCAGGGCCACGTGCCCTGGAGCGGCTGGACCGCCCGGCACGCCATGGACGAGGTCTATGCCGCCATCAAGGGCGCGAAGACGGCGCTGATCTTCGTCAACACCCGCTTCCAGGCCGAGCTGGCCTTCCAGGCGCTGTGGGAAATCAACGACGAGAACCTGCCCATCGCCCTGCACCACGGCTCGCTGGCGGCCGAGCAGCGGCGCAAGGTCGAGGCGGCCATGGCGCGCGAGGAGCTGCGCGCGGTGGTCTGCACCTCGACGCTGGACCTCGGCATCGACTGGGGCGCGGTCGACCTGGTGATCCAGCTGGCCGCGCCGAAGGGCTCGGCCCGCCTGATCCAGCGCATCGGCCGGGCCAACCACCGGCTGGACGAGCCCTCGCGCGCCCTGCTGGTCCCCGCCCACCGGTTCGAGGTGTTGGAATGCCAGGCGGCGCGCGAGGCGGTGGCCGAGAACGACCTGGACGGCGATCCGGAGCGGGTGGGCGCGCAGGACATCCTGGCCCAGCACGTCATGGGCGTGGCCTGCGGCGAGGCCTTCCGGGCCGACGATCTGTACGCGGAGGTTCGCACCGCCTCGCCTTACCGCGACCTGCCCCGCGAGGACTTCGACCGGGTGCTCGATTTCGTCTCGACCGGCGGCTACGCGCTGCGCACCTACGACAAGTTCAAGCGGGTGATCCAGACGCGCGAGGGCCACTGGAAGGTGCGCAACGGCGAGATCGCCCAGCGCCACCGGATGAACGTCGGGGCCATCGTCGACATCCCGATGATCAACATCCGCGTCTCGGGCGGCCGCGGCGGCGGGCGCAAGGTCGGCGAGATGGAAGAGAGCTTCATCGAGCAACTGGCGCCCGGCGACACCTTCCTGTTCGCCGGCGAGGTCTGGCGCTTCCAGGGGGTGGAGGGCATGGACGCCTTCGTCACCCGCGCGCCGCCCGGGGCCGATCCGCGCGTGCCCAGCTGGGGCGGCTCGAAGTTCGCCCTGTCGACCTATCTGGCCCGCCGGGTGCGCCGGATGATCGCCGACCAGAAGGGCTGGCCCAAGCTGACCGGCGAGGTGCGCGAGTGGCTGGAGATCCAGCGCCTGCGCTCGGTCATTCCGTCCGAGGACGAAATGCTGGTCGAGACCTTCCGCCGGGGCTCGCGCCATTACCTGGTCTGCTACCCGTTCGACGGACGCATCAGCCACGGCACCCTGTGCCAGCTGCTGGCGCGGCGGCTGGAGCGGCTGGGCAAGCAGCCGCTGGGCTTCGTCGCCAACGACTATGCGCTGGCGATCTGGGGCATGCGGCCGCTGGACGACCTCGACCTGGACGCCCTGTTCCAGGAGGACATGCTGGGCGACGACCTGGAGGCCTGGCTGGACGAAAGCGTGATGATGAAGCGCGCCTTCCGCCAGTGCGCGGTGCTGGCCGGGCTGATCGAGCGGCGCTTCCCGGGCCAGGAGAAGAGCGGCCGGCAGGTCACCTTCTCCACCGACCTGGTCTACGACGTGCTGCGCAAGCACCAGCCCGACCACCTGCTGTTGCGCTGCGCGCGGGCGGATGCGGCGACGGGCCAGCTGGACGTGGCGCGCCTGGGACGGCTTCTGACCCGGGTGAAGGGCGCGATCCGCCACGTCGAGCTCAAGCGCGTGTCGCCCTTCGCCGTGCCGGTGCTGCTGGAAATCGGCCGCGAGCCGGTGCCGGGCGCGGCGGCCGAGGCCATACTGGAAGAGAACGCGGCCGAGCTGATCGCCGACGCGATGGAGTTGGACGAGTGAGCCTGGCCGAGCCGATCCGCGATGAGACCGACCCCGCCCCGCGCCGCGCGGCCTGCGGCGGGGTGGTGGTGCGCGTGGCCGGCACGCGGGCGACCCTGCGCGGCTCGGGCGCTCTGTGGCTCTCCGCCTCGCACACCCTGGTGGTGGCCGACCTGCACTTCGAGAAGGGCTCGGCCTACGGCGTGCGCGGCCAGCTGCTGCCGCCCTACGACACGCGCGCGACGCTGGACCGGCTGGAGCGCGAGGTCGAGGCCCTGGCCCCGGCGACCCTGGTGTTTCTGGGCGACAGCTTCCACGACGGCCGGGCGGAAGCGCGGCTAGACGCCGACGATGCGGCCCGTATCGCGGCCCTGGCGTCCAGGCGCACCCTTGTCTGGGCGGTGGGCAACCATGACGCCGACGGCCCGGTCGGCCTGCCCGGCGAGGTGGTCGACGACATTTCGCTCGAGGGCCTGCTGCTGACCCACGAACCCCGCCCGGGACGTGCGCCCGGCGAGGTGGCGGGCCACCTGCACCCCTGCGCCAAGGTGGTGCGCTATGGCCGAAGCGTCCGCCGGCGTTGCTTCCTGACCGACGGCGAACGGCTGGTCCTCCCGGCCTTCGGCGCCTATGCGGGCGGGTTGAACGCGCTGGACCAGGCCTTCGCCGGCCTGTTCGGCCGCTTCCCGCTGGTCGCGGCCCTGGGCGAACGCGTGCACGTGCTGGGGCCGGAGGTGCTGTCGGGGGATTGAGCAACGAAAGATCTCCCCCCTCTGGGGGGAGGAGCCGCCTGAAAGGCGGCGATGGGGGGCTCCAGCGAAGTGCTCGGGTTCAGCTGCGGAAAGCGAGCGCTCCGCTGGAGCCCCCCACGGCGGCTTGCGCCGCCTACTCCCCCCAGCGCTGACGCTCGGGGGGGAGATCTAGCCGCTCACATCGAACTCGCCTGCTCCAGCGCCACGGCCAAGGCCACGGCCGCGCCGAGGGTCAGCGGCGTGCGCAGCCGCCGATACCAGGCCGGGGTGTCGAGCGGCGCGTGGAGCTCGCTGGCCCACTGCAGCAGGAAGGCGACGGTGAAGCCGCCCAGCTGCCAGGGCGCGGTCAGGAACGGCAGGGCCAGCAACGCCCAGGCTGCGAGCGGCGGGACGGCGGCCAGGGCCAGGCCGATCCAGCGCGGCTGTTCGCGGGTGATCTCCGCGCCGCAGCGCACGCCGCCCAGGAAGGACAGCACCGCCGTCGAATAGGTCAGCAGGGTCAGGAGCGCCGGCCCGGCCAGGTTGGGCGGACCCATGGCGTAGACGCCGGCGGCGATCGGGAACGGCAGCAGGGCCAGCCATCCCATGACCAGGGCTATGGCCGGCGCGCGGCCTTGCGTGGCGCTCATCAGCCTCTCCTGAACAGGCTCGACGCGACCCAGCCGGTGGCCAGGGCGACGGCCACCGCGGCGAAACCGTACAACCAAGCCGCCCGATGCGCGAAATTGAATATCCAGCGCTCGATGCCGACCTTCTCGACCGTGAGGGTGCGGGTACGCATGGAGACCGGCTCGCCGTCCTGGAACAGCCAGACCTCGGTCTCGTAGCGGCCGATCGGCGCCTCGGTCGGCAGGCGCACCTCGGCCCGGAACAGGCCCGGGTCGACGAAGCGCACGCCGTGCGGGTCGGTGTCGTAGAGCCGCGCGTGCTCCTTCAGCCGGATCACCGCGCGGCGCCAGTCGAGGTAGTCGCCGCCCAGGCGGCTGACCACCACGTCCTTCACCCCGAAACGGGTCTCCACCCGCGCCTCCTCCGGCGCCTCGATCTTCAGGTGGTCGACGCCCAGGCCCAGCCGGCGGAGCGTGCCGAAGTCGGCGATGTCGGACAGCGGCCGGGTGCTGGCGGCCATGTAGAAGCCGGGCGCGCCCTCGAACACCACCGGGCGGCTGTTCAGCCACACGCCGGCCACGCGCGTCTTGCGCACCAGGCGCACCGGCCGCTCGGGCCCGCGCACCACGACCACGACGTCGCTGGGGCGGCGCTTGGGGTCGAACACCCCGCCGTAGAGCACGATCGCGGCGCCGCGGAAGCTGGACGTCACCTTGACGTCGCCGGCGGTCAGGGCGGCCGAGATGTGCGGCTCTTCGGCCGGCGGAAGGGGAACGACCGGGATCATTTCGGCCCCATTATTTCGGACCGGGGGCGAAGGCGAACGGATCGGCGGGCGGCACGAACAGGGTCAGGCCCATCTGCACGCCGACCAGAAGGACGATCAGGGCCAGCACGGCGCGCAGCTCGTCCGCCCGGAACTTGCCCGAGACCCGCGCGCCCAGCTGGGCGCCGACCACGCCGCCGAACAGCAGCAGGCCCGACAGGACGATGTCGACCGTCTGGTTGCGGCCGGCCTGCAGGACGGTGGTGATGGCCGTGGTGATGATGATCTGCAGCAGGCTGGTGCCGACCACCACGCGCGCGCGCATGCGCAGCAGGTAGACCATGGCCGGGACCAGCACGAAGCCGCCGCCGACGCCCATGATGGCCGACAGAACGCCGACACCCACGCCCAGCAGGGCCGGCGGGATGACGCTGACGTACAGGCGCGAGCGCGGGAAGCGCATCCGCCACGGCAGGGCGTAGAGCCACATCGGGCGGCGGTTGGTCTGACGCTTGGGCGGCTCGCCCCGGCGGCGGCGG
Source organism: Caulobacter sp. 17J65-9 (assembly GCF_010975005.1). Lineage (GTDB taxonomy): Bacteria > Pseudomonadota > Alphaproteobacteria > Caulobacterales > Caulobacteraceae > 17J80-11. Next base: position 14,848 of record NZ_JAAIVC010000057.1, on the reverse strand, counting down.
ATGATCGTGCCCAGGCTTTCGGTCAGCATCAGCGCGCCGACCACGCCCAGGAAGATCAGGTAGGACAGGGCCACCACCAGGTCGGCCTGGCCCATCAGGCGCAGCCAGCGGAACAGCTCCACCCCGACCCAGGCGCCCAGCGCCCCGCCGGCGGCCATCACCGCGCCCATCCGGTAGTCCACCGACTTTTGGCGGCTGTAGGCGACCACGCTCGACGCCGACGAGGCCACCACGTGGTTGGCCTGGCTGGCCACGGCCACGGCCGGCGGCACGCCCATGAACACCAGGACCGGGCCCATCAGAAAGCCGCCGCCGATCCCGAACAGGCCGGAGATAAAGCCCACGACGGCGCCCAACGCCACCAAGAGCGGCGCGTTCACCGAGACTTCGGCGATGGGCAGGTAAATGTCCAAAGGGGCTACGCTTTCGCGCTACGGATCAGTCGCCAGCCTTCCTTGCAAAGGCCGGGCCTCAGCGTCAACGCGCCGCGATCTCGACAGGTTCGTTGGCCGGGCGGAAAGCGGCCGCCTCGCGCTGCCCGCGGCGGCGTTGATCGAGGCTCAGCTCGGTTTCCAGCTCGTCGGCGCGCGTCTCGGCCTGGGCGTCGCGATAATGAGCCCCGACCAGGAACCACTTGTAGGCCTCGACCGGATCGCGCTGGTCGGCCAGCGCGTCGTACATCAGGCCGAGGTTGTAGTAGCTGTCCTTGTAGCCCAGCTCGGCGGCCTTCTTGAACCAGCCGATCGCGGCCTGCGTGTCCCGCGGACCGCCGATCCCGTTGGCGTAATAGGTGGCCAGCGCGTGCATGGCGGTGCTGTAGCCGCCCTTGGCGGAGCGTTCCGTCCAGCGCCGCGCGGCGGCCGGGTCACGCTCTTCGATCACGTCGGCGAGGTGGTACTGCGCCTCCGGCGAGCCGAGGTTGGCGGCCCGCTCCAGGACCTCCATCGCGCGGGGATCCTTAGCCGTCAGCATGGCCTTGGCGTCGGCGTAGGTCTCTTCGGCCTTGTTGGCGTCGGCGGCCGGCGTCGTCTCGATGGTCACGTCCGGCGCGGTGGCGACCGCGGCCATCAGCGGCGTGGAGGCGGCGGCCGCGGCGCTGGCGGCGGCTTCGTCCTCGTTGGTCTCGGTGGCGACCACCTGGTAGGCGACCACGCTGCTGGTCAGGGTGGCGGCGACGGCGGAGGCCAGCAGGGCCTTCTTCACCGTCGAGGATTCGCGCTTGCGCTCCTTCTCGACCCGCTCCTGCAGGCGGTTCTTGGAGCCCAACTTCAGACCGCTGAGACCACCGCCGCCCTCGACGTTGCGCACGCCCAGGCGCGCCGCGGCGCGGGCGGCCTCGATGGCCTCGCGGGTGGAGACCGGCGGGCGGGCCGGGGCGGCTTCTTCTTCGTCCGCGAACGGCTGGGCGGCCTGCGGGGCCGGAGCGGCGACGAACTCGTCCTCGGCGGCGAAGTCGTCGAATGCGCTGAGCGGCGCGCGTTCGTCGGCGGCCGGGGCGAACGGATCCACGCCGAACTCCGGCGCGGCGTCGTCGCCGAAGCCGGTCTGCGGGGCGTCGAAGATCGGATCGAAGCCCATGTCCGAACCGGCGGCGGCCGGGAAGGCGGCCTCCGGCTCCGGCGCCCAGACCGGCTCTTCCGGCTCGGGACGGCGGCGGCGGGCCTGCTGGTCCAGCTGCGCCTCGATCTTCAGGCGCGCTTCGTCGAGCAGGCGGGCGGTGCGTTCTTCGCTTTCGCGGATGCGCTCGGCGATCTCGCCGGAGACGCGCTCGTAGCGGGCCTCGACCTTGTCGGCCAGGCGGCCGACCCGCTCGCCGACGTCGTCGGACTGCAGCGCGGAACGACGCTCGGCGTGGGCCAGCTTCTCGGTGAAGCGTTCGGAGATGCGCGCGATCTCGGCGCCCAGGCGTTCCAGAGCCTCGCCCTGCCCGCCCTCGACCCTGCGCAGCCGGCCTTCCATGGCGTCGGCCAGGCGCTGGACGTCGGCGCCGGCCTTCTGGACGGCGGCGGCGCTGGCGGTCTCCACGCCGACCATGCGGCGGTTCAGGTTCTGGCCGATGCGCAGGACCTCGCGGCCCATCTGCTCGACCGCCTTGGCCGAGCGCTTCTCGGAGGCGCCGACGTGGGCGGCCAGGTCGCCGACGGCGCGCTCCAGCTGCTCGAAGCGGCCCTTGGAGGCGGCTTCGTCGATACGGCGGATCAGGTCCGAACGAGCGTCCTCGACCTTGCGCGACAGGTCGCCGGCCAGGTTTTCGAGGCGGGCGTCGCGCTCGGGGTCCATGCGGCCCTCGGCCGAGCGCAGGCGCGCGTCGAGGTGGGCGAAGGAGGTTTCCAGCGTGCGCAGGGCGCCGGCCGTCTGCGACTCGGCGCGCTCAAGGCGCTCGGCGATCTTGGCGACCGCGCCGTCGATCAGGGTGGCGTCGCCGGCGCGCTCCTCGGCCTCCAGCCGGGTCAGGCGGCGGGTGACGCCGCCGACGTTCTCGCGCACCTCGGCCAGGGAGGCGCGGGTGCGGGCCTCGCCCTCGTAGAGCTGGTTGGCGATCTTGCCGAGCGCGCCTTCCAGCGCCTTCAGCGCTTCGGTCGAACGCAGGCCGCCCTGGGTGTCGCGTTCCAGCCGGCGCAGGCGGTCGTTGCTGTCGCGCGCGTCGCCCAGCAGTTCGCCCAGCTTTTCGGTGTGGACGGCCTGGCCGGCTTCGGCGTCCTCGAGACGGCCCAGCAGGCCGTTGACCGCTTGGCTGACGCCGCTGATGGCCAGCGTCGAGCGGCGCTCGGCCGCTTCGATGCGGGCGGTCAGGGCTTCGAGGGCCAGGGCCATGTTGCCGCCGGCCGCGGGCTCGTCGTCATAGCCGGAAAGATCATAGGAATCGTCGAGCCGGCGGCCGCGCGCGCGGCGGTCGAAACCAGCGTAGGCGACGGTGCGGCGGGGCAGCGGGGTGACGTTGTCTTCCTCGCCGTCGCCTTCCAGAATCATCTGGTTCAGCCACTCGCCGAGCGTCATGCCGGAGCGCCGGGCGAGATCCTTTGCGATCTCGCGCGCTTTCGGGTCGATCCCTTTCACACTCCAGGGCGCGCCCGCGCTCATGGCGTGATTCCCCTTCCCAGCCGACACCTTGGACTACCCGCCCAAGTCTGGGGTGTAAACGAACTGTTAACCCCAACATGTGGGGTTCGCCCAAATCTCCTGTGGACGATTCGCACGACCCCAGGCTCAGTCAGCGCTGCGTCGGTTAAGTCATGGTTAAGAGTTAACGCGCGGCTTAACGCCCGCCTAAGCTTCGCGGCTTGCTAAGGGCCGAAGCGCAAGCCATGTGAGCGGCATGAGTTGGACCGCCACCCTCGTCAGTTTAGCCGCCGCCCTGGCGATCGCGACCTTCTGCGGCTGGCGCGGGGCGCAGGCGCCGAACCTGATCCGCGGCCCGCGGCTGGTGCCCTACCGGCTGATCATGGTGCTGTCGTCGGCCTGGATCATGCTGATGCTGGTCCACGTCGTGAACCTGCTGGGCTTCACGACGGGGCGCTGACCCGCTCGACGTCTTTGGGCGCTTCCTTCGGCTTGGGCCGCCGGGCCAGGCCCGCCACGCCGCCGGACGACAGCAGGGCGACGTCGGCCATCAAGAGCGGGATCGCCCACTTGCGCGCCGCCGCGACGTAGCGAGGCTGCCAGAGCGGGTCGTACTTGTCCTTGAAGCGGCGCACGCCCTGGAAGTTGTAGAAGTCCTCGCCCTTCTCGAACACGAAGCGGCCGATGCGCGACATGGTCGGGGCCAGCGGGTGGTCCGACAGGCCGGCCAGCGGCGCGCCGCCGAATTCGAAGACGGTGTAGCCCTCGTTCTGGGCCCACAGCAGCAGCTCCACGAACAGGAAGTCCATGACGTTGCGCGGCGCTTCCTCGGTGTAGCGCATCAGGTCCATGGCGATCGACGAGCGCTCGGCGGTCGGCCACAGGCTGGCGAAGGCCACGATGCGCTCGTCCTGGCGCACCAGGGCGCAGGGGAACTCGGCCAGGTAGCGCGGCTCGAAGCCGCCGAGCGAGAAGCCCTTCTCGCTGCCGGCGTGCATGTCCAGCCAGGCGTCGGAGATCTGCTTCAGCTCCGGGACCAGCGGGGCCACGGCCTCAGCCGGGATCACCTCGAAGGTCGCGCCGGCCTCGGCCACCTTCTTCCAGCTGTGGCGCAGGTTGCCGCGGCGCCGTCCCGCCACCGAGAAGTCGGCCAGTGGCATGATCGCCGACTCCCCGATCTTCTGCAGGGAGAAGCCCATGTCGATGAAGTCGGGCAGCAGGTCGGCGCCGACGTTGTAGAAGCCCGGCCGCGCGGCGTGGGCGTCGGCCATCTCGCGGAACCGCCACATCAGCTCGGCGCGCTCGGCGCGCAGGCCCACCGGCCCGCCCACCGCGATCCACGAATGGCCGCGCACGCCGAACATCAGGAAGCTCTTGCCGCTGTCGGAGAACAGGAAGCGCTTGTCGCCGAGCAGGGCCAGGTTGGCGTCGGGCGAGGCGTCCTCGGCCGTGGCCAGCACCGCGCGCACGCGGGTGAAGTCCGGGTCGTTCTCGCCCATGATCGGCGGCGTGGCCGGGGTGGCGGCCAGACGCCAGACGCCCAGCGCCAGCAGCAGCACGCCGGCGCCGACGGTGGCGCGCAGGGCGCGGCCGGCCTCGCCGCTGGCGTCGGCCATCACCCGCCACCACAGGTCGTCGGAATAGGCGACGTGCTTGAACGACCACCAGGCCAGCACGCCCATGCCGGCCACCAGCAGGGCGGCGGAGACCATCCAGCCCGGCGTGATCTCCATGCGCGAGACCGCGGCGTGACGGGTGAAGGCGGGCCGGGCGATCAGCAGGAAGGCGATCAGCGCGATCAGCACCGCGGTCTCTTCCCAGTTCACGCCCTTCAGCAGGGTGACCACGCCGGCCACGACGGCGACGGTGACCGAGGCGGCCCAGGCCCCGTCCAGGCGCCGCTTCAGCCCCCAGGCCAGCAGCACCAGCACCAGGCCCAGCAGACTGGAGACGAAGTGGCCGAGGTTGATCACCTCCGGCGGCAGTTGCCGCAGCAGCCAGGCGAAACGCTCCACGGGACTGGGCGTCGCGCCGGACGCCATCAGCATCACCCCGGCGGCCAGGGTGAAGATGGCGGTCAGGGTGGGCGCGACCGCCAGGAAGGCGGGGCGGTATTCTCTGATCAAGCGCATGCGGAGCCGAAGCAGTCGACGACCCGCGACTTATAAGCGGCTTCCTGCGCCGAAGGCATGCGGAACCTCGCCGGAGCGAACCCCGTTCCCGCTGGAACCTTCCGAGCGACAGGAGCGCCCCATGGCCGAGGCCTTGTATCCGGCGGAAGTCGAAGTCCGGCTCTGGAAAGCCCTGGAAGACACCAAGGTCGGCATGCTGGGCGTCGCCAGCGAGACCCCTCGCCTGCAGCCGATGACCGCCTTCTGCGACCCGAAGGGCAATCTGATCTGGTTCTTCGCCAGCCGGGGCGCGGACCTGACCCACCTGATCGGCGACGGCGCCGCCGGCGTGTTCAGCGTGGTCTCGGAAGACCACGAGATGCACGCCTGCCTGACCGGCGACCTGACCACGCGCTTCGACCGCGACGTGATCGACCGCTACTGGAACAGCACGGTCTCGGCCTGGTACCCGAAGGGCAAGGACGACCCCGACCTGGTGCTGCTGGCCTTCCGGCCCGACCACGCCGAGGTGTGGATCTCCAAGCGCGGGCCGGTGAAGTTCGGCTGGGAGGTGGCCAAGTCCAAGCTGACCGGCACGCGCCCCGAATGGGGCCAGCACGCCCGGCTGCATCTGCACTGAGCCAGGCGCGCTCCCTCGGGATCACGCCGATCCCGAAGGGCGCCTCCCCTCAGGGCGGCGGCGGCGTGCCCGCGGGCCGCTCGCCCTGCTCGCGCTTCAGCGTGCCCTCGAGCTCCAGTTCGTGGCGGGCCTCCCTGGCGTCGCCCAGGGCCTGCACGGCCGGGCCGTTCAGGACCTGGCCCTCCACCGAGAACTGCGAGCCGTGGCAGGGGCAGTCCCAGCAGCCCTCGAAGCCGTTCCAGTGCACCACGCAGCCCATGTGGGTGCACACGGCCGAGCGCACGTGCAGAGCGCCGTCCATGTCGCGGTAGGCGGCGACCTTCTGGTTCTTCACCGCCACCACCGCGCCCTCGCCGGGCGGGATCAGCTCCACCGAGTTCAGCACCGCCGGCATCAGGTGCTCGGCCATGCCCTTCATCATCGGGACCTGTTCCTTGATGTAGCCGCCCAGCCCGCGGGCGCTGGCGCGCGACGGATCGTAGACCTCGGCCCAGTCGCTGTGCCGGCCCATCATCATGTCGCGCAGGATCAGCGAGGCGGCGACGCCCGTGGTCATGCCCTCGCCGCTGTCGCCGCAGACCAGATAGACCGCGCCGTGGAAGTGGGGGCTGACGCCGATGTAGGGCACGTGGTCGTAGGGCTCGTAGACCTGGCCGGACCAGGCGTAGAGCACCGGCCCCATCTGCGGCCAGCGCGCCCGGGCCCAGGTCTCCAGCCGGCGGATGCGCTCGGCCCCGTCGTCGAACTCGCCGGTGTGGTGGTCCTCGCCGCCGACGATCAGCAGGTCCTCCTTCGCGCCCGGCTGCAGGCGCACGTAGTGGTAGGCCGGCCGCTGGGTGTCCCACATGAGCACGTCCGGCGCGCTCCCCTTCGGCACGGCCGCCGCCAGGGCGTAGGTGCGGTAGGGCGCCTCCTTGGTGTGGATCGGCGATTTCAGGTGGAAGGGCGTGTTGGTGGCCACCACCATCTGGCGCGCGGTGATCACCGCGCCGCTCTGGGTGTGCGCCCGCAGGTGGCCGTCCCGGTTGGCCAGGTCGACCATCGGGGTCTCGTCGCACAGGCGCGCGCCGCGCCGGCGCAGGGCCTCGATCAGGCCGGCCATGTACTTGGTCGGATGGAAGCGCGCCTGGTTCGGGAAGCGGATCGCCGCCTCGCTCAGCCAGGGTAGCGCGCCCGGCTCCAGCAGTTCGGCGCCGGTCAGGCCGGCCTCGCGGGCGGCTTCGACCTCGCGCGTCAGCTTCTGCCGGTCGCCGGGCGAGTTGGCGACCAGGAAGGCGTCGACCCGGGCGAAGTCGCAGTCGATCCCCTCCTCCGCGCAGATCGCCTCGATCCGGTCGATGGCGGCGGACTGGCTCTCGTAATACTGGCGCGCGCCGGCCCGGCCGCGCTTGGCGATCAGCTCGGTGTTGAAGTCGTCGCTCTCGGCGCACAGGTGGGCGGTGGTGCGCGCGCTCTGGCCGCGGGCGAAGCGGCCGCGGTCGACGACCGTGACCTGCCGCCCTTCGCACGCCAGTTCGTAGGCGGTCGACAGGCCCGCGATCCCGGCCCCGATCACCAGCACGTCAGTGTGCGCATCGCCGTGCAGCGCGCCCAGCCTCGGGGCCGGCACCTCCATCCACAGCGACCGGCTGCGTTCCTGCTCGACGTTCATGGCGACCTCCGGACTCCGACGGAAGCTTGAACCGAAGCCGGTCGGACGGGTTCCGCCGGCCCTCAGGACACCCTCGCGTTCGACGAACAGAGGAATTTTACTTTTTGAGTGGAGGCTCTCCCCCGAGCTTGGAGACCCTTTTGCCCGGACTGACGCCGATCGCCCTGACCGCGCCTGCGGCGACGCTCGCGGTGGTCGCGCTGCTTTGCGGCGCGGCGTGCCTGAGCGCGCTGCGCATCCTGGCGCGCGCGCGGCTGGCCACGGGGTCGCTGAAGGCCACCTGGATCACCTATGCCGGCATCGCCGGCGGGGTCGGCGCCTGGGCCGTGCACTACGCCTTGCTGCTGGCCGGCCACGGGTTGGCGAGCGGCTACGAAGCGGCCGCCACCGCGGGCTCGCTGGGCCTGGCGGTCGGCGGGATGACCGCCGCCTTCGCCGTCGTCGCCCTGACCGCCAGCGCCGAAGCCTTCATCGCCGCGGGCCTGACCGCGGGCGTGGCGATCGCCGGCAGCTGCTATCTGGGCCTGTCCGGCGCGGTGGTGGACGGCGAGCTGGTGTTCCACCGCGCCGCGGTGATCCTGTCGGTGGTCTCCGCGGGCGGCCTCTCGACGCTGGCCCTGTTCGTCGCCGGGCGCTCCCAGAACTTCTGGCGCCAGCTGGCTGGCGCGGCGCTGCTGGCCACGGCCCTGATCCTCACCGCGCGGCTGAGCCTGCAGAGCGTTTGGGTCGACCTGAACGGGCCGGCCGCCAATTCCGACGCCCTGCTCGACGATCTGGCCCTGCGCATCCTGGTGATCGGCTTCTGCCTGCTGGTCGTGGTGGGCGGCGCCGGGTCCAGCATCATCTACGCCCGCTCCAAGCAGTCCGCCGCCCAGAAGCTGCGCGCCGCCATCGAGGCCTTGCCGGCGGGCCTGGGCTTCTACGACGCCGAAGACCGGCTGGTGGTCTGGAACCGCCAGTACGCCGAGATCGCCGGCCCCTGCCGCGACCTGCTGGCGGTCGGCGCGCCGTTCAGGAAGCTGCTCGAGCGCGACCTGGCCAAGGGTAACTACCGCGACGCGCTGGGCCGCGAGGAGGCCTGGCTGACCGAGCGGCTGGCCGGCCGCGCCCGGGGCGACTCCACCGAGGAACAGCAGCTGGCCGACGGCCGCTGGCTGCGGGTCGAGGACCGCCGCACCGCCGACGGCGGCGTGGTCACCATCGGCGTCGACATCACCGACCTGAAGCAGGCCGCCGAGACCCTGGCCCGCGCCCGCGAGGAGGCCGAGGCCGCCAACCGGGCCAAGAGCGAATTCCTGGCCAATATGAGCCACGAGATCCGCACGCCCCTGAACGGGGTGGTGGGCGTGGCCGACGTGCTGGCCGGCACCAACCTGGACCCGCGTCAGGCCGAGATGCTGGACGTGATCCGCTCGTCTGCGCGCACGCTGGAGCGGCTGCTGTCGGACGTGCTGGACCTGGCTCGGGTGGAATCCGGCCGTCTGGAGGTCGAGGCCCACCCGTTCCACCTGGGCGAGGCGGTCCGCTCGATCGCCGGCCTGAGCGAGGCGCACGCGCACGAGAAGGGCGTGGCCCTCAAGGTCGAGCTGGCCCCGGAAGCCGACCGGCGCGTCCTGGGCGACGTGGTGCGGCTGAAGCAGATCCTGACCAACCTGGCCTCCAACGCCGTGAAGTTCACCGACCGGGGCGAGGTGGTGATCGCCGTCGAGGCGGTCGGCCCGGACGCCTGGCGGCTGTCGGTGCGCGACACCGGCGTCGGCTTCGACCCTGCCGCCAAGGACCGGGTGTTCGGCCGCTTCCAGCAGGCCGACGGCTCGATCACGCGGCGCTTCGGCGGCACGGGCCTGGGGCTCAGCATTTCGCGCCAGCTGGCCGAGCTGATGGGCGGCGAGCTGGATTGCTGCTCCGTCCCGGGCGAAGGCTCGATCTTCTTCCTGACCCTGACCTTGCCGGAAGCCCCGGCCGAGGCCGAGGCGCCCGCCGCCGAGCCCGTCGCGGCCGAGCCGGAAGCCCGGCCCATGCGGGTGCTGCTGGCCGACGACCATCCGACCAACCGGAAGGTGGTCGAGCTGATCCTGGCCGGGGCCGGGGTCGAGCTGATCTCCACCGAGAACGGCGCGCAGGCGGTCGAGGCTTTCCAGGCCGACCGGTTCGACGCGGTGCTGATGGACATGCAGATGCCGGTGATGGACGGGCTGACCGCCACCCGCGAGATCCGCCGGCTGGAGGCGCAGAGCGGCGCCGAGCCGGTCCCGGTGGTGATGCTGACCGCCAACGCCCTGCCCGAGCACGTCGAAGCCGGCCGCATCGCCGGCGCCAACCGCCACCTGTCCAAGCCGATCACCGCCGCCGGTCTGATCGCCGTGCTCTCCGACCTGGCCGACGAGGCCGAGCGCCGGCGCGAGGCGGCCTAAAACGCCGGCGGAACCGTCGGCGCCGCCGCTGGCGCCTGCATGTGCGTCATCGCCTCCGGCGGCATCGGGGCCATGTAGTGGTGCATGTTGGCCATGATCCAGATCGAGCCGATCACCAGCAGGCCGACCATCATCACGCCGAAGGCCAGGGCCAGCACGTTGTTGGTGTTGTCCGGCCCGGTGGTGATGTGCAGGAAGAACACCAGGTGGACGCCCATCTGGGCGATGGCCAGCACGATCAGGGCGACCGGCAGCGACGGCCCCCAGACCAGCCCCAGGGCCGGCAGGATGAAGGAGCCGACGGTCAGGATCGTCGCCAGCGCCAGGCCGATCGAATAGTTCATCACCCAGTGGCCGGCGCTTTCGGCCGGCTCGTCGCCGGGGGCGTGGTCGTGCCCGAGGTCGTGGGGATCGTAGTCGAGCTCGCTCATGTGGCGGCTCCCATCAGATAGACGACCGTGAACAGCGCGACCCAGATGATGTCCAGGGCGTGCCAGAACAGGTTGAAGCAAAGCAGGCGGTGCTGGACCATCCGGCTGAACCCCTTGGCCTGCACCTGGGCCATCATGGTCCCCAGCCACAGCAGCCCCACGAACACGTGCGCGCCGTGCAAGCCGACCAGGCTGAAGAAGGCGCTCAGGAAGGCGCTGCGCTGGGGCGTCGCCCCCTGGGCGGCGAAGCCGATGAACTCGTCGATCTCGAGATAGAGGAAGGCCGCGCCCAAGAGGCCGGTGATCAGCAGGAAGATCTGGGTCCACATGCGGTTCTTGGCCACCGAGGCGGCGAAGGACAGGCCGCAGACGAAGCTGGACAGCAAGAGGCAGCCGGTCTCGATCGCCACCCTCGGCAGCTCGAACAGCTCTCGCCCGGTCGGCCCGCCGGCCGTGGCGTTCATCAACACCGCGTAGGCGGCGAAGAACGCCGAGAACATCACGATGTCGCTGAGCAGGAAGATCCAGAAGCCGTAGCCGACGATGATCCGGCTGTTGGCCGGGCCGGTCTCGCCGTGGCCGGCGCCCATCACCGGGGCGCCCTCGCCGTGGGCGCGGTGGCCCAGCCGGTGGGGGTCTTCGCGGACGCGCTGTACGGCTTCGGCGCTGGCGGGGACGATGTCGCTCATGCCGGCTTCCCCTGTTCGCGGGCGAGGCGCTCCAGGATGGCGCGGCGCGCGGCCCGGCGGGCGCGGTCGATGCGGGCCACTTCCTCAGCCGGGATCTCGAACTCGTGGATGTCGCGCCAGGCGAACCAGACGAAGCCGGCGAAGGCGCAGACCAGGCCCAGGATCACCAGCCACCAGATGTGCCAGATGAGCGCGAAACCGGTGACCGAGGCGAAGAAGGCGGTGATCACGCCCACCGGGCTGTTCAGCGGCATGTGGATCGGCTTGTAGACCGGCTCCGGCCCCAGGCGCTGGGTCTCGATGGCGCGGGTCTTGATGCCCCAGTAGGCCTCTTCGCCCTCCACGTTGGGGATGACGGCGAAGTTGAACATCGGCGGCGGCGAGGGCGTGGCCCACTCCATGGAGCGGCCGTCCCAGGGATCGCCGGTGACGTCGCGCAGCTTGTCGCGGTCGCGAATGCTGACCACCAGCTGGATCACCTGACAGGCCGCGCCGACCACCAGGATCGCCACCCCGAAGACCGACAGGTAGAGCATCGGCGCCCACTCGGGGTAGTTGATGTGCTGGAGCCGCCGGGTCATGCCCTGCAGGCCCAGGATGTAGAGCGGGGTGAAAGTCACCCAGAAGCCGATGAAGGCGAACCAGAAGGCAGCCTTCCCCCAGCCCGGGTGCAGGCGGAAGCCGAACGCCTTCGGGAACCAGTACTCGATCGCCGCGAACAGCGCGAACACCACGCCGCCCAGGATCACGTTGTGGAAGTGGGCGACCAGGAACATGCTGTTGTGGGTCACGAAGTCGGCCGGCGGAATGGCCAGCAGCACGCCGGTCATGCCGCCGATCACGAAGGTGACCAGGAAGCCCATCGACCACAGCATGGGCACTTCGAAGCGGACCCGGCCGCCGTACATGGTGAAGATCCAGTTGTAGATCTTCACCCCGGTGCCGACCGCGATCACGCTTGAGGCGATGCCGAAGAAGGTGTTCACCGCCGGGCCGGCGCCCATGGTGAAGAAGTGGTGCAGCCACACCATGCAGGAGACCACCACGATGAACAGGGTGGCGGCGACCATCGAGCGGTAGCCGAACAGCGGCTTGCCCGAGAAGGTCGAGAAGATCTCCGAGAAGATGCCGAAGGCCGGCAGCACCAGGATGTAGACCTCGGGGTGCCCCCAGGCCCAGATCAGGTTCACGAACATCATCTGGTTGCCGCCAGCCTCGTTCGTGAAGAAGTGGAAGCCGAAGTACCGGTCCAGGGTCAGCATCGCCAGGGTGGCGGTCAGGATCGGGAAGACGGCGATGATGAGCAGGTTCGACGCCAGCGTCGTCCAGCAGAACATCGGCATGCGCAGGTAGCTCATGCCCGGCGCGCGCATCTTCAGAACCGTGGTGACCAGGTTGACCCCGGTCATCAGGGTGCCGATGCCGGATATCTGTACGGCCCAGAGGTAGTAGTCCACGCCGACGCCGGGCGTGTAGGTCGTCTCGCTGAGCGGCGGATACGGCAGCCAGCCGGTGCGCGCGAACTCGCCGACGAACAGGGAGATGTTGACCAGCAGGGCGCCGGCGGCGGTGAGCCAGAAGCCGACCGAATTCAGCGTCGGGAAGGCGACGTCGCGCACGCCCAGCTGCAGCGGCATGACGTAGTTCATCATGCCGATGACCAGCGGCATGGCCGCGAAGAAGATCATGATCGTCCCGTGGGCCGAGAAGATCTGGTTGTAGTGCTCGGGGGGCAGGTAGCCGGCGGACTCGCCGATGGCGGCCGCCTGCTGCGTGCGCATCATGATCGCGTCGGCGAAGCCGCGGACCAGCATGACCGCGCCGAGCAGGATGTACATGATGCCGATGCGCTTGTGGTCGACGCTGGTGATCCACTCGTCCCAGATGTAGCGCCAGTGGCCCTTGGCCACGACCCAGCCGATCACGCCCAGCAAGATCAGGATGACCACCACCGAGGTGATCATCGGGATCGGCTCGTGCAGCGGGACGGCCGCCCAGGACAGCTTGCCGAACATCTAGTTCTCCCCGGAGGCCGGCGTCGTCTCGCGCCCGTATTGCGCCACCGGCCCCGGGCCAGGCGGCGCCTGGCGGGTGGCGATGGCGTTGAACAGGTCCGGCTGCACCGCGCCGAAGGTGAAGGGCCTGGTGTCGCGGCTCTGGTGGGTCAGGCCGGCGTAGGCCGTCTGGTCGAGCACCGGCCCCGCGCCGCGCGTGGCGCTCACCCAGCCGGCGTACTGGTCGGCCGGCAGGCTGCGGACCTTGAAGGTCATGTCCGAGAAGCCGTCGCCGCTGAACTGGCCGGAAATGCCGCGGAACTCGCCGGGCTGGTCCGCCTGCAGGTGCAGCTGCGAGACCATGCCGTTCATGGCGTAGATCATCGACCCCAGCTGGGGGACGAAGAAGGTGTTCATCACGCTCGACGAGGTGATCGAGAAGTGCACCGGCCGTCCGGCCGGGATCACCAGCTCGTTGACGCTGGCCACGCCCTCCTCGGGGTAGATGAACAGCCAGCGCCAATCCAGAGAGACGACCTGGACCTCGACCGGCTTCTGGTCCGATTCCAGCGGCCGGAACGGATCGAGCTTGTGCGAGCCGATCCAGATCTCGCCGCTGAGGAACATGATCACCAGGATCGGGATGGCCCAGACCACCGCCTCGATGCGTCCGGAGAACGACCAGTAAGGCAGGTACTCGGCCTTGGTGTTGGAGGCCCGGTAGCGCCAGCCCATCCACAGGGCCAGCAGAATGGTCGGGACCACGATGAACAGCATGATCAGGGTCGCGTCGACGATGATCTGGCGATTGCCCTGGCCGACCGGCCCCTTCGGATCCATCACGCCGCCGGCGCAACCGCCGAGCAGTAGGGTCGCGACCGCCGTCGCGACCCAGGCGGCCCTGTTCACCACAGGATTGCAGGAGGGGATGGGTTTCACCGCACGCGCCCGCTAAGCCTCTACTGACACCGAAGGCGACCGCGCACGGTCCTTCAAACGCGCCGAACCGGCGCGGACCGAGGTTCGTTCCTTGAAGGATCAGGCGGGGCGGTGGAGGCCGTTACGCCAGCGGCAGGTCCGCGCGCGCGCTCAGGCCGCCTTCGGGACGGTTGGCCAGGCGGATGTCGCCGCCGTGGGCGCGGGCGATGGAACGGGCCACCGCCAGCCCCAGGCCGACCCCGCCGGTGTCGCGGCTGCGCGAGGGCTCGGCGCGGTGGAAGGGTTCGAACACCCGCTCCAGCTCCGCCTCCGGCAGGCCGGGGCCGTCGTCCTCGACCGTCAGCACGGCCCGGCCACCCTCGACCTTCAGGGTCACGCGGGCGGCGGCGCCGAACTTGGCGGCGTTCTCGACCAGATTGGCCAGCATGCGGCGCAGGCCGACCGGATCGCCGAAGACCGTGGCGGCCTCGGCGTTCGCCAGGCTCGCGGCCACGCCGGTCTCGGCCAGGTCGTCGACCACGGCGGCGGCGAGCGCCGCGAGGTCCAGCGGCGCGCGGGTCTCCTGCACGGTCTCGCCGCGCACGAAGGCCAGGGCCTGGCTGATCATGCCGTCCATCTCGGCCACGTCGGCGGCCATCTTCTCGCGCGCCTCTTCGGGCGCGGCCTCCAGCCGGAAGCGCAGGCGCATGAGCGGCGTGCGCAGGTCGTGGGCGATGGCGGCGATCATCGACGTGCGCTCCTCGAGATAGGCGCGCAGCTTGTCCTGCATGTCGTTGAAGGCGGCCGCGGCGGCGCGCACCTCGGCCGGGCCGTCGGCGGCCATGGGCGGGGCCTTCGGATCGGCGCCCAGCCGTTCGGCCGCGTCGGCGAAGGCGCCGATCGGGCGGGTCAGGCGGCGCGCCAGCAGCCAGGCCAGGGG
>NZ_JAAIVC010000056.1 GCF_010975005.1 Caulobacter sp. 17J65-9 | reverse complement strand
GCCGGTGGTCGCAGCCGCCACCCCGGCCTGGCCGTCCAGCTTGCTGTCCAGCACGAAGGCTTCCGCCCAGGCGCCGCTGGCGCCGGCCGCGCCGGTCTCGGCCGCGTTCAGCACGCCGCCCAGCACGTCGGTGCGCGCGCCCTGGCCGAACGGCAGGGCCGCGAAGGCGGTGCCGCCGCTCATCCCGCCGCCGTTCGCACCGCCGGCCATGCGGCCCTGCAGCACGTCCTGGAAGCGCTGGCTGAACTGCAGCACCGAGCCCGACACGTTGGCCAGCCCCTCGCCGCTCATGGCGTCGTAGGCGGCGCGGCGGTCGTCGGGCGCGCCGTCCAGCAGGAAGCCCAGGACGTCGGCCCAGTCGTCGCCGCCGACCATCTGGATGCTGGTGATCCCGGCGGCCACCTCGCGCTGGTTGTCGGTCTCCGCGTCCTCGGCCCAGTCGACCATGCGCCGGACTTCCAGCACGACCTGACCCGACGCGGTGTCGTAGCGCAGGCGCTGGTAGAGCTGCGGCAGGTAGGCGTTCTGGCTGAAGCTCGACAGGTTGGCGAACTGGCCCGACAGGCTGGCGCCGTCGATCAGAACGTACTGCTGGTTGAAGCCGTACTGGCCGATGGCGCTCACCGGCTTGGCGTCCACCATCCCGCCGTTCAGGGAGACCGCGCCGCTCAGGCCGATGAAGTCGCTGGCGTAGCTGCGGTCGGCGCCGCCGAAGCCGAAGCTCATCGTGCCGCCGGTCACCACCAGGCTGTTCGCGAGGAAGTAGCTCAGTCCGGCGGTGTCGCCCGGCGAGACGACGCCGCCAGAGACGCTCAGCCGCCCGTCGATCACGCCGCCGTTGATCAGGCGCCCGCCGCGCACGTTCAGGTCCGCGCTGATGTAGGCCGCGTAGTACAGCTCGCCGGCGTCGAGGTTGAGCGCGCCGGTGAAGTCGTGCTCGTTGGCCAGGACGAAGCGGCCCGCCCCGGTCTTGGTCAGCGAGCCGTCGCCGGTGATGTTCCCGCTGAAGGTGGAGCTGCCGCCCGCGGCGCCCACGGTCAGGCTCCCGCCGTCGCCCAGGTCGATCACGCCCGCGTTCCACAGCTCGTCGACGGTCTCGCTCCAGCCGTCGAGGTCGAAGGTGCCGTTCGCCAGCAGCGCCGTGCCGTCCGACAGCCGCTCGTCGCCGCCCAGGCGCAGCACTCCGGCCGCGACCTCGGTCACGTCGGCGGCCGAGGTCCCGTTCAGGACGAAGGTCCCGGTCCCGATCTTCAGCAGCCCGCCGCCGCCCACGACCTCGCCGTCGAAGGCGCCGTTCCCGTCGCCGCGGCCGATCAGCAGGTTGTAGCCGTGCAGGTCCACCTCGCCCGCGCCGGCGATCTGGCCGAGAGTCATGTTGCCGGTCAGCTCGAAGCGGGCCGCGTCGGCGACGCTCACCGTCGCCTGGTTGTAGATCGAGACCTCGAGGCCGGCGCGCAGGGTCCCCGCCTGCACGTCCCATCCCGCGGTGGCGCCCGGCGTGCCGATCAGGCTCCAGGTCCCGGTCCCCTGCTTCTGGAAGACTTCGAAGCCGGCCAGCTTCGACACGTCGAGCGTGGCGCTCGACGTCCCGTTCAGGATCAGGGTGTCGGTGTCGGCGCCCCCGTCGATAATGCTGCTGACCGAGGCGCCGGTGGTCAGGTAGACCGTGTCGTTCCCGGCCCCGGCGACGACCTGTCCGGTCAGCGCCCCGGCCAGGCGCACCTCGTCCGCGCCGCCGCCGGTCAGCACGTTGCCGCTGGTGCTGGAGCCGGCCGACAGGATCACCCGGTCGTTCAGCCCCCCGCCCACGATCGCAAAGCCGCCCGTGCCGGTGATCGTGCCGGCGCTGGACAGGTCCAGCACGCCGCTCAGCGCGTTGACGCCCCAGCCGCCGGAGATGGTCCCGCCGGCCGCGTTGGCGACCGTCAGGGTCCCGCCGCCGGTATAGACGCCGTAGTTGCGCCCCTCGATCTGGCCGCCGGTCCGGTTGGTCACCGCACCGCCGGCCCCCAGGGCGACGCCGCGCTGGGTGGCGCCGGTGATGGTCCCGCTGTTGTCGACGCCCGCGACGTCGCCGAAATAGACCCCGTCGTAGCCGCCGGCGACGTCGCCTCCGGCCTGGTTCTCCAGCGTACCGCCGTCGAGGACGAAGACGCTGGTGTAGCTGTTGTTCGTGGAGGTCAGGGCGCCGGTGTTGACGATCGCGCCCGCCCCGTTGACGTAGAGGGCGTTGCCGGCCGAGCTGCTGATCTCGCCGGCGTTGTCCACCGTCAGCGCGCCCTGCGAGATGACTGCGTTGGCCGACGAGATCAGCCCGCCCTGCAGGTTGTCCAGATTGCCGCCGGCGTTCAGGAACAGGCCGGCCCGCGCGCCGGAGATGCCGCCGGCGTTTTCCACAATGGCCGCCTGGCCGAAGTAGACGCCGTCGTAGCCGCCCTCGATCGACGAGCCGGCCGTGGTGGTCAGCGAGCCGCCCTGGTTGACGTAGATGGCGTTCTGGGCGGCGTTGTCGTTGTAGATCGTGCCGCGGTTGGTGATCGTGGCCGCGCCGTGGGAGATCCAGATCGCGTTGTTGCTCGTGGCGCTGATCGTGCCGGCGTTGTCGACCGTGCTGGCCTGCGCGCCGTAGACGCCGTAGGTGGCTCCGCCGATCGTCCCGCCGGCCAGGTTGGTCAGCTCGCCGCCGGCCTGCATGTGGACGCCGGTCGCGGAGGCGCTGGAGACGACGCCGCTGTTGGTGATGTCGGCCAGGCCGTTGGCGTAGAGCGCCTCGCCCGAGGTCGACGAGATCGTGCCGGCGTTGGTCACCGTGGTCGCGCCGCCGATCGCCACGCCGTGCGAGCCGCCCTGGATCGTGCCGGTCGCCTGGTTGTCGACCGTGCCGATCCAGCTGATGAAGACGCCCTCGCGGTCACCCTGGATCGAGCCGGCGTTGGTCACTCCGCCCGTGCCGGAAATGTAGATCGCGTCGGAGCCGTTGAGCGCTTCGATCAGGCCGCCGGCTTCGTTCGTCACCGTGCCGCCGCCGTTCAGCGCCACGGCCACCCAGCCGAACATGGGCTCGCCCTGGGTGCGGATGGTCCCGGCGTTGGTCACCTCGCCGTAGCCGCCGGCGATGTTGACCGCGTGCATGTCCGTGGCCTCGATCAGGCCGCCCGCCGCGTTCACCAGCGTGCCCGCGCTGTCGAAATAGACGCCGGCGTCGCCGGTGATCGTGCCGGCGTTCAGGAGCGTGCCGGTGGCGCCGATGAAGGAAATAGCCGCGTCGTCGACGCCGTCGGCGGTCACCGAAGCGCCAGCCGCGACGTCGATCGTGACGCCGTCGCCGACGCCCACGACGGCGTCGCCGATGCTGGTGTGGACGCTGCCCTCGATGGTCAGCTCGCCCTCGTCGACCCAGACGGTCTGGCCGAACGCGCCCGTCAGGGTGACGTCAGAGGCGCCGGTCTTCCGCAGCGCCTCGAAGTTCAGATAGGTCGTGCCCAGCTTGCCGGCGTCGAAGCTGAAGGCGCCGCTGTCGCCGCTCAGGCGCAGGGTGTCGTTCCCGCCCTGGGCGTCGACGCCGATGGACTGGTCGGTCGCGCGGCTGATCTGGCAGGCGTCGTCGCCGCCCGAGGTCGCGCAGGCCAGGGTCATGTTGAGGACCAGCCGGTCGCCGGCGGCGAAGGACTGGCCGGCCCAGTTGATGAACGCCGAGTTGGCGTCGAAGGTCGGCGTCGCGCCGCCCCCGGTCGTCAGCCCCGCGTCCACGCTGAAGGCCTGCAACGTCGGGCCGCCGGCGAAGTCCAGGCCGAAGCCGTTGAACGCCGTCGGATTCCACACCGCGCCGCGCAGGTAAGTCACGACGATCTGGTCGCCCGCGACGTCGACCTGATAGCCGCGGTCCGTCGGCTGATCGAACTCCAGCCCGTCGCCGACCGTCGTCGTCGTCGGCGAGTCCGGGCTGCTCAGGTTCGGATAGTACATGGTC
Source organism: Caulobacter sp. 17J65-9 (assembly GCF_010975005.1). Classification (GTDB taxonomy): domain Bacteria; phylum Pseudomonadota; class Alphaproteobacteria; order Caulobacterales; family Caulobacteraceae; genus 17J80-11. The sequence goes on along the minus strand of NZ_JAAIVC010000056.1, from coordinate 16,300 downwards.
CAGGTGACCTGCTGGCCCGTAAAGTCCCGGCCGGCCGCCTGCCCCGCCATGGCGATCGCCGCCAGCGCCGTGCCGGCCAGCAGCAGACCACGCACGCCCGTGCGGGCCGCCGCGCGACCCTGAACCGTCTTAGCCATGAAACTCGCCCCCAGGCCGGTCCGCGCCGGCGTCGTCTTGACCGCCGCCCGCGCCCCCTCGCGGGCGCCCGGGGCGCGCGAAAGGCGACGCGAAGCTTAGCCGGTCCCCTGATCGCGCACGCCTAGACGAGCTCGCGCCTGAGTCGCAATGCTCAGCTCCGCAACAGGGCGCCAAACAGTATAGACTGTAGCATCAGGGCCACCCGTCCCGGCCGGGCACAGAAATCGCCGCTTTTCGACTTGGCCCGGAGCCCCCGTATTTTCCCCCGCCTTCGCCGCGCGGGCGCGCCCGCTAGACTTCCGCTCCGGCGGAAGGGAGCTCACGCATGGCCGCGTTCGACGCCTGGCTGGGGTCGGCGTCCATCCTGCTGATCGGCGTGATCCTGCTCGGCAGCATGGTCGCCGCCGGGGTCGTCGGCCGCCTCATGCGCGACTGGCCCGCGCAGGAGCCGAGCGACGAGGCGCACGGCGGCTATGTCGTCTCCGCCGTGCTGGGCCTCTTGGCCCTGCTGCTCGGCTTCACCTTCTCGCAGGCGATCAGCCGCTACGACACCCGCCGCGCCCTGGTCATCGACGAGGCCAACGCGGTCGGCACGGCTTACCTGCGCGCCGGCCTGCTGGCCGAGCCGCACCGCGGCGAGATCCAGTCGGTGCTGGTGCGCTACGCCGAGAACCGCGTCGCCCTGGCCCAGACCGCGGCGCCGGCCAACAAGCCCCTTCTGGCCGCCAGCGACCGGCTGCTGGCCGATTACTGGGCCGCGGTCGCCCGCGCGATCCCCAGCGCGCGCGAGGCGGGCCTGATCGTGCCGCTGGTCAACAACGCCAACGAGCTCGTCGACCTGGACGCCGCGCGCAAGGCCTCGCGCCGGGCCAAGGTGCCGGCCCCGGTCTACGCCGTGCTCTACGTCTATGTGGTGGTGACCGCCGCCATCCTCGGCTACGTGCTGGTGGGCCGGCGCGGACGGTTGTCGGGCGGGGTATTCCTGGCCCTGCTGGCGCTGGTGCTGCTCTTGATCCTCGACATCGACCGGCCCACCGGCGGCTCGGTGCGCGAGAGCCAGGAGCCGATGGAGCACCAGTTGGCCGGCATGCGGCCAGCGCCGGTCAGTGCCGCTTCGACGGCTCCGCCGCCTTGACCAGCGCCCACCAGCGCGGCCCCTGCAGCAGCTCGCGGATCTCCGACAGGCGGTACTCGCACGAGCCGCCGGCCGCGAGCGCGCCCCGGCACTGGGCCAGCATCTGCATAGCCTGGTCGCGCACCTCGACCGCGCGCACCAGCTCCAGCCCGGCTTCGGTCGCCTCATAGGCCACCGCCAGCACCCGGGCTTCCGACCCGCTCTTGCCGGCGTCGGCCAGCAGGCCGCGGCGGACCATGCCGTCCAGGTGCCGCTTCAGGGCGACGCCGTCGGGCACCTCCCGCCCCGCGCGCACGATCGGGGCGACCAGACGTCCGTGGCTCTCGGCCTCGGCCAGGCAGAGCCGGTCCGCTTCGCTCAGCTCCATGGGGCGTGAACGGCGGGCGGGCGGCGGCGTTCCCCCTCTCCCCTTGCGGGAGAGGGAGGGGCCCACGCGAAGCGTGGGAGGGTGAGGGGTCGCGCCGCCGCCTGCGGAGAAACCCCTCATCCTCCCACCGGCCTTTCGGCCGGCGGGCCCCTCCTTCTCCCGCAAGGGGAGAAGGTTCGATATGACGAAGATATTTGAACCTGAACTGTCGGCCCCACGCCGGCCCGTTCGTCCTTCGCCCGAACCTATTGAGGAGCCCCGCCCATGCGCATGATCTTCGTCAACCTGCCGGTGAAGGACCTGAAGGCCTCGATGGCCTTCTTCACGGCGATCGGCTTCACCAACAACCCGCAGTTCACCGACGACACCGCCGCCTGCATGGTGGTGGACCAGAACATCTTCGTCATGCTGCTGACCCACCCCAAGTTCGAAGGCTTCCTCACCCAGCCGATCAGCGACGCGCACAAGGCGACCGAAGTCTTGACCTGCCTGTCCTGCGCCAGCCGCGAGGAGGTCGACGACACCCTGGCCAAGGCGCTCGCCGCCGGCGCCCGGCCGTGGCGGCCGACCTTCGACATGGGCCCGATGCACGGCGCCAGCTTCCAGGACCCCGACGGCCACGTCTGGGAGCTGATGTACATGGACATGTCGGCCATGCCGCCGCAGTGAGCTGAACGATCCTTCTCCCCTTGAGGGAGAAGGACGGAGCCCGCGCACCGGAGCCCGGCAGGGCGAAGGTCGCGCGGGAGGATGAGGGGTCGCGCCGAGGACGGCGGCCGCTCACCTCTTGGCGCGAGGTTGCGGAGAGGTCGCGAGACCCCTCATCCTCCCGCGCAGGCCTGCGGGCTTTCGCCCTCCGGCGCGCGGGCCCCTCCTTCTCCCTCAGGGGGAGAAGGAGACTCGTGCTACCCCTCCGCCCCTGGGGGACCCGCCGATGAAACTGCTGCTCTGCGCGCTCGCCGCGCTCGCGATCCCGCCGGCCGCGCACGCCGGGACGCCTCAGGCCGCCGCGCCGCGCACGGTGGAGGTGCTGGACGGCCCCGTGGCCGCGGCGATCGACGCCCAGCTGACCGCGGCGGCCGAACAGCGCGGCTTCGGCGGGGCCGTGGTGGTCGAGATGGAGGGCAGGACCGTGCTCAAGGCCGGCTACGGCTACGCCGACCGCGAGGCGAAGACCCCCTTCACCGCCGACACCACCGCCCAGATCGGCTCGATCACCAAGACCTTCACGGCCCTGGCCGCCAGCCAGCTGGCCGCCGAGGGCAAGCTCGACCTGCACGTCCCCGTGCGCGCCTGGCTGCCCGGCGCGGCCGAGCCGGCGGCGGCGGCCACGCTGAACCAGCTGATGACCCACACGGCGGGGCTGGACGACTACTGCGGCGACGACTTCGAGCCGCGCACCCGCGCCGAGCTGCTGACCCGCTGCATGGCCCTGCCCCTGAAGCAGCCGCCGGGCCGCTCGCTCTACTCCAACCTCGGCCTCAGCATCACCGCCGCGACGGTCGAGCAGGCCTCCGGCCAGGACTGGGTGAGCTATTTGCGCACCCACGTCTGGGCGCCGTTCGGCATGACCCGCACCGGCTGGACCTTCCCGGGCGCCCCGCGCGCCGGCTTCGCGATCGGCTATCTGAACGATAAGGCGCAGCCGCTGATCTCCGACCAGATCGCGGCGCTGCACGGGGCCGACTGGAACCTGAAGGGCAACGGCGGCCTGCAGGCCTCGGCGGCCGACATGCAGCGCTTCTATCACGGCCTGATGGCCCAGCCCGAAGCGGTGCGCGCCCTGGTGCTCTCCCCGCACGCGCCGGGCGAGACGCCCGACGTGCGCGAGGGCTACGGCCTGTTCTTCCGGGTCGACGACCAGGGCCGGACCTTGCGCGCCGGCCACGGCGGATCGGACGGAACGTTCTTTTCCTACCTCGCCCTGTTCCCCGGCCGCGACGCCTTCTTCTACTTCGCCGGCAACAACGGCGAGACGCCCGCCCGCGACGAGCTGAAGGGCGTGCTCAAGACCGTGCAGGACGCCCTGCCGCCGGTGCGGTGACGGACGACGAACGTATCTCCGAGCGATACGTCAGACTTGCGGCACGTATCACTTCACGATACGACTGGAGGCGAAGGAGCCTGGCACATGCCGATCCAGAGCTTCAAAGACGATCAGGCGGCGGCGATCTTCGCCGGGGACCCTCCCGGCAAAGGCTTTCCGTCCGACCTGATCCGCTCCGCGAAGCGCAAGCTGGAGATGCTTGAAGCTGCGGCTTCCCTCGATGACCTGCGCGTGCCGCCCGGAAACCGGCTGGAAGCCCTGCAAGGCGACCGGCAGGGCCAACACTCAGTTCGAGTGAACGACCAGTTCCGACTGGCGTTCGTCTGGACGCCGGCCGGCCCCGCGGAGGTCGAATTCGTAGACTATCACTAGGACTGCCACCCTTTTGACAGTCGTTTGATCGCCCCGGGCCTAGCGGCCCGAACATGACCAGGAGGCCGCGATGGCTGCAAACATCGCCGCTACCGCTGAAAGCCCACTCTCCCCGGTGCACCCGGGCGAGATCCTGTCGGAAGAGTTTCTCAAGCCGCTCGAGCTCGCGCCCTACACGGCGGCCAAGCTGATGAAGGTGCCACGCACGCGCATCGAGCGGCTGGCCCGCTGCGAGGGGCCGGTCACCCCGGACACGGCGCTTCGGCTCGAACGCCTGTTCGGCGCCAGCGCCCAGTTCTGGATGAACCTGCAGACCCGCTACGACCTGCTGACCACCGCCGCCGCCGAGCGGGCCGAACTGGACGCGATCAAGCCCCTCGACACGGCGGCCTGAGCATGGACCTGGAAGCCGTCTGGGAAATGCGTGAGACGCAGGTCTATCCGGACCTGTTCGGGCCGAAATCCCGTGGAATCTTCGCGCTTTCGCCCCAGCTGTTCGCGGAGCGGTTCCGCCAGGGCGACATCGACCCGCGCTGGATCACTCACGGCGTGTTCGAGTTCGCGCCGACGCCTGAGCGCGCGTCCTGGCTCTACGTCACCTCGGGCCTGTCCAACCCCTGGGAGCAGGAACCCGAAGACTGGGACCCGGCCGGGCCGTCCGGCGCCGGCGTGGAGTTCGTCCTCCAGGTCACCCGCCCCGGCGACTGGGCCGTGCGCATGCTGCAGAACATGCTGGCCTTCGAGCTGCTGCTGCGGGCCGGCCGCTATCCCAAGGGCGCGCCGCTCGCCCCCGACGACCGCATTCCGCTGCGCGAACCGCTGGACGGCCGCCCGGCGTGCCGGATCCGCCACCTGGTGGTGACGCAAGCCGAGGGCGTCGCGCCCGGCTTCGCCCTGCCCTCCGGCCAGGTGCGCCTGCTGGGCTTCACCGGCCTGACCGACGACGAACTGGCCTTCGCCCAGCACAACGGCTCGCCGGCCCTGATCGAGCGCCTGCGCCGGGCCGGCTTCCACCCGGTCACCGACCCGGTCCGCCCCAGCCTGATCCGCCGAACCTAGGCGCCGGACCTAGTGTCCCATCGCCTTGTGCAGGGCCGCCTGTTCGGGGGTCATGGTAGGCAGCGCCTCGGCGGTCGGGACCGCCTTGGGCTGGGCGCCGTGGTGGAAGCAGGTGACCTTCGGGTTGAACGGGGCGAACACGCCGTTGGGGTTCTCGCGCCAGATCCACACGTGCTTGTCGAAGTGCGGCTCGAACATGTGGGCTTCGTCGATCGGCGTCTTCGGATCGTCGACCATGTGCTCGTAGGCGACGCCGAAGAAGCTGGGCGGTTGCTTATGGCCGGCCGCCGTCCAGGCCTTCTCGAACACCAGGTTCTCGACCGCGACCAGGGCCAGCGTCCCGTCGGCCTGCGGCTCGTAGATCAGCACGCCGGGCTTGAGGAAGTCGGTGTGGGTGCCCGTGCCGCTCACCCGCGGATTGGGCGGGGCCGAGACGCCCAGCAGGTTGGGGCGGAAGTAGTGGATCCCCATCGCCCCCTGCTCGCCCGGCAGGCCCATCATCTGGGCCGTCTCGCAGGCGTTCATCGGGTCGCGCACATAGCCGTCGGCCAGCGCCTTGGTCACGTCGCGGTACTTCTCCGCCGACGCGCGCACGGCGGCGAGGTCCGGCTCGCCCGGCGCCGGCTTCGGATCGTCGGCGGCCGCGGCGGCGCCGGCCAGCGCCAGAGCCAGGCCAGAGGCGAGCAACAGGGACGCGGCACGGATCATGACGGGCCTCCCTCGAGGTCTGTTCAGCGAAGCTTGCGGGAATACGGCTGAGAACTGACGGGGGCGGGCACGTTGTTCCTTCTCCCCCTGAGGGAGAAGGACGGAGCCCGCGCCCCGGAGCGCAAGCGGAGGGCTGCGCGGGAGGATGAGGGGTCGCGCGACGCCTCCGGTCCGCGGCGCCGAGCCCGCGCGACTGACGGGTCGGCGAGACCCCTCATCCTCCCACGCGCGCCTTCGGGCTCACGCCCTCCGGCGCGTGGGCTCCGTCCTTCTCCCTCAAGGGGAGAAGGATCGCGCTGTTGCCCTTGCCGGCTCGCCCGGCTACCAAAGACCTCCCGGCCGCCCGAAAATTCTCCCCCTCCGCCCGCGCGACGTCTGTCGCGGCGGCGCCGCCCCGTTCGTCCTCGGGGCCGACCCCTCACGATTCCAGCGAAAGCCCCATGGCCCGCCAATTCCTCAAGACCGCCCTCGTGCTGGGCCTGATCACCGCCGTCGGCCCGTTCGCGGTCGACATGTACCTGTCGGCCCTGCCCAGGATCGGCGCGTCGCTGAACGCCGACGCGGGCGCCGTGCAGATGACCCTGACCGCCTACTTCCTGACCATCGGGCTTTGCCAGCTGGCCTACGGGCCGCTGTCGGACATGGTCGGGCGCAAGGCGCCGATCTATGCGGGCCTGGTCCTGTTCGCGATCGGCAGCGTCGGCTGCGCGCTCAGCCCCAACGTCGAGGCGCTGATCGGCTTCCGCGTGCTGCAGGCGCTGGGCGCGTGCGCGGGCATGGTGGTGCCGCGCGCCATCGTGCGCGACCTGCACACCGGCCATGAGGCCACCCAGCTGATGTCGCTGCTGATGCTGGTGGTCAGCATCTCGCCGATCCTGGCGCCGCTGGCCGGCGCCTGGATCATCGACGCGATCGGCTGGCGGGCGGTGTTCTGGACCGTGGCGGTGCTGTCGATGCTGGCGCTGGGCCTGGCCTGGTTCGCCCTGCGCGAGACCCGGCCGCGGCACGCCCGCGCCGGCTCCAGCTGGGCGGGCGCGGTCGGCGCCTACCGCCAGCTCATCGTCGATCCGCAGTTCATGGGCCTGACCCTGATCGGCGGCGTCGGCGTCTCGGCCTTCTTCGTCTACCTGGCCCAATCGTCCTTCGTGCTGACCAGCGCCTACGGCCTCACTCCGGTGCAGTACAGCCTGTGCTTCGCGTTGAACGCCGTCAGCTTCTTCGGCGCGGCCCAGTTCAACGCCCGCCTGGCCCGCCGCTTCGGCATGGGCGCGACCACCCGCGCCGCCGCCATGGGCGTGGCCGCCAGTCTGGTGCTGTTGGCCGTGGTGATGGCTCTGGGCGTCCAGCAACTGCCGGTGATGATGGCCCTGCTGTTCGTGGCCTTCGGCTTCCTCGGCCTGGTCGTGCCGACCGCCTCGGTCCTGGCCATGGAGGCGCACGGCGAGATCGCCGGCGCCGCCTCCGCCCTGATGGGCGCGACGCACCTGCTGGTCGGCGCCCTGCTGATGACCCTGGCCGGCCTGTTCGCCGACGGCACGCCCCTGCCGATGGTCGTCGCCATCGCGGCCTGCGGGGTGATCGCCCTGCTGATCGCGCTCCCGGTGCTGCGCGCGCCCGCCAAGGCCGAGGCGCAGGCGGCGGCGGAGTGAGGTCCCCTCTCCCTCCCCTTCAAGGGGAGGGAGAAACGCGGGTCGGTCTACGCCCGCCGCCAGCAGCCTTCGAGCGCGCGAAGCATGTCGTCGCTCCACGTCGCCAGCGGGGTGAACACGTTGCTCTGGATCATGAACTCGCCGTCCTGGCCGTCGCTGTGGCGAACTGTTCCAGTGAGCCTGTAGTCGGCCCCGTCCATGACGGTCACGTCGGCGTCCCGGCCGAAGCCCGGCACGTCCGGCGACGGCAGGTGCAGCTGCTCCATCGCCTGCAGCGGCGCGAGCGCGCCCGGACACGCGCCGCTGTCGGCGACATCCCGCCGGATCAGCCGCTTCTTGCGATCACGCTGCTCCCGGACGAACCAGTAGGTCGGTGTCCCGGCGGCGTCCTCGTCGAACGTCCCCATCTTCAGGCGCGTCACGGTCGGGTCGAAGGCGTCCCGCACCTCCAGGGTCGCGAACACCTGCAGCTTCGCCAGGTCCGGCGCGCGTGCCGCGGGCGCGGCGGCGGCCAGGCTCAACGCCAGGATCAGGCCAGACATCAGTTCCCCCCTCCGACGCCGAAAGTTGGCGCCGCCGCCCCGCCTGATCAGCCTCAGCAGCCGTCCAGCGCGCGGATGCTCTGGATCAGATTGCGCCCGTCGCGCGACACCGTACGCACCACCGCGCGCCCGTCGCATACCCGTTTGCCCGTGGCGTAGCGGTAATGGGCGACAAATTCGGCCGGTCCGCTCTGGGCGATGTCGACCAGCCGGATCGGTTCCTTCAGGCCGCCGTAGAACCGCGTCAACTCGGCGGCCGAGAACGGCCCGCCGGCGCGCTTCTCCGGCACGACCATCGCGGCCGCGGCCGCCCCCTGGCCGTCGCTCAGGGCGGCGTAGAAGGCCCGCACCGTCGTGGCCGCCGTGCCGTACTCCTCGGTGAACTCCATCGGCCGCGCCGTCGGCGCCACAGACGCCGCCCAGGCCACCAGCGGCTCGTGGTGGTGGCCGGTAGTGGCGGCCATGCGGTCGCCGAACACCACCGTCACCTGCCGGTGCAGATAGGCTTTCAACGTCTGTCCGGGCACGGCCTGGGTCGCGACCAGCTGCACGGCCGAGAACGTCTGGTCCTCGTTCGCGAACTCGTCGCCCGTCAGACAGATCGGGCGCGTGAGGCGCAGCACGTAAGAGGGCTCGGGCGTATCGCCGGCACGCACGTCCTCATAGTTGGGCGGCCCCGGATAGACGACGTAGTCGAGCGTGCCGGTGAGCTCCCGTGGTTGGCCCTTGGCGAGGTCGTAGCACGGCCCGGCCCACGCGGCCTCGGCCGCAAAGAGTCCCGTCGCCGCCGCAGCAAGCGCCAGCCCTAGCTTCATCGCCGTCCCCTCCGTTCAGTCCCTTTGGTAGGCCGACCGAACGAAGTCACGCAACAGAGGCCGTCCTTGACCCGCCCGCCGCCGCGCGCATGCTCGGCGCATGCGCGCCTTCACCTCCCACTTCACCCGCCACACCCCGTTCTACGGGTCGGTGCTGCTTGGCGTGGCGGCGTGGTGGGCGACGCCGGCGCTGGACGACGACGCGCTGCGGCTGGTGCTGGCCGGCGACGTTTTCTACGTCGCCCACCTAGTCTGCATCAGCGTGCTGATGTCCCGCTCGGGCAAGAGCTTCATGGCCCGCGCGCGGCGCCAGGACGAAGGCGCGGTGATCCTCACCCTGGTCACCGTCGGGGTCGTCGCGCTCAGCCTGGGGGCGGTGTTCGCCCTGCTGAACAGCCCCTCCAAGCCCGGCCTGTTCCGGCTGCTCGTCTCCATCGCCAGCATTCCGCTGGGCTGGCTGACCCTGCACACGATCGCCGCCTTCCACTACGCCAACGCCTACTACACGTTCAGCCACGGCGAGCCGCACCAGCCGGTGCGCGGCCTGAACTTCCCCGGCACGCCGGAGCCCGGCGCGATGGACTTCCTCTACTATTCCTTCACGGTCGGCATGACCGCCCAGGTCTCAGACACCAGCGTCGAGACCACGTCGATGCGGTTCCTGACGCTGGCCCACGGAGTGGTGTCGTTCTTCTTCAACACCGTGCTGGTCGCCCTGGCGGTCAACCTGATCGTGGTGGTGTCGCAGGCTTAGGGCGCCAGCGCCCCCAGCGTCCGGTCGAAGAACGCCACCACCTGCTTGTTGAACGACTTGTGGAAGGCCGTGCGGTCGAAGCCCTTGGGGTCGCGGCACAGCATGGGCGGCAGCAGCAGGCCGGCCGGCCCGCACGGGGCCAGGAAGGCGAAGTGCCCGGCCCGCATGACGGTGTGGAACTCCGCCTCCGGCAGCTGGTCGCGCACCAAGCCGGCGTTGCTGGCCGTCGGCACCGAGGTGTCCGCCGCGCCGGTCCACAGCTGCACCGGCGCGGTCACGGCCTTCAGGCCGTCCGGCGCGAAGGCGAAGCCTATGCCCGGCGCCGCCACCACCGCGGCGCGCACGCGCGGGTCGTGGGCCCAGGTCTGCGGCGCGGTCAGGTCCGGCTTCATCAGCTGGCAGGCGAACTCCGGCGCCTGGCGGCAGTGCGTGGCGACGCCGGCCAGGTCGGGCGTGCCGCCGGCCACGATCAGCGCCGTCGTGCCGCCGGCCGAGAAGCCGAACACGCCCACCCGGGACGGGTCCAGCCGGGCGTGGTCCTTCCACGACCCCAGCAGATAGTCGTTCACACGCACCACCTGGCGGGCGCGGTCGGGGAACCAGGCGGCCGTGCCGACCGCGCTCTGGTCCTGGAAGTTGTCGCCCGGGTGCATGGGCGCGGCCACCACATAGCCGGCCTCGGCCAGGGCCAGGGCGGTGTCGATATGGCTGACCGGGCCGGCGCCGGTGCCGTGGGTGATCACGACCAGCGGGTGGGCGCCGGGCGCCACCGCCCCGCCCGTGGCCAGCCGCGCGAAGCTAGTGCCCATCCAGGTCAGCTTCGGCTTCGCTTCGGTCGGGTAGTACAGCGTCACCGGGACGCCCGCATGGCCCGGATCGGGGGCCAGCACCCGGGTCACGCCGACCGGCGTCTTCGGCGTGCGCGCGCTCAGCACCAGGCTCGCGGCCAGGCCGGCGGCGGCCAGGACGACGAGCGCCAGCGCGCCGCCGAGCAGCTTCAGAACAAGCTTCATCACCCCACCCCAGCCGTTTGATTTGTCAGAAGACTTTCGAACGCCTGCGCCATGGTCGCGTCATAGCTGGCGCGAAACTGCGCCTCGCTCCCAAACCGCCGGGCCCGCTGCATGGACACCAGGCCCTGGGCCAGGGCCGACAGCAACAGCGCCACGTCCAGCGAAGCCGCCGGCCGCATCCGGCCTTGCGCCTGCGCCGCCTCGACCCGCGCCATGATCCGGCCGAACACCGGCGAGCGGTCCGCGTCCTCGGGAAAGGTGCGCGCCTTGCGGGCCGGCAGCAGAAACGTGGCGTCGAACTTGTGCGGCTGCTCCAGCGCGAAGTCGCGGTAGGCGCCGATCAGCGCGCGCAGCCACGCGACCGGATCGTCGGCGTCGATGGCCAGCGCGATCGTCTCCCAGGCCTGAAAGCCGTCGTCCATCAAGGCGTCGACCAGGGCCTCCTTGTCGGGAAAGTGCCGGTAGATGGCCATGGCCGACATGCCGGCGCGACGGCCGACCTCGCGGATCGACAGCCCCTCCAGCCCTTCGCTTTCGAAGAGCTCGCGGGCGGCGGCGAACAGGCGGTCGCGTGCGGTCATGCGTACACCGTACACATGATTGCTTACGGCGTAAACATCCTCCCCGGCGGCCCACCAATCGTCACCCTCGGGCTTGTCCCGAGGGCCCAGCGTTCAGCGCGCACTCAGCCCTGACGCCTTCGCGCACCGGAGGTCTGGGCCCTCGGGACAAGCCCGAGGGTGACGATCTTTGAGGAACCCGCCGCTCTAGCCGCCCGCGTACGCCCGCTCCAGGGCGGCGATGTCGAGCTTGGTCATCTGCATCATCGCCTGCATGGCCCGCTGGGCGCCGGCCGGGTCCGAGCCGCCGACGGTGTCGCGGATCTGGATCGGGGTGACCTGCCAGGCGACGCCGAACCGGTCCCTCAGCCAGCCGCACTGGCTGTGCTGGCCACCGCCGGCGACCAGGGCGTCCCACAGGTGGTCGACCTCGGCTTGCGTCTCGCAGTTGGCCGTGAAGGAGACCGCGTCGGTGAAGCCGAAGCCCGGCGGCCGCCCGTTCAGGGCGTTGAACACCTGGCCGTCCAGCTCGAACACGCAGAGCATCACCTCGCCTTTCGGCCCCGGCCCGCCCTCGCCGTAGCGCAGCACCTTCAGCACCTTCGAGTTCGGAAAGATCGAGACGTAGAAGTTCATGGCCTCTTCGGCCTGGCCTTCGAACCACAGGAAGGGGTGGATCTGCTGCATGGGGCGGGTCCTCTGATTTCGACTGTCGGCCGAAGGAACGTACCAGCCGCGCGCTTTCCGACACCGTCGGTCTACTATTTTTTGCGTCCGCGACCCCGAGAAAACTTAGGCATTCGCCAAACCATCCCTTGACGTCGGCCGCCGCGGCGAAATACTTAGCCACATGCCTAACCAACCGAACCTCGACCAGCTGTTCCACGCCCTCGCCGACCCGACCCGACGGGCCATGGTCGAGCGCCTGGGCCACGGGCCGGCCTCGGTCGGCGAGTTGGCCCAGCCCCTGGCCATGTCCCTGCCCTCGGTCCTGCAGCACGTGCAGGTGCTGGAAGCCGGCGGCCTGGTGCGCACCGAGAAGGTCGGACGGGTGCGCACCTGCCGGCTGGAGCCCGAGGCGCTCAGCCTGGCCGAACGCTGGATCCACGAGCGCCGCGCCGGCTGGGAGCGGCGGCTCGACCGGCTGGGCGACTTCCTGGCCGGCGACGACGACCTGAACGGATGAAGGAGCAAACCGCCATGACCGAACGCAACGTCACCCACGCCACCTTCACGATCGAGCGCACCTATCCGGCCGCGCCGGCCCGGGTGTTCGCCGCCTTCGCCGACCCGGTCAAAAAGCGCCGCTGGTTCGGCGGCCCCGAGGACTGGGCGAGCGGTCCGTATGAAATGGACTTCCGCGAGGGCGGCCAGGAGCGCATCAGCGGCGGCCCGGCCGGCGGGACGGTGCACCACTACCTGGCCACCTTCCAGGACATCGTGCCGGACCAGCGGATCGTCTCGACCTACGAGATGCACCTGGACACGACGCGCATCTCGGTTTCGGTGGCGACGCTCCAGTTCAAGCCGGACGGCGCCGGCACGCGCCTGATCCTGACCGAACAGGGCGCCTTCCTCGACGGCTTCGACAACCCGCGCCTGCGCGAAGAGGGCACCCGCGAGCTGCTCGACGCGCTCGGCCGGGCGCTGGAGGCGGAAACGGCGGCGGCCTGAGGGGCCGTTTCAGGGGCTGTCGTGAGGCGGCCCCTCGCCCCACCGAGACTGTCGGACTGAAGCCTCCCACGACGTCTTTCAGTCGCCTCACCTGGAGAGATCGCTCATGCCCGCCGCCCGCCCGCTCCTGCTCGCCGCCGCCGTGCTGGCGCTCGGCGCCTGCCACCGCACGCCCGAGCCGGTGAAGACCGACGTCCCGGCCGGGACCTACAAGCTGGACCCCGCCCACGCCTCGCTGGTGTTCCGGGTCAATCACTTAGGCATGTCCCACTACACCGCCCGCTTCACCAGGCTGGACGCGACGCTGGAGCTGGCCCCGAAGAGCCCGGCCGCCTCGCGGGTGAACGCCACGGTCGATCCGCGCTCGCTGGAGACCGACTACCCCCTGCCCGAGCCCGACTTCGACGCCCAGCTGACCGGGCCGGACTGGCTGGACGCCGCCCGCTATCCGGCCATCAGCTTCCGCACGACCAAGGTCGAACCGACCGGCCCCGACACCGCCGAGGTGACCGGCGACCTGACCCTGCACGGAGTGACCAGGCCCGTGACCCTGAACGCCAGGTACAACGGCGGCTACGCCAGCCACGCCATGGACCCGTCCGGCGCGCGCATCGGCTTCTCGGCCACGGGATCGCTGAACCGATCGGACTTCGGGATCAGCGCGGGCATCCCGGCCAAGGGCTCGACCTTCGGGGTGAGCGACGAAGTGCAGATGCAGATCGAGGCGGAGTTCACCCGGCCGAAGGGGTGACAGAAGGAAGATGGCTGAGCGCTATTCTCTGATCGCCGTTTACATCGTCGCCAGCGAGCGCAACGGCACGCTCTACACCGGCGTGACCAGCGATCTCGGCCTGCGGATGCTGCAGCACAAGCAGGGCGCCTACGACGGCTTCTCGCGAAAGTACGGCTGCACCCGCCTAGTCTGGTTCGAGCCGCACGAGGCCATGGCCCCTGCGATCGCGCGCGAGAAGCAGGTCAAACGCTGGCTGCGCAAGTGGAAGCTGGCCCTGATCGAGGCTGACAATCAGGACTGGCGCGACCTGTCCGACGGCTGGTTCCACGAGACCGACAGCGCCTGGCTCGTGACGCCGCCGCATTCTTAAAATCCGTCATCCCGGCCGCAGCGGAGCGCAGCGCAGCGGAGAGCCGGGACCCAGCAAGCGCCGCGCTGGTTGCAGCCCGCGATCGCAGCGTTGATCGCGAGCTTGCTGGGTCCCGGCTCTCCGGCCCGCTGCGCGGACCTGCGGCCGGGATGACGAGATAATTGCTCGTTTTTCGAACAATCCCCCCACCGTCACGGTTCCCCCTCGCACGGCGAGGGAGAGCGGCGATGGACGGGGCGCAGGCGCAGGCGCAGGCAGGGACCATGCGCGCGGCGGTGCTGACCGGGCCGGGCAAGCTGCACACCGCCCGCGTGCCCAGGCCCGAGCCCGGCCCCGGCCAGGTGCGCCTCAAGCTCGAAGGCTGCGGCGTGTGCGCGTCGAACCTGACGCCCTGGGAAGGCCCGCCGTGGATGGAGTTTCCGACCGCGCCGGGCGCGCTGGGCCACGAAGGCTGGGGCGTGATCGACGCGGTCGGCGACGGCGTGGACGGCCTCAAGCCCGGCCAGCGGGTCGCCGCGCTCAGCTACAACGCCTACGCCGAATACGACCTGGCCGAGGCCGGCGCCGTCGTGCCCCTGCCGGCCAGCCTGGACGGACGCGCATTCCCCGGCGAGCCGCTGGGCTGCGCCATGAACATCTTCCGCCGCGCCGACATCCAGCCCGGCCAGACCGTGGCTGTCGTCGGCGTCGGCTATCTCGGCGCCGTGCTGACCCGGCTGGCCACTGAGGCCGGCGCGCGGGTGATCGCCATTTCACGGCGGCCGGGCGCGCTGAAGACGGCGCGGGCCATGGGCGCGGTCGAGGCGTTCGGCATGGAAGGGCGCCACACCGTCATCGAGCAGGTGCGCGAGCTGACCGGCGGGGTGTTCTGCGACCGCGTCATCGAGGCGGCCGGCAAGCAATGGCCGCTGGACCTGGCCGCCGAACTGACCCGCGAGGGGGGCCGGCTGGTGATCGCCGGCTACCACCAGGACGGCCCGCGCCAGGTGAACATGCAGCTGTGGAACTGGCGCGGCTTCGACGTGATCAACGCCCACGAACGTGATCCGGCCGTGGCCGTGCGCGGCCTGCGCGAGGCGGTGGAGGCGGTGGCGTCCGGGCGGCTGGATCCAGACCCGCTGCTCACCCACGCCTATCCACTGGAGCGCCTCGACGACGCCCTCAACGCCGCGCGCGACCGGCCCGAGGGGTTCATGAAGGCGGTGGTGACGTTGTGAGGGACCGCGTGGTGGTGGCGCCCCTTCTCCCCTTGAGGGAGAAGGAGGGTCCCGCGCGCCGGAGCGGCACGCGGAGGCCTGCGCGGGAGGATGAGGGGTCGCGCCGCCCTCTCCGGTCCGACGCCGCCGAGCGCCCGCTTCTCCAGATGTCGCGAGACCCCTCATCCTCCCGCGCAGCCCTACGCCCCGGATCAGGTCCGGGGCTCCGGGGCGCGGGCTCCGTCCTTCTCCCACAAGGGGAGAAGGAGGCATGACCCGCGTCGGCTTCCTCGGCGTCGGCTGGATCGGGCGCCATCGCATGCGGGCCATGCTGGATTCAGGCGTGGTCGAGGCCGCCGCCGTCGCCGACGCGTCGCCCGAGGCCGCCGAACAGGCCGCCCGCCAGGCCGGCTGCGAAGTGGTCGACGGGCTGGACGCCCTGCTCTCTCTCGACCTGGACGGGATCGTCGTCGCCACCCCCAGCGCGCTGCACGCCGAGCAGGCGGTCGAGGCGCTGGCCGCCGGCTGCGCCGTGTTCTGCCAGAAGCCGCTGGGCCGCACCGCCGACGAGGTCCGCGCCGTGGTCGGGGCCGCCCGCAAGGCCGACCGCCTGCTGGAGGTCGACCTGTCCTACCGCTTCACCGAGGCCGCGCGGCGGATGCGCGAGCTGGTCCGCGAGGGCGCCCTGGGCCGCGTCTATGCCGCCGACCTGACCTTCCACAACGCCTACGGGCCGGACAAGCCGTGGTTCTACGATCCCGTGCTGTCGGGCGGCGGCTGCGTGATGGATCTGGGCGTGCACCTGGTCGACCTGGCCCTGTGGACGCTGGACTTCCCGGCGGTGGAGACCGTTCGCGGCCGCCTCTACGCCGCCGGCGAGCCGCTCGGCGGGCGTCCCGTGGTGGAGGACTACGCCACCGCCGATCTGGCGTTGGCGGGCGGGGTCAGCGTGCGGCTGGCCTGCTCCTGGAACCTGCCGGCCGGGCGCGACGCGGCCATTTCGGCGTCGCTGTACGGGACCGGCGGCGGGGCCGAGCTGACCAATGTCGGCGGCTCGTTCTACGACTTCGAAGCCTGGCGCTGCGACGGCCCCCGCCGCGAGCCGCTCTGCGCCCCGCCCGACGCCTGGGGCGGCCGCGCGGCGGTGGCCTGGGCCGAGCGGCTGGCC
>NZ_JAAIVC010000055.1 GCF_010975005.1 Caulobacter sp. 17J65-9 | reverse complement strand
GCGCGCATCCGCCGGAGCGAGGCCGCCAAGGCGCAGGCGGTCCAGCCGCAGGACGCGGGCGAGCCGGCTCAGGCGGCGGCGCCGGGGCGCTGATGCGCCGCGATCACGCTTCCGGGGCGGCCGGCGCCGGCGGCTTGTCCCTCGGCCGTTCTTCCTGCATTAGCGTCGCCGCGATTTGACGGACCGGCGTTCTTCGACGCCGGGCGCCTCCCGCCGGCGTCGGCGGGACGTGGCGAGAGAAGGGGTGCACGCAGATGATCGGGCTTTTCATGGCGGCCGCCCTGGCCCTGTCGGCGGACACGACGGCGCAGATGGTGGAGATCGCGCGGCAGATGCGCGTGACTGCCGAGCAGATGCGCGGCCAGCTGCCGCCCGAGGAGATCGCCGAGATGCTGGCCTCCGCCGACCAGATCGAGCGGGACGCGCTGGCCGGCGCCTACGCCGCGCCGACGCCCGCGGCCGCGACGTCGGCCGATCCTGCGGCGCGGATCATGGCGGAGCACGACGGTCGCACCGAATGGCTCGCGCGCGAGACCGCGTGCACCGGCTATTCCTGGGAGAACTACCGCACCTTTCGCCTCTCGACGGGCGACCGGGACGCGGAGCGGGACAAGCTCTGCCAGGTCGCCTACCGCCATTGGGAAGATTACTTCCTGACCGTGAGAAACGGCGGCGGCACGGCCAAGGCGGCGCCGGCGCTCGAGGCCTACGACGCGGCCGCCCACGCGGCGGTCGACTTCTACGAGCGCCGCTGACGTCGCCCCGCGACGTCGCGCTCAGGCTCCCGGCGCGGCCGGCGCCGTCTCCGGCGTCTTCCCCGGCGTCTTCTCTGGGGGCATCTGCTTGAGCGCCTGCTTGCACCAGGACCAGCTCTCGCCGTCCGGCAGGGGCGTGGCCCGGTATTTGGGCAGGTAGCTGCTCTTCGGCATCAGGAATTTCACCTGATTGATCCGCATGTTCACGCCCGGCGCCGAGGCGGTGACGACGACCTTGTGGTCGGCGTGCACGAACTTCTGCATGGCGATCTCAAGGCGCACGCAGTAGCGCTGCTTGCTGTGGTTGATCACGTAGATCTGGTCCACCGGCTTGCCGTCCGGCAGGTAGGACGGCGCGGCGTAGAGCATCAACCCTGGCGCCCCCTCGATCATCATCACCCGGGTCGGATCCTCCTGGGCCAACGCCGCGCTCGTCCCCAGCGCCGCCGCCAGCGTGGCCGCCCCCGTCGTCTTCCAGTTCATCGGACCGTTCCCCTCCGGACCCGTCGTTACTGATCGTCGATCCCCCGCCCCTGTCAACGGCGCCAAGCTGGCCGACAAGCTTTTCGTCGGGCGGTTTGGTGTTCCCCAAAGTATACGTAGTCAAACTGGGTGGAATTCACCTGAGTGAATGTGCGCATTTGCGGGGACGTATAAAGCGGCCTTCAATGAATTGCGTTTCGGTTATTACTGTATAGATCGGCTGTGGGGCTGCAGCTTGAGTGAATAAGGCGCTGCTTCGCCGTCGCGCGCCCAGTAATTTTCCGGACGTCTTGGAGGCAACGTCTGTCGGCGCCCCGCGCCGCCGGCACGGCGCACATAAGCGCGGGCTGCACAGTGGAGTAGCCAGATGGCAGGCTCGACCGCGTCTCTTGCCTTGCGGCAAAGCGATCTCGACTTCCTCTTCCAGCAAGTGACCAACCCGAACGGCGTGCGCAACGTCAGCGGGGAGGGCAACAACCTCGCCCACCCGACCTGGGGGGCCGCCGACAATCCGTTCGTGCGCCTGACCCCGGCCGCCTACGACGACGGCATATCGACGCCGAACGAAACCGGCCGCAACGGCGTGGCCCTGCCCAACGAGCGGGTGGTCAGCAACGTCATCGCCCGCGAGGACATCAACGGCGACGGCCAGGAGACGGCGGCCGACGCCATCCCCAACACGTTCGGGGGCAACCTCTTCCTGATGTCGTTCGGCCAGTTCTTCGACCACGGCCTGGACTTCATCCTGCGCGGGGACTCGCAGGGCGATCCAAACAACTTCCTGCTGAGCATCCCGGTCGATCCGAGCGACCCGCTGTCGGCGGGCGGCCCGAACATCTTCATGACGCGCGGCGCGGCGGCCCCGGGCACCGGCATCGACAGCCCGCGCGAGCACATCAACAAGACCTCGCCCTACGTCGACCAGAACCAGACCTACGGCTCGGACGAGCGGATCACCTTCTTCCTGCGCGAGAGCAAACGCGACGCGAACGGCAACCTGCTGCACGACGCCAACGGCAACCTGATCAAGACCGCCAAGCTGGCCTCGGGCAGCCACGACGCGGCCGGGTTCGAGAACCTGCCGACCTATGAGGACATCCTGCTCAACAACGGGGTGTCGGCCTCGACCATCGCCGCGGCCAAGGCGGCGGGCAGCGCCGCGGCCGGCTGGTCGATCCTGAGCGCGGACGCGCACTTCCTCGACTATCGCAACGCCGGCGGCTCGGGCCATCCGCTGCTGCTCGACATCGCCGGCGACGCCAACGTGTTCATCCCGAACGTGCCGACCGCGTTCCTGACCAAGCTGCTCAGCCACTACGTGGCCGGTGACGGACGGGTGAACGAGAACATCGGCCTGACGCCGGTGCACACCATCTTCCACCGCGAGCACGACGCCCTGGTCGACCAGATCCGCGGCATGACCGCCGGTCAGCCGCAGTGGACCGAGGACAGGATCTTCGAAGCGGCCAAGATCGTCGTCGAGGGCGAGTACCAGCGCGTGGTGTTCAACGAGTTCGCCAAGGCGCTGGGCGGCGGCATCAACGGCGGCGGCGAGCACGGCTTCGGCGGTTACGACCCCAACGTCAACGCCACGATCTCGGAGGAGTTCGCGCACGCGGTCTATCGCGTCGGCCACTCGATGGTGAACGAGACCATCCCCTTCGTCGATCCGACAACCGGCCAGTTGAAGGAGGTGTCGCTGGTCGACGCCTTCCTGAACCCGGCCGAGTTCAAGGCGCTGGGCACCGGGTCGATCATCTCCGGCAGCGTGCAGGTGGCCCACCAGGCCATCGACGAGAACGTGGTCAACGCCGTGCGCAACCAGCTGGTCGGCGTGCCGCTGGACCTGGCCGCGCTGAACATCGCCCGCGGCCGCGAGGTCGGGCTGATGTCGCTCAACGACGTGCGCCGCTACATCTTCGAGAACGGCAGTCGGCTGGCCCAGCAGGGCCAGGCCTCGAACTTCGGCGTCGACGAGGGCAAGGGCGACAGTCACATGCGCCCCTACGCCAACTGGGAGGAGTTCGGCGCGGCGCTGCGCGACCCGTCGCTGCTGCCGCTGTTCAAGTCGGTCTACGCCGACGTCAACGACGTCGACCTGTGGATCGGCGGCCTGGCTGAGAGGCCGGAGCGCGGCCAGCTGGGCTCGACCTTCTCCTACGTCTTCCTGGAGCAGCTGGACCGGCTGCAGGACGGCGACCGGTTCTATTATCTGGACCGGCTGAAGGACACGAACCTGCTCGGCCTGATCAAGGGGCAGGAGTTCTCCGACATCATCGCCCGCAACACCGGCCTGACCAACCTGCCGGACGACATCTTCAAGGTCACGACGTCGACCCCGACGCCGACACCCACCCCGACGCCGACTCCGACACCCACGCCGACCCCGACCCCGTCGCCGACGCCCAACCTCAACGCGACGGCCGGCGACGACAATCTGGTCGGCACCTCGGGCGCGGACCGCATCAACGGCCTGGCCGGCGCCGACCACATCACCGGCGGCGGCGGGAGCGACGTCATGGACGGCGGCGCGGGCCGGGACCAGTTCCTGTTCGGCGCCAACTTCGGCCAGGACACCATCTGGAACTTCAAGCCGGGCGAGGACGGCCTGAACTTCGCCGGCCATCAGAGCTCCGGCCCGGCGCCGGTCGCGGCCCAGGTCGGCGCGGACACGGTGTTCAGCTTCACCAACGGCGACAAGGTCACCCTGAAGGGCGTGGCCATGTCGGCGATCACCAAGATCGACGACTGGCACTGGGGCCAGGCGGACGGCGCGTCCACGCCGACCCCCACGCCCACGCCCACGCCCACTCCGACTCCGACGCCTACGCCGACACCCACGCCCACGCCGACTCCGACCGCGACGCCCACGCCGGGCGACGACAACCTGGTCGGCACGGCCGGGGCGGACCGGATCAACGGTCTGGCCGGAAACGACCGGATCGAGGCCCTGGGCGGCAATGACGTGCTGGACGGCGGGGCGGGCGACGACCTGTTCGTCTTCGCGCCGGGCTCAGGCAAGGACACCATCTACAACTTCAAGCCCGGCGGCGCGGACGACGACCTCGACTTCAGCGCCTACCAGGGCCACGTCGCCGCGCCCACGGTGGCCCAGGTCGGCGCGGACACGGTGTTCAGCTTCTCGACCGGCGAGACGGTCACGCTGAAAACCGTGGCCCTGAGCTCCCTGGTGAAGGTCGACGACTGGCACTGGAGCTGATCGACCAGGACTGATCGACCGGGGGAAATCCCGGTCGCGGCGGGGCGGGAACCTCAGGGCTCCCGCCCTTTTGCGTTCGGCGACGGTTGGGCGCAAACCTAGGTCGGTCCCAGTAATCTTCGCCATGATCCCGGTGTCAGCCGAGCTTTGTCCTGCAACTTACTGTCAGGTCAGTCCGCAGGGGTTTTACGCTTGGAGATATAGCGAGCGAGAATACAGCTCCGCATCCTAAGCGGCTTCAGCAGAGGTGTTCACCGATGCTTTAACGTACGGGTTCTGACCAACGCCGCGTGCAGCTCTGGCGGGCGGAACGCTTCCGTTCCAATCCGACAAGAGAGCGCAGCACAATGGTACAGCTGGTCCGTTCCGACCTCGAATTCATCCTGCAGCAGATCCAGATCGCCGAGGCCAACGCCGCCGGCACGCCCCTGCCGGATCTGATCACCGATCCGTCCCAGCCGCTCGGCCTGCGCACCGTCGACGGCACGTTCAACAACCTGATCGCGGGCCAGAGCAATTACGGCGCGGCCGACCAAGTCTTTCCGCGCCTGACCACGCCGAACTTCCGTCCGGGCGAGACCTTCGATCCGGACGGCCCGGGCGACGCGCCGGCCATGCCGACCAGCTACGCCCAGCCCGGCGGGCTGGTGGTCGACTCCCAGCCGCGCACCATCAGCAACCTGATCGTCGACCAGGACTGGCGGACCAATCCGTCCGCCGCCGCCGCCGACCCGGACCACGACGGGCTGATCCCCAACGTCGCGCCCGACGCCGGCCTCTCGGCCCCGTTCAATTCGTGGTTCACCCTGTTCGGCCAGTTCTTCGACCACGGCCTGGACCTGGTCACCAAGGGCGGCGGCACGGTGTTTATCCCGCTGAAGCCGGACGACCCGCTCTACGACGCCGGGCCGGACCACATCCCCGGCAACGCGGACGACAGCCACACCAACTTCATGGTGCTGACCCGCGCGACCAACCTGCCGGGGCCGG
This sequence comes from Caulobacter sp. 17J65-9, assembly GCF_010975005.1. Classification (GTDB taxonomy): domain Bacteria; phylum Pseudomonadota; class Alphaproteobacteria; order Caulobacterales; family Caulobacteraceae; genus 17J80-11. The sequence continues at coordinate 15,525 of NZ_JAAIVC010000055.1, read as the reverse complement.
ACAACATCCTCGGCACTGCGGACGACATCCACGAGCACACCAACACCACGACCCCGTGGGTGGACCAGAACCAGACCTACACCTCGCACGCCTCGCATCAGGTGTTCCTGCGCGAATACGCGCTGGACGCCGACGGCCACCCGCAGGCGACCGGCAAGCTGCTTGAGAACCGCCAGGCAGGGGTGGACGGCGAATACTTCACCGACGACGACGTGCTGACCGGCGGCCTGGCCACCTGGGCGGTGGTGAAGGCGCAGGCGGAAAAGCTGCTGGGCGTCACCCTGACCGACGCCGACGTGACCAACGTGCCCCTGCTGGCCACCGACGAGTACGGCCGCTTCCTGCGCGGCGAGCACGGCTTCGTCCAGCTGGTCACCACCACGGGCCTGGTCGAGGGAGACCCGACCGCGCCGATCGGCACGGAAACCGCCGTGCGCACCGGCCACTCGTTCCTGGACGACATCGCCCACGCGGCCGCCCCGCGCGACAGCAACGGCAACATGCTGCAGGCCGACCTCGACGACGCGGTCAACGCGCCTGACGCGCCGCCGCCGCCCGGCTTCTACGACGACGAGCTGCTGGACGCGCACTACATCACCGGCGACGGGCGCGGGAACGAAAACATCGGCCTGACCACCGTCCACCACGTCTTCCATTCCGAGCACAACCACCTGGTCGAGCAGGTCAAGGAGGTGGTGCTCGCCACCAACGATCTGGCGTTCCTGGACCAGTGGCTGATCCCGGGGACCGGTCCGGCGGACTTCCCGACCACCGCCGAGGAGATCGCCGGCCTGCAGTGGAACGGCGAGCGCCTGTTCCAATCCGCGCGCTTCGGCACCGAGATGCAGTACCAGCACCTCGTGTTCGAGGAGTTCGCCCGCAAGGTGCAGCCGGCGGTGAACGTCTTCGACTCCTACCAGACCGACATCGATCCGGCGATCGTCGCGGAGTTCGCCCACACGGTCTATCGCTTCGGCCACACCATGCTGACCGAGACGATCGCGCGGACGAACGCCGACGGGACGGACAACGACATCGGGCTGATCCAGGCCTTCCTCAATCCGCTGGAGTTCGCCGCCAGCGGCGCGACCCCCGCAGAAGCGGCCGGCGCCGTCGTGCGCGGCATGACCCGCCAGGTCGGCAACGAGATCGACGAGTTCGTCACCGGCGCGCTCCGCAACAATCTGCTGGGCCTGCCGCTGGACCTGGCGACCATCAACATCGCGCGCGGCCGCGACACCGGCATTCCCTCGCTGAACGCCGCGCGGCGCGAGTTCTTCGAGGGCACCGGCGGCGATTCCGCGCTCCGGCCCTACGAGAGCTGGGCCGACTTCGGCCTGGGCATCCGGCACCCTGAATCGCTGATCAACTTCCTGGCCGCCTACGGCCTGCACCCGACCATCACCGGGGCCATGACCCTGGCCGACAAGCGCGCGGCCGCCGCCGACATCGTGCTGGGCGGGGCGAACGCGCCGGGCGACGCGATCGACTTCCTGAACAGCACCGGCACCTGGGCCAGCACGCCCGGCGGGGTGACGACCACCGGGCTGGACGACGTGGACTTCTGGGTCGGCGGCCTGGCCGAGAAGCAGGCGCCGTTCGGGGGGCTGCTGGGCTCGACCTTCAACTTCGTGTTCGAAACACAGATGGAGAAGCTGCAGGACGGCGATCGGCTCTACTACCTGTCGCGAACGGCCGGCCTCAATTTCCTCACCCAGCTCGAGGAGAACTCCTTCGCCGAGCTGGTGATGCGCAACACCGACACCAAGCATCTGCCGTTCAACGTCTTCTCCACGCCGACCCACACGATCGAGCGCAGCGACCCGTCCACCTGGCCGTCGGGCGAGGTCGTCCAGGTGTCCGGCGGCATCCGCTACACCGGCGTCGACCACGTGGTGATGGGCGGCACCGACGTCGCCGACCGGCTGATCTCCGGCGAAGGCGACGACACCCTCTGGGGCGACGACGGGAACGACATCCTGGAGGGCGGGGCCGGCAACGACTCGATCATCGGCGGCGCCGGAGACGACGTCATCACCGACTCCTTCGGCGACGACACGATCAAGGGCGGCGACGGCAACGACACCATCAACGGCGGGCCGGGGCTGGACCTGATCCTCGGCGGGTTCGGCGACGACTTCCTCAACGGCGGCTCGGATCCGAACGAGCTCTTCGGCGGCGGGGGTGACGACATCATCATCGCCGGCGACAGCACCGACGAGGTCACCGGCAACGAAGGCGACGACTGGATCGAAGGTGGCGGCCAGGGCGACGGCATCGTCGGCGACAACGGGGCCTTGTTGGCGCTGAGCAACATGGGCGGCGACGACGTGCTGATCGGCGGCTCCGGCTCCGACAAGATGGACGGCGAGCACGGCGACGACATTTTCGTCGGCGGTGAAGGCGCCGACCGTCACATGGGGCGCACCGGCTACGACTGGATCACCTACAAGGACGACACGCGCGGCCTCACCGTCGACCTGACCGTGCGCGCCAACGTGGTCGTTCCCCCGGGCTCGCCGGACGCCCTGCTGGACCGCTTCCAGGAGGTGGAGGGCCTGTCCGGATCGCGCTTCGACGACGTGCTGCGGGGCGACAACGTCACCGCCGTCGAGCTCAACACCCCCACCGGCGCCGGCCTGACGAACGCGCTGTTCGACACCAGCCTGATCAACGGCCTGCAGACGCTGCTTCGCGGCGCTGCATTCTTCGACGGCGGCAACATCATCCTGGGCGGCGCCGGCAGCGACATCATCGAGGGCCGCGGCGGCGACGACTTCATCGACGGCGACGCCTGGCTGAACGTGCGGCTGACCTCGCGCTCGGCCGGCGGCCAGATCATCCGCGAGATCCTCACGGCGGCGGCCGACACCGACGTGGACACCGCGGTCTTCTCCGACGTGCGGGCCAACTACGACATCATCAACAACGGCGACGGCACCACCACCATCATCCATGCGCGCGGCACCCTGGCCGACGGGGCCGACACCCTGCGCAACATCGAGCGCTGGCAGTTCGCCGACCAGCTGGTGCTGATCACCTCCAACAAGGCGCCCACCGGGACGATCAATCTCAGCAGCACGGCCCCGACCGAGGACCAGCTGCTGACCGCCACCCAGGCCTTCACCGATCCGAACGGCATCGCGCCCGGCACCTTGCGCTTCGTCTGGCAGATGGAGACCGCCCCGAACATCTGGCTGGACGTGGGCGAGGGCGCCAGCTTCCTGCCGGGCGAGGGCCATGTCGGTGCGCGGCTGCGCGTGATGGCCTTCTTCGAGGACAACCTCGGGGCCGGCGAGAGCGTGACCTCCGCCCCCACCGCGGTGGTGGCCAACGTCAACGACGCGCCGTCAGGCCTGCCGCTGGTCAGCGACACGACGCCGACGGAGGGCAAGGCCCTGAACGCCTCGGCGCTTGGGATCACCGACCCCGACGGCGTGGCCAACGCCGCCTTCACCTACCAGTGGCAGGTGCTGGACGGCGCGACCTGGACCGACATTCCCGGCGGCGCCGGCGCGGCCTTCTCGCCCGGCCAGGGCCAGGTCGGCCGCCAGCTGCGCGTGGTCGCCACCTACACCGACGACCGGGGCACGGTGGAGCACGTCGCCTCGGCCGCCACCGGCGTGGTCGGCGATCTGTTCGTCGGCGGCAGCGGGCCCGACCCCTTCAGCGGCACGGCGGGCGACGACGACGCGTCGGGCCTCGGCGGCGCCGATACGCTGAGCGGGAACGCTGGCGACGACCGGCTCGACGGCGGGGCCGGTAACGACTTCCTGGACGGCGGCGCCGGGGCCGACACCATGATCGGCGGGCTCGGCGACGACACCTACGTGGTCGACAGCCTCGACGACGTGGTCACCGAGGCGTCGGGGCAGGGGGCCGACGTCGTGCGCACGGCGCTGGCCGAGTACGTCCTGCCCGACAATGTCGAGAACCTGATCTTCACCGGGGCCGGGCCGTTCAGCGCCACCGGGAACGCGCTAGTCAACCGCATCCAGGGCGGCGCGGGCGACGACCGGCTGGACGGCGGAGCCGGGGTCGACACCCTGATCGGCGGCGCGGGCGCGGACTCCTACTTCGTCGACAACACCGCCGACATCGTCCAGGAGCTCGCCGCCAACGGCGTCGACACGGTGTTCTCGACCGCGGCCAGCTACACGCTTTCCGACAACGTCGAGAACCTCCGCCACATCGGGACCAACGCCGCCGCCCTGACCGGCAACGGTCTGGCCAACCTGCTGGCCGGCGGCGCCGGCGGCGACAGCCTCAGCGGCCTGGGCGGAGACGACACCCTGTTCGGCGGCGGCGGCGCCGACGTGCTGGACGGCGGGGCCGACAACGACACTCTGGACGGCGGCGAGGGGGCCGACCGGCTGACCGGCGGCGCGGGCGACGACCTGATGGACGGCGGCGCCGGCGCGGACCAGTTCCTGTTCGCGCTCGGCTCCGGACGCGACACCATCGAGGGCTTCAACGGCGCCGAAGACGGCCTGAACTTCGTCGGCCAGCAGGCCGTGGGCCTGGTCTCGACCGCCAGCCAGGTGGGCGCCGACACGGTGATCAGCTTCTCAAACGGCGACCGGGTCACGCTGAAGGGCGTGACTCTGTCGACCCTGGCGAAGATCGACAACTGGCATTGGGGCGCGGCCGAGGCCTCGACGACGCCGACCCCCACGCCGACGCCCACGCCGAACCTCGTGGCGACCGAGGGCGCCGACAACCTGATCGGCACGACCGGTTCGGATCGCATCAACGGCCTGGGCGGCGACGACCACATCACCGGCGGCGGCGGCAACGACATCATGGACGGCGGCGCCGGGCGCGATCAGTTCCTGTTCGCCACGGGCTCGGGCCAGGACACCATCTTCAACTTCAAGGCCGCGGAGGACCAGCTGAGCTTCGGCGGCCACCAGGGCGCGGGCCTGGCCCCGACGGTGACCCAGTCGGGCGCCGACACGGTGTTCAGCTTCTCCAACGGCGACAAGGTCACGCTGAAGGGCGTCGCCATGTCGTCCCTGGCGAAGACCGACGACTGGCACTGGGGCGGCTCGACGCCGACGCCGACCCCGACGCCTACGCCGACACCCACGCCGACTCCGACGCCCACTCCGACGCCTACTCCGACTCCGACCCCGACGCCTACGCCCACGCCGACACCCACGCCGACTCCGACACCTACGCCGACCCCGACCGAGGGGAGCGACATCCTGGTCGGCACGAGCGGCGCGGATCGGATCAACGGCCTGGGCGGCGACGACCGGATCACCGGCGCCGGCGGCAACGACCTGATGGACGGCGGCGCGGGCAAGGACGTGTTCCTGTTCGCCGCCGGCTCCGGCCAGGACACCATCTTCAACTTCAAGAACGCTGAGGACCGGCTGGACTTCAGCGGCCATCAGTCCTCGGGCCTCTCGCCGAGCGTGTCGCAGTCCGGCGCGGACACGGTGTTCGACTTCACCAACGGCGACCGGGTCACGCTGAAGGGCGTCGCCATGTCGGCGCTGACCAAGATCGACAACTGGCACTGGGGCGCGGCCGACGGCGGCGGCACGCCGACGCCCACGCCCACGCCCACGCCGACGCCTACGCCTACGCCGACACCCACCCCGACTCCGACGCCGACTCCCACCCCGACCGCGACGCCCACCGAAGGGGCGGACAACCTGGTCGGGACCGCGGGCTCGGACCGGATCAACGGCCTGGGCGGGAACGACCGGATCGAGGGCCTGGGCGGCAACGACGTCCTGGACGGCGGGGCCGGCGACGACCTGTTCGTCTTCGCGCCGGGCTCGGGCAAAGACGCCATCTTCAACTTCAGGGCCGGCGGCACGGACGACGACCTGGACTTCAGCGCCTACCAGGGCCACGTGGCCGCGCCCACGGCAGCCCAGGTCGGGCTGGACACGGTGTTCAGCTTCACGACCGGCGAGACGGTCACGCTGAAGAACGTGGCCCTGAGTTCGATGGTGAAGGTCGACGACTGGCACTGGGGCTGAGCGCCGGGCCGACCCCAGTCTGGAGGGCGGGGACCTCGCGGTTCCCGCCCTTTTCTTCACCAGGTCTCGCCGAAGGGCCGCGCCTCGATCTCGAACGACCAGGCCGAGCGCGGCTGGGCGACCAGCCAGGCGGCGTTCGCCGCCACGTCGTCGGGCTGGACGAAGAAGGACGCCGGCTTGTCCGGCATGGCGGCGCGGGTGCGCGGCAGGTCGACCACGCCGTCCACGATGATGACGGCGACGTGGATCCCGGCCGGCCACAGCCGCCGGGCCAGCGACTCGCACAGGCTGCGTTGGGCCGCCTTGGCCGGCGCGAAGGCCGCGGTCTTGATCCCGCCCCGGCGAGACGCGGTGGCCCCGGTGACGACGATCGCGCCCGCGCCCTTCGCCTTCATCGCCGGAGTCACCTGCTGCGCGCAGAGCAGCAGGCCCAGCGCGTTGACCCGCCAGGCGGCCTCGAACTGGGCGGGCGAGATCTCCTCGGCCGAGCCCCAGACGCCGGAGCCGGCGTTGTAGGCCAGCACCGCCGGCTCGCCGAGGTCGTGGCGGATGGCGGCGAAGGCTTCGCCCACGGCGCGCGCCTCGCCGACGTCGCAGGCGTAGGCCTTGCTGTCGGGAAGCTCGGCGGCGAGCGCGGTGGTGTAGTCGAGCCCCCGCGCCAGCAGGGCCGTCGCATAGCCGTCGTCGGAGAAGCGCCGGGCCAGGGCCGCGCCGTTGCCTTCGCCCACGCCGACCACCACGCAGACCGGTTTGTCCATGACGCGCTCCATCGCCTGTCGCGCATCAACCCGCGGCCGCGCGGTCGGGATGTCGGTCAGCGGGATTTCCGGATCGAAGCGCGCGCAAACGCCTTCACAGGCGCGCGTTTCCGCTTGCCATAACCATATAAAGATATCTTTATATGGCCCATGAGCCTGAATGCTGACGAAGCCGTCGAAGTCCTGCGCGCCGCTGGCGAGCCTACGCGCCTGCGCATCCTAGCCTTGCTGGCGGCCGAAGAGCTGTCGGTGATGGAGTTGTCGCGGATTCTCGACCAGAGCCAACCGCGCGTTTCACGGCATCTGAAGCTGATGAGCGAAGCGGGGCTGATCGAGCGATTCCCCGACGGCGCCTGGGTGTTCTACCGCCTCGCCACGGACGGCCCGCGCCGGCGTCTGGCCGACGCGGTGCTGGATCTGCTGCACGACGACGGCCAGCCCGACCGCGACTTCCAGCGCCTGGGGGAGGTCCGCACCGAGCGCGAAGCCTCGGCGGCGGAGTACTTCGAGCGGATCGCGCCCCGCTGGGACGAGATCCGCTCGCTCTACGTGCCGGAAAACGCGGTGGAGGCGGCCATCGACCATGCGGCCGGCCCGGGGACGTTCGATCGGGTGGTCGACCTCGGCACCGGCTCGGGCCGCATGCTGACCCTGCTGGGCCGTCGCGCCAAGATGTCGGTCGGCCTCGACCTTTCCCAGCACATGCTCAACATCGCCCGCGCCAACGTCGCGCGCGCGGGCCTGGAGAAGGTCGAGCTGCGCCACGGCGACATCTTCGCCACCCGCCTGCCGGCCCACAGCGCCGACCTCGTGGTCGTGCACCAGGTGCTGCACTACCTGTCCGACCCGGCCGCCGCGGTGGCCGAGGCGGCGCGCCTGGTGCGCCCGGGCGGCCGGCTGCTGGTCGTGGACTTCGCGCCGCACGCCCTGGAGTTCCTGCGCACCGACCACCAGCACCGCCGCCTCGGCTTCGCCGACGACGAGATGGATCGCTGGCTGGAAGAGGCCGACCTGGACCGCGTCGAGCCGGTCGAACTGGCCCCCGACCGCGAGGGCCTGACCGTGAAGATCTGGACCGGCCTGCGCGCCCAGGCCGAAAGGAGCGCCGCATGAGCCTGGCCGCCGCCCGCGCCCTGCTGCTCTCGCCGCTCGGTCCCGTCGCCCGCGCCGGCGGCCGCGAGCACGGCCAGGTGAAGGTCTCCTTCGAGTTCTTCCCGCCGAAGACCGACGAGGCCGAAGCCAACCTGTGGAATTCGATCCGGCGGCTGGAGCCGCTGGGCCCGTCCTTCGTTTCGGTCACCTACGGCGCCGGTGGTTCGACCCGCGAGCGCACCCACCGCACCGTGCGCCGCATCCTGGACGAGACCTGCCTGCAACCCGCCGCCCACCTGACCTGCGTCGAGGCGTCGAAGGGCGAGGTCGACGACGTCGCGCGCGCCTACTGGGACGCCGGCGTGCGCCACATCGTGTCCCTGCGCGGCGACCCGCCGGGCGGGACGGGCGTGGGCGGGGTCTATGCGCCGCCGGCCGACGGCTACGCCAACGCCACCGAACTGACCGCCGCCCTGGCGCGCATCGCGCCGTTCGAGATCAGCGTCGGCGTCTATCCGGAGAAGCACCCGGAAAGCCCGTCGATCGACCACGACCTCGACGTGCTGAAGGCCAAGATCGACGCCGGCGCGACCCGCGCCATCAGCCAGTTCTTCTTCGACATCGACGCCTTCCTGCGCTTTGTCGACCGGGCGCGGGCGGCCGGGATCACCATCCCGATCGTGCCGGGGATCATGCCGGTGACCAACTTCCGCGGCCTGTGCCGCATGTCGGAGAGCTGCCAGGCCTCGGTGCCGCAGTGGCTGGCCAACCTGTTCGACGGCCTGGACGACGATCCCGACACGCGCCGCCTGCTGGCCAGCTCGGTGGCGGCGGAGATGTGCGCCCGGCTGGAGGAGGAAGGCTTCTCCGAATTCCACTTCTACACGCTCAACCGCGCCGACCTGGTCTACGCCATCTGCCGGGTGCTGGGCGTGCGCGAAGGGGTTCACGCATGACCCGCGCCGACCGTATCGCCGCGCTCAAGGCCGCCGCCCGCGAGCGGATCCTGATCCTCGACGGCTCCTGGGGCGTGATGTTCCAGCGCATGGGCCTGTCGGAGGAGGACTTCCGGGGCGCGCGCTTCGCCGACCATCCGCACCCGCTGAAGGGCGACAACGACCTGCTGTGCCTGACCCGGCCGGACGCCGTGGCCGGCCTGCACGACGCCTACTTCGAGGCCGGGGCCGACATCGCCTCGACCAACACCTTCAACGCCACCGCGATCAGCCAGGCCGACTACGCGCTGGAGGCCGCGGTCACCGACATCAACCTGGCGGCGGCGAAGCTGGCGCGCGAGAGCGCCGACCGCTGGACAGAGAAGACGCCCGACAAGCCGCGCTTCGTGGCCGGCTCGATCGGGCCGCTGAACCGTACCCTGTCGATCAGCCCGGACGTCAACGATCCGGCCGCCCGTGGCGTGACCTGGGACCAGGTCTACGACGCCTATACCCAGCAGGCCCGCGCCCTGCACGAGGGCGGCGTCGACGTCTTCCTGGTCGAGACCATCTTCGACACGCTGAATGCGAAAGCCGCGATCAAGGCCATCCTCGACCTGGAGGACCAGGGCTACGAGCCGCTGCCGATCTGGATTTCCGGCACCATCACCGACCGCTCGGGGCGCACCTTGTCGGGTCAGACGGTCGAGGCGTTCTGGAACTCGATCCGTCACGCCAGGCCGTGGGCCGTGGGCCTGAACTGCGCGCTGGGCGCCGAGCTGATGCGCCCGCACCTGGCCGAGCTGGCGCGGGTGGCCGACACCCTGATCGGCGCCTATCCCAACGCCGGCCTGCCCAACGCCATGGGCGAATACGACGAGGGCCCGGGCGAGACCTCCGGCTTCCTCGGCGAATGGGCCGGCAGCGGCCTGGTCAACATCCTGGGCGGCTGCTGCGGCACGACGCCGGACCACATCCGCGCCATCGCGAAAGCCGTCGCCGACGTGAAGCCGCGCGCCGTCCCCGAGCGCCCGCGCGCCATGCGCCTGTCGGGGCTCGAACCGTTCGAACTGGTGAGCTGATGCGGCCCGCCAAAGATCTCCCCCCGCTGGGGGGAGGAGCCGTCCGTCAGGACGGCGATGGGGGGCTCCAGCGGAGTGCTGGGGTTCCGCTTCGAGACCGAATTTCTGTGTGGGCGACGCTGTCGCGGCGGCGGTCTCCGGCGCGTCAAGCTGGAGCCCCCCATCGCCCGCTGCGCGGGCTCCTCCCCCCAGTGGGGGGAGATCTGGGAGAGGCCTGATGCGCCCCATCTTCGTCAACGTCGGCGAGCGGACCAACGTCACCGGCTCGGCCAAATTCCGCAAGCTGATCGCCGAGGGCCAGTACGCCGAGGCCCTGTCGGTCGCCCGCCAGCAGGTCGAGGCCGGCGCCCAGGTCATCGACGTGAACATGGACGAGGGGCTGCTCGACAGCCGCGCGGCCATGGTCACCTTCCTCAACCTGATCGCTTCGGAGCCCGACATCGCCCGGGTGCCGATCATGATCGACTCCTCCAAGTGGGAGGTGATCGAGGCCGGCCTGCAGTGCGTGCAGGGCAAGGCGATCGTGAACTCGATCTCGCTGAAGGAAGGCGAGGCGGTCTTCGTCGAGCACGCAAGGGCGTGCCTGCGCTACGGCGCCGCCGTGGTGGTCATGGCCTTCGACGAGCAGGGCCAGGCCGACACCGCCGCTCGCAAGGTCGAGATCTGCGAGCGGGCCTACCGCATCCTGGTCGATCAGCTGGGCTTCCCGCCCGAGGACGTGATCTTCGACCCGAACATCTTCGCGGTCGCGACCGGCATCGAGGAGCACGACAACTACGCCGTCGACTTCATCGAGGCGACGCGGCGCATCAAGCAGATGCTGCCCTACGCGCGGGTGTCGGGCGGGGTGTCGAACGTCTCGTTCAGCTTCCGCGGCAACGAGCCGGTCCGCCGCGCCATCCACTCGGTGTTCCTGTACCACGCCATCGCCGCGGGCATGGACATGGGCATCGTCAACGCCGGCGACCTGCCGGTTTACGACGACATCGATCCGGAGCTGCGCGAGGCGGTCGAGGACGTGATCCTCAATCGCAGCCCGCGCGGCGGCGTCTCCCCGACCGAGCGGCTGGTCGACCTGGCCCCGAAGTACAAGGGCGAGAAGGGCGCGGCCAGGGTCGTGGACCTGGCCTGGCGCGAGCAGCCGGTCGAGGCGCGCCTGGCCCACGCCCTGGTGCACGGCATCACCGACTTCATCGAGGCCGACACCGAGGAGGCGCGGCTGAAGGCCGAGCGCCCGCTGCACGTCATCGAAGGCCCGCTGATGGACGGCATGAATGTCGTCGGCGACCTGTTCGGCGCGGGCAAGATGTTCCTGCCGCAGGTGGTGAAGTCCGCCCGCGTGATGAAGCAGGCGGTGGCCTGGCTGCTGCCGTTCATGGAGGCCGAGAAGGAAGGCCAGGAGCGCAAGTCGGCTGGCAAGGTGGTCATGGCCACGGTGAAGGGCGACGTCCACGACATCGGCAAGAACATCGTCGGCGTGGTCCTGCAGTGTAACAATTATGAGGTCGTCGACCTCGGCGTCATGGTTCCGGCCGACAGGATCCTGGACGCCGCCGTCGAGCATCAGGCCGACATCGTCGGCCTGTCGGGCCTGATCACGCCCTCGCTGGACGAGATGGTGTTCGTGGCCTCCGAGCTGGAGCGACGCGGCATGTCCCTGCCGCTGCTGATCGGCGGGGCCACGACCAGCCGAACCCACACGGCGGTGAAGATCGAGCCGGCCTATCGGCGCGGGCCCACCGTCTACGTGCTGGACGCCAGCCGCGCCGTGGGCGTGGTCTCCAACCTGCTGTCGCCGACCGAGAAGGCTCCCTTCGTCGAGCAGACCAAGGCCGAGTACCGCAAGGTGCGCGAGAGTTATGGCCGCGGGCCGGCCAAGCCGCGCTCCAGCCTGGCCGAGGCGCGCGCCAACCGCTTCCAGATCGACTGGGAGGCGTGGACGCCGCCGGCCCCCAGCTTCACCGGCGTGCGCGCCTTCGCGCCCTACGACCTGGCCGACCTGGCCGAGCACATCGACTGGACGCCCTTCTTCGCCAGCTGGGAGCTGATCGGGCGCTTCCCGCAGATCCTCGACGACGAGATCGTCGGCGAGGCGGCGCGCGACCTCTATCGCGACGCCCGCGCCATGCTGGACAAGATGATCGCCGAGAACTGGGTCGAGGCCCGCGGCGTGGTCGGCTTCTGGCCGGCCAACGCCGACGGCGACGACGTGATCGTCTACGCCGACGAGGCGCGCACCACCGAACTGGCCCGCCTGCACACCCTTCGCCAGCAGATGGCCAAGGGCGAGGGCAAGGCCAACACGGCGCTGTCGGACTTCGTGGCCCCGGTCGGCGTGGCACCGGACTGGGTCGGCGGTTTCGCGGTGACCGCCGGCCACGGCGAGGTCGAGATCACCCAGCGCTTCAAGGCGGCTGGCGACGACTATTCCGCCATCCTGGTCACCGCGCTCGCCGACCGCCTGGCCGAGGCTTTCGCGGAAGCGATGCACAAGCGTGTACGCCGCGAGTTGTGGGGCTACGCCGCCGACGAGACCGCGACGGTCGAGGACCTGATCGCCGAGAAGTACCAGGGCATCCGCCCGGCCCCCGGCTATCCGGCCCAGCCCGATCACACCGAGAAGCTGACCCTGTTCCGCCTGCTGCAGGCCGAGGCCAACGCCGGCATGGAGCTGACCGAGAGCCTGGCCATGACGCCGCCGGCCTCGGTCTCGGGCCTCTACTTCGCCCGGCCGGAGGCGCACTACTTCGGGGTCGGCAAGATCACCCGCGAGCAGGTCGCCGACTACGCCCGCCGCAAGGGCTGGAGCGTCGAAGAGGCCGAACGCTGGCTGTCGCCGATTCTGGACTACGACCCGGCGGCGGCGCGCGAGGCGGCGGCCTAAGCCGCCGCCAGCTTCACCCGCTCGGCCAGGAAGTCGACGAAGGCGCGCACCCGCGCGGGCAGATGGCCGCCCTGGCCCATGAACACCGCGTGGATGTCCTCGTGGTCGCCAGGATTGAGCGGCTCCAGCACGGCCTGGAGCCGTCCCGCGGCCAAGTCCTCGGCGACGTGGAATACACCCAGCCGGGCCAGGCCGACGCCGGCCACCGCCAGCCGCCGCGCGCTCTCGCCGTCGCCCACCTGCACGTCGCCGCAGGCCGGTACGGTCTGGATGGCGCCGTCGACCAGGAACGGCCATTCCTCGAAGCTGCGCGCGAAGTTGAAGCCGATGCGGTTGTGGCCCTCCAGCGCCTCCAGCGTCGTCGGCGTCCCGTGCCGCGCGAGGTAGGCGGGGGCGGCGACCACCGCCATGCGGCTCTGGCCCAGCTTGCGCGCCATCAGCTGCGACGGGCGCATCGGCCCGACCCGCAGCGCCACGTCGCAGCGCTCCTCCAGCAGGTCGACCACCTGGTCGGTCAGCACCAGGTCCAGCGTCACCTCCGGGTGCTCGGCCAGAAAGTCCGGGACCAGCGGCAGCAGCTGGTGCACGCCGAACGGCACGCTGCTGTTGACCCGCACCCGCCCGCGCGGGCTGGAGCCGGCCGCCGCCTCGCGCTCGGCCTCGTCGATGTCGGCCAGCACCCGCAAGGATCGGTCGTAGAAGGCCGCGCCCTCCGGCGTCAGTTGCAGCTTGCGGGTGGAGCGGTTGATCAGCCGCGCGCCCAGCCGCTCCTCCAGCCGGGTCAGCAGCTTGCTGACCGCCGACGGGGTCATGCGCAGCGTCCGCGCCGCCGCCGACAGGCCGCCGTACTGCACCACGCGGGCGAACACTTCCATCTCGCCGGAACGGTTGGTCTCCAGCCGCGCCATGTTGAATTCACCTCACAGGCGGTGTGCCTGGCGATTATCTAGTTCACGGACGGCGCGTCCGCCATTTGACGGCTCCCATTGTTCCGCACCGCTGGAGCCGCTCATGCCTATCGCCGTCTACGCGCTGGCCGCCGGCGCCTTCGGGATCGGCGCGACCGAGTTCGTCATCATGGGCCTGCTGCTGCAGGTCTCGGCCGATCTCGGCGTGTCGGTGCCGGCCGCCGGCCTGCTCATCACCGGCTACGCGCTCGGCGTGTTCGCCGGCGCGCCGGTCCTGACGCTGGCCACCCGCAACCTGCCGCGCAAGACCGTGCTGCTGGCCCTGATGGCCATCTTCACCCTCGGCAATCTCGGCTGCGCCCTGGCGTCCGACTACACGTCCCTGATGGTCGCCCGCGTGGTCACCGCGCTGGCCCACGGCACCTTCTTCGGGGTGGGCTCGGTGGTCGCCACCAGCCTGGTCGCGCCCGACCGCAAGGCCACCGCCATTGCCGTCATGTTCACCGGCCTGACCGCCGCCACCCTGCTGGGCGTGCCGTTCGGGGCTTGGCTGGGCCTGGCCTTCGGCTGGCGCGCCACCTTCTGGGCGGTCGCCGCGATCGGCCTGATCGCGATGGTCGTGCTGGCCCGCTTCGTGCCGCGCGACAGCGGACAAAGCGAAGCCGTGCCGCTGCGCCAGGAACTGGCCGTGCTGGCCCGCCCGCAGGTCCTGCTGGGCCTGCTGATGACGGTCCTGGGCTTCGGCGGCGTGTTCGCCCTCTACACCTACGTCCAGCCGATCCTGACCGAACTGACCGGCTTCCCGAAGGCCGCGGTCGCACCGATCCTGCTGGTGTTCGGAGGCGGGCTGGCGGTCGGCAACCTGCTGGGCGGGCGGCTCGCGGACCGCAGGCTGGCCCCGGCCCTGGTCGGCACCCTGGTCGGCCTGGCCGTGGTGCTGGGCCTCATGACCTTCGCCGTCCACGACAAGATCGGCGCGGTGCTCTCCATCGGCCTCCTGGGCGTCGCCGCCTTCGCCACCGTCGCGCCGCTACAGCTGCGTGTGCTGGAGACCGCCGGCGACAGCGGCCGCAACCTGGCCGCCAGCCTGAACATCGCCGCCTTCAATCTCGGCAACGCGCTGGGCGCCTGGCTGGGCGGCGCGGTGATCGATCATGGACCGGGCCTGGGCGCCCTGCCGTGGAGCGCCGCCCTGGTCACCGTCGCCGGTCTGGCCGTGACCTTGGGCAGCCTGGCCCTCGACCGGCGCGCGTCACGAGCGGTCCCGGCGCTGGCCGACGCCTGAGCCCCAAGCTCAGGCTCAGGACTTCGGCCGGCCCACCGGGCCCTCGGCGTCGCCGGCGTGCTCGACAGAAGCGTTCAGGCGGAAGATGTCCTTCCGGCCGGCCAGGCGCTGGGCGGCGTGCTCGCAGCGGGGCGGCAGCTGCCAGGCCAGGTAGGAGTCGGCGCCCAGCTGGTGGTCGACCTTGCGGGCCTCGTCCCACTTCTTCCAGCCGTCCTCGCGCTCGGCCATGGCGCGCTTGCGCCCGGCCTCGGTCCGACCTTCCGGCGCGGCGTCCAGCGCCATCGCGTAGCCGGCCAGGTAGGCCTTGCCGATCTTGGTCTGGGCCTCGTCCAGCGGCAGCTTGTCCTGGACCCGCTCGGCCAGGTCCATGTGGCCGCTGAGCACGCCGGAGCACCAGGCCACGAAGCCGAAGTCGTCGGCCGGCGCGCCCTGCGGCAGGATGTCGGCGACTGGGCTGGGCGGGGCGGCGTCCGCCGCGCGGGTGGAGACGGGGGCGTCCGACGTCGCGGCGGCGTCGAAGGACCGCCGGGTGTAGACCGGGGCGGCGGGCGTCGCGGCGGCGGCGTCGGGCGCGCGGGTGGCGAC
>NZ_JAAIVC010000054.1 GCF_010975005.1 Caulobacter sp. 17J65-9 | reverse complement strand
CTTCCGTCGCGCCAGGGCGAGCCCCCTCCACCACCCTTCGGGTGGTCCCCCTCCCCCAAGGGGGGAGGATTAGAACCGGCCGGCCCGGAAGTCCTCGAACGCCTGCTGCACTTCTTCGCGGGTGTTCATGACGAACGGGCCGCCCCAGGCCACCGGTTCGCGGATCGGACGGCCGGCCAGCACCAGGAAGCGGGCCGGCCAGTCGCCGACGCTCTCCGCCTTGATGGTGTCGCCCTCGCCCAGGAAGGCGGCGCCGAGCGCCGAGACGGTCTGGCCGCCGACGCTGACCGCGCCGTCGAACACCACCAGCATGGCGGAGCGGTCGGCGGGGACCGGCTCTTCGAACGCCGCGCCCTGTGGCAGGGTCACGTCGAAGTAGAGGGCGTCCACCGCCCCGCCCGACACCGGCCCCGCCGTGCCCTGCGCCGTGCGGCCGGCCACAACCTTCACCGCGGCGCCGCCGTCGCGCGTCTCGACCGGGATCAGGCCTGCGTCGAACTCCTGGTAGGCCGGCGCACTCATCTTCAGCTCGCGCGGCAGGTTCACCCACAGCTGGAAGCCGCTCATGCGCCCTTCGGCCTGCTCCGGCATTTCGGAGTGGACCAGGCCCTTGCCCGCGCGCATCCACTGGATGCCGCCGGTCTCGATCACGCCCGCATTGCCCTGGTTGTCGGCGTGGCGCATGCGCCCTTCGAGCATGTAGGTGACGGTCTCGAAGCCGCGGTGCGGGTGGTCGGGAAAGCCGCCGACATAGTCCGACGCCTCGGCGGTGTCGAAGTAGTCCAGCATCAGGAACGGATCGAACATCTGGGCCTCGGGCGTGCCCAGGATGCGGGTCAGGCGCACGCCCGCCCCGTCGGACGCGGCCATGCCCTTGACCACCTTCAGCACCGCGCGTTCAGCCATTGTCGACGCCTCCAACTGCAAACTCGAAACGATATCTAACGCAGTTGCCGTTCTTTCCAAGTGCCGCGCCCCGGACGTGCGAACCGTCGCGTTGCCCCGGAAGGCGGAAACGGCCATATAGCGCGCCGACATCCGCGGCTTCCTCTGACGGCCGCACGCATCCCGAGACGTTCATGGCCCTCAAAGTCGCGATCGTCGGCCTGCCCAACGTGGGCAAGTCGACCCTGTTCAACGCCCTGACCCAGACCGCCGCCGCCCAGGCCGCCAACTATCCGTTCTGCACCATCGAGCCGAACGTGGGCGACGTGGCCGTGCCGGAGCCGCGGCTGGAGAAGCTGGCGGCGATCGCCGGCTCCAAGGAGATCATCCCGGCCCGCATCAACTTCGTCGACGTCGCCGGCCTGGTCCGCGGCGCCTCGAAGGGCGAAGGCCTGGGCAACCAGTTCCTGGCCAACATCCGCGACTGCGACGCCGTGGCCTTCGTCACGCGCTGCTTCGAGGACGACGACATCACCCACGTCGAGGGCCGGGTCGATCCGCTGTCCGACCTGGAGATCATCGAGACCGAGCTGATGCTGGCCGACCTCGAGAGCCTGGAAAAGCGCGTCCCCAACCTGGAGAAGCGCGCCAAGGCCGGCTCCGACAAGGAGAGCGCCAACACGCTTCGCCTGGTGAACCTGGCGCTGGACCAGCTGCGTGAAGGCCGCCCGGCTCGCGCCGCCAAGGTGTCGAAGGAAGACGACAAGGCGTGGCGCATGCTGCAGCTGCTGACCGCCCAGCCGGCCCTGTACGTCTCCAACGTCGACGAAGGCTCGGCCTCGGACGGCAACAAGTACTCGGCCGTGATCGCCGAGCGCGCCGCCCGCGACAACGCCAAGGCCGTGGTCATCTCGGCCAAGATCGAGAGCGAGATCGCCCAGCTGGACGAAGCCGAGCGCGTCGAGTTCCTCGAGACCCTGGGCCTGGAAGAGCCGGGCCTGAACCGCCTGATCCACGAGGCCTACGCCCTGCTGGGCCTGCAGACCTACTTCACCGTGGGTCCGAAGGAGGCGCGCGCCTGGACCATCCACGTGGGCGACACCGCCCCGCAGGCGGCCGGCGTGATCCACACCGACTTCGAGAAGGGCTTCATCCGCGCCGAGACCATCGCCTATCCGGACTACGTCCAGTTCAAGGGCGAGAACGGCGCGAAGGAAAACGGCAAGATGCGCTCGGAAGGCAAGGAATACGTCGTCAAGGACGGCGACGTGATGCACTTCCGCTTCAACGTCTGAGCCGACACCAAATCGGTTCGTGCGACGGCCGCCCCCACGGGCGGCCGTTTTGCTTTGCGGTTACCGACAGTTGCAAAGCGTGGCCGTTCTCCCTGATTGTCGCGACGCTCGCAGTCTGGGGGGACTGAAATGTCAGTGCGTACCATCGTGATCGCCGCGGCCTTGCTGGCGGCGAGCGCCGCCGCCGCTCAGGAAGCGCCCGCGCCCATGGCCGACCCGAAGGCGCCCGTTCCGCCGGAGCTGATGGAGGCCCTGGTCCCGGCCGGCCCTCCGGAGGCGGTCTCGGTCGGTCCGATCACACGGGGCGCGCGGCTGGTGGTCATGCCCGTGCGCCACGGCATCACTGGCGTACTGAAAGAGGACGCTGTCTCCCTGCGGCGGTTTTCGGAGCCGAAGATCCTGCCGGCCGGCTCCAAGATGTTCGGCGTGCCCATGTCCGGCGGTTACGGCGCGCCTGCACAGGTCCTCTGGTGCGCGCCGGAACGGGCCGTCAACCGCAAGGGTGAGCCCCATTGGACCGGCGTCTGCATATGGGGCTCGGTCTGGATCGAGACCTGGGCCAGCCTGTTCGTCACCTACATCGCCTTCGACCAGCACGCTCCGGGCGTTCAGAAACGGCCGCAGATCGATCGCCAACCGGTCGACTTCGGCGCGCCGATGGACCTCGTCTTCACCTTCACCGAATGGGACAAGACTGATGCTGACGTCTTCGTCAGCGTGCAGTTCGAGGGCGGCTCCGCCTCGCTGGGCAACCACAGCGTCAAGCGCGAGGCGGACGGCACCGCGCACCTGAAGCTGTTCGGCGGCGAACTGCTGCTGAAGCCGGGCTCCGACCGGCGCCACGCCGTGGTCGAGGTGATCAAGCCGATGAGCCAGCCGGCCGTCGTGGAGTTCTGAACCGCCGCCGAGGGCCAAACGAAAAACGCCCGCCTCTTTCGAGGCGGGCGTTTCCGTTTTCAGGCTTCAGCCGTCGCTTACTTCTTGCGCGCGGCGTCCGACTTGTCGCGGATCGGCTTGAACTCGGAGCCGGTCTTCCACTGCGACCAGCGCTCGGAGTTGGCCAGGCCCAGGCCGATCTGGCGCAGCATGTCCAGATCCTGCACCGCGCCGCTCCAGTCCCAGTTCGGGTTAAACTCGTCGTCCGGCTGGTGGTAGCGCTTGGTGTTGTACTCCTCCGAGGCCTTCTTGCCGGCTTCGACGCCGCCGTTGACCAGGTCCTCGCCCGAGCCGGCGTAGAGCATCGGCACGCCGCGCTTGGCGAACGGGAAGTGGTCCGAACGGTAGTAGTGGCCGGCTTCCGGCGAGGATTCCGCCACGATCACGCGCTTCTGCTTGGCGGCGACGCGCTGCAGGTCGTCCTGCAGGTCCGACTGGCCGAAGCCGACGACTTCGACGTCCTTGGTCGGGCCGTTGGTCGGCAGGCCGTCCATGTTGAAGCCGGCGACGGTGGTCTCCAGCGGGTACACCGGGTTAGCGGCGTAGAATTCCGAGCCCAGCAGGCCCTTCTCTTCGGCCGTGTAGGCGATGAACACGATCGAACGGTCCGGACGCGGGCCGGCGGCGAACACGCGGCCCAGCTCGATCAGGCCGGCGGTGCCGGACGCGTTGTCCAGCGCGCCGTTGTAGATGTCGTCGCCGTTGGCGTCGGCCACGCCGCGGCCCAGGTGATCCCAGTGCGCGCCGTAGATGATGGTCTCGCTCGGACGCTTCTTGCCCGGCAGGCGGGCGATCACGTTGTGCGTGACGGTCTTGTCGGCCTGCACGGCGAAGTCGGTCGAGAACGAGGCGTTCATCGGCACGGCCTTGAAGCCCTTGGTGTGGGCGGCGGCGCGCAGCTGCTCGAAGTCGAGGCCGGCCTGCTGGAACAGCTCGACGGCGCGGTCACGCTGGATCCAGCCCTGCACCGGCGCGCGCTCCTTCATCGGGTCGGCGCGGACGATGTCGAACTGCGGGGCCGACCAGGAGCCCTGGACGGTGGCCCAGCCGTAGGAGGCCGGCTTGGTCTCGTGGACGATGATCACGCCCGCGGCGCCCTGGCGGGCGGCTTCTTCGAACTTGTAGGTCCAGCGGCCGTAGTAGGTCATGGCCTTGCCGCCGAACAGACCGCCGAGGTCCGCTTCGAAGTCGGGGTCGTTGACCAGGACGACGGCGACCTTGCCGTGCATGTCCAGGCCCGCATAGTCGTCCCAGCCGCGCTCCGGCGCGTGCACGCCGTAGCCGACGAAGACCAGCGGCGCGTCCTTCAGGGTGACATGGTCGACCGGCTGCTGGGTGCCCAGCACGATCTCGGTGCCGTAGGCCAGGTCACGGTTCCAGCCGGCGCCGGCCTTCACCGAGGCGGTCACCGGACCGGCCTTCTGGGTGCGCAGCAGGGTCACGTCCTGGAACCAGGAGCCGTTCGGGCCGCCCGGCTGCAGGCCGGCGGCTTCGAACTGCTTGGCGATGTAGGCGATGGACTTCTCTTCGCCCGGGGTCGCCGGGCCGCGGCCTTCGAACTCGTCCGACGACAGCACCTTCACGTGCTCGGCGAGCTTGGCGGCGTCGATCTGCGGCTGGCTGGCGGCCAGCGCGACGGTGGCGGTGGAGGCCATAAGGACGGCCGCCACGGCGACGGAGATACGCTTCATTGGTTTCCTACCCCGACGAATGACATCATCTGGCGGCGGACTATACAGGTGGACGCCCAGCGGTCGAGGTGGTTCTCCGGAACGCGGGAACCTGCGCGCGCGCGCCGCAGTTCACCCCTTCGGGCTGAAGGGGGTTATCCGTTGAATCCGCTGAAACATCCGAGCGCCTTCGGTTTCCGCAAGGGCATCGAATTCTCCGTCACCCCGACGGGGCGCCTGCTCGACGTCGCCGTCGACGCCGCCGCCCGCGGCGCGCCGGGCGTGTACGTGGCCTGGCTGGAGCCGCGCGGCGCCGCCCTGAAGGTCGGCGCGGCGGCGACCAGCGTCTGGGACTGCTGGGCCCATGCGCTGAAGCTGATGGAGGCCTGCGACGGCGGCGAGGCGCTGTGCGGCGACGCCTGGAGCGACCGGGCCGCCCTGGTCCAGGCCGCCGCCGGCCAGAAGGTCGGCGTGTGGTGGAAGACCGCCTGCTGCGGCCGCATCGACTACGCCGAGGAAGAAGGCTTCGCGCCGGTGTCCCTGGCCGAGGCGGAGGAGCGGTTCCTCAGCTGGTACTACCACCCGGTGTTCGGCCGCGCCCCGGTCGAGCGTGGCCTGCCGGAAATCCTGGCGACGGACTGAGGGCGCCTACCTCCGCTCCGCCGCCGTGGCGTCCCTCGCCGCCTTGAACGCCGCGTCCGCCCGCCACTGCGGCCAGCGGGGCGAGTTCGCGAGGTCCAGGCCGATCAGGTAGAGCAAGCTGACGTCCTCGGCCGCCCCGCGCAGGTCCCAGTCGGGGCTCCATTCGTCGTCGGCCTGGTGGTAGCGGTTGCGCCCGTAGTCATCGACCATGGCCTTGGACTTGGCCGGGTCGTCGATGAAGTCGTCGCCGCCGCCGGCGTACAGCATCGGCACGCCGCGCTTGGCCAGGGGGAAGTGGTCGGAGCGGAAGAAGCCGCCAGCCTCCGGCGTCGAGTCCGGCACCACCACGCGGTTCTGGGTCTTGGCCACGCGCGCCAGGTCGTCCTCCAGGTCGGTCTCGCCCGACCCGACCACGCCGATGTCGCGCGTACGACCGGCCACGTTCAGGGCGTCCATGTTGAAGCCCGCGACCGTCATGGCCAGCGGATAGACCGGGTTCGACGCGTAGTACTCCGAGCCCAGCAGGCCGCTCTCCTCGGCGGTGAAGGCGATCAGCACGATCGAGCGCTCCGGGCGCGGGCCCGAGGCGAACAGGCGGGCCAGCTCGATCAGGGCGGCCGTGCCGGTGGCGTTGTCGACCGCGCCGTTGAAGATGGCGTCGCCGTTGGCGTCCGGCGCGCCCACGCCCAGGTGGTCCCAGTGGGCGGTGTACAGCACGTACTCGCCCGGCCGTTTCGCGCCGGGCAGCAGGCCGATGACGTTGTTGCTCTGGATGGTCGAGGTCGCCACGTCGAAGGCCGCCGACAGGCTGGCGTCCTTCAGCACCACGGGCCGGAAGTCGCGCGAGCGGGCCCTGTACTTCTCCGCCTCGAAATCCAGGCCGGCGCGCTTGAACAGCTCAACCGCCGTGTCGCGCTGCAGCCAGGCTTCGAGCGGGATGCGCTCCTTGTCCGGATCCTTGCGCACAATGTCGAACTGCGGTCCCGACCAGCTGTTCTTGACCGTGTTCCAGCCGTAGGAGGCGGGCCTGGTCTCGTGGACGATCAGCACGCCCTCGGCCCCGCGACGGGCGGCCTCCTCGTACTTGTAGGTCCAGCGGCCGTAATAGGTCATGGCCTTGCCGCCAAAGGTGTTCAGCGCCGGGTCCTCGAAGTCGGCGTCGTTGACCAGGACGACGGCGATCTTCCCCTTCAGGTCCTGGCCCTTGTAGTCGTCCCAGCCGCGCTCGGGCGCGCTGACGCCGTAGCCGACGAACACCAGGGGCGCGTTCCTGATGTCGACGCGCTGGGCCGGCCGACGGGTCGACATGACGATCTGCTCGCCCTGGGTCAGGGCCTGCGACCAGCCGCCGACCTGCAGGCGGGCGGTCGGATTGCTCACCTCGAAGCGGCGCAGGGTCACCGGCTGCACCCACGCGCCGTCCGGCCCGCCGGGCTGGAAGCCGGCCCTGGCGAACTGCTGAGAGACGTAGGCGATGGTCTTCTTCTCGCCCTCGGTGCCGACGCCCCTGCCCTCGAAGCTGTCGTCGGCCAGGATCTTCACGTGGGCGGAGATGGCGGCCGGGTCGACCGGCGTGTCGGCGGCGAAGGCCGGCGGCGCAGCCAGGGCCAGCAGGAGGGCGGCCAGGGCGAGACGCTTCATGGGCGGACCTCGGCGACGACGGGCGTGAACTATCGCCCGCGACGGCGCCACCGTCGAGGCGAGCTCAGGCTCCGTAATAATCGCCGTGGCGGCGGCTCACGCCTGCAGGGCGGCGCAGATCAGGGCCAGCGCGCTGAAGGCGACGAACAGGCGGTCGAGCGGGGTCAGGGTCGTCATGGCGACGCTTGTGCCGCACCCTGGAGGCGGAAACCGGCCGCGATCGGGGCGAAACCATGTCGGTTTCGTTACGGCCCCGTCAGGCGCGCGGCCGGCGGCAGGTGGCGATCGAGACGGCGAAGAACACGCTCATGGCCAGATTGAAGCCGCCGCCGACCAGGACCGCGCCCAGCGGCGCCGGGACCCAGACTGCGGTCTCCAGCAGCGGCATGACCAGCACCGGGTTGAACAGCGCCGTCCAGCGCGGCCACGAAGTCCGGCCGGCCGCCACCAGGACGAACAATGCGATCGCGGCCGGATAGCCGGCGGTGTAGGCGATGGCGAACAGCACGTCGGTATAGCCGCCGATCGCGTCCCTCAACGGCGCCAGGGCGGGGTCGGCGGCGGCCGCGCGGATCGCCAGGGCGTAGGCGCCCCAGGCCGCGTGAATGCAGGCGCCGGCGATAAACAGCAGGGCCGCGCCGAGGCTGACCGCGACCCGCGCCCAGGCCGGCGCCGGAGCCATGCGCCAGAACAGGTGCGCGCACCCGATCAGGTAGCCGAGGCCGGCGAACGGGGCGACGGCGCCGCCGAGGATCAGCCGGGTCGCCGACGCCCGGGCGGTGGTCTCGGCCAGCACGGCCTGCGCCCCGCCGCCGAAGCGGCCGAAGAACAGCATATCGCCGGCGAACAGCAGCAGCGCGCCGGCCAGGCCGCACAGCCCGGTGACGAAGATCGCGCGGGGAGCGGGCGCCCGCTCGAAGACGGTCATGCGCGCCTCTGAAGGCGGCTCAGTGCCCTTCGAAGGCCACCAGGGTGGAAACCGGCACGCCCATGGCGCGGATGCGCTCAGCCCCGCCCAATTCCGGCAGATCGACCACGAAGCAGGCGGCGGCGACATGGGCCCCGGCCTGGCGCAGCAGCTTGATCGCCGCCTCGGCCGTGCCGCCGGTGGCGATCAGGTCGTCGACCAGCATGACCTCTTCGCCCGCCCGCACCGCGTCCTGGTGCATCTCCATGGCGTCGACGCCGTATTCCAGCGCGTACTCCACCTGGATGGTCTGGTGGGGCAGCTTGCCCTTCTTGCGCAGCGGCACGAAGCCGGCCGAGAGCTGGTGCGCCACCGCCCCGCCCAGGATGAAGCCGCGCGCCTCGATGCCGGCCACCTTGGCGATCTTCTGCCCCGCGAACGGCTGCACCAGGGCGTCCACCGCCTGGCGGAAGGCGCGCGGATGGCCCAGCAGGGTGGTGATGTCGCGGAACATGATCCCGGGCTTGGGATAGTCCGGGATGGTGCGGATGGCGTCGCGCAGGTTCATGTATCGCTTCCTACCCCCTCTCCACGCGCGCAGGCGAGAGGGGTCACGTTGTTCAACCGGGGTCTGGTCGCCGCCGCGCTGGAACGAGCCAGGCACGTCCGCGCTCGTCGCGCTCCAGGCGACCGACAAGCAAACCCTCGTCTCCCACGGCCGGCGTCTGTGCGTCGCAAGACGACCAAACCTCCCCGACTTCGATGCGGAGTTGCTCGATCTGGGGCACGTCGGGATCCGGGACGAACTCCGCCACAAGGGTGCAGTCGTAGCAGCGGCCGTTGATGAAGCCGGATGTCGGCTTCAGTTCGTAGCTGGCGATCCGGGCCCGCACGGCGATTGAATCAGCGGCGGCCCAGTCCGGCGCTTCGTGATGGAAATAGTAGAACGCATACGGCGACCGGATGCGGCAGGCCTCGGCCCCGGTCGCAAAACTCATCGCCATCGCCACCACGGCAATCGAAATTTTGAGCATCGCCCGTCTCGCCCAGGAATCTGCCGGCAAAGGGTCTAGGAGAGGACTTAACTGCGGCTCAACACCCGCCCGGCCACCACGTCTAGCTTGCGCGCCAGCTCCGGGTCGCGGGCGTGCGGCGGGGTGATGATGGCGTGCTCGAGCGCGGTGTCGGCCGGGACCGCCGTGCGCGGGCCCTTCAGGCCCCTGGCCAGCCGGCCGACCAGGTCACGGGCCTTGGCGGCGTTGGCCAGCAGCACCTCGATGACGTGGCTGACCTCGACCGGCCCGTGCTCGGCGTGCCAGCAGTCGTAGTCGGTGACCATGCAGACCGAGGCGTAGGGCAGCTCCGCTTCGCGGGCCAGTTTGGCCTCGGGCATGTTGGTCATGCCGATCACCGAGCAGCCCCAGGACCGGTAGAGCTCGCTTTCGGCCCGGGTGGAGAACTGCGGGCCCTCCATGGCCAGATAGGTCCCGCCCTCCACGACCGGCGCGCCGGCCGCGCGGGCGGCGGTGGCGGCCAGGCCCGCCAGGCGCGCGCACACCGGATCGGCCACCGAGACGTGGGCGACCAGGCCCTCGTCGAAAAAGCTCTTGGTCCGGGCGAAGGTGCGGTCGACGTACTGGTCGACGATCACGAAGGTCCCGGGCGGGAGGTCCTCCCTCAACGAGCCCACCGCCGACAGCGACAGCACGTCGGTCGCGCCGGCCCGCTTCAGGGCGTCGATGTTGGCGCGCCCGTTGACGCCGGACGGCGTCAGCCGGTGGCCGCGGCCGTGGCGGGGCAGGAAGACCACCTTCACGCCCTCGATCTCGCCGAACAGCAGGTCGTCGGACGGCAGGCCCCAGGGGGTGTCCACCCGGCGCCACTCGCGCTTCTCCAGCCCGTCGATCTCGTAGACGCCGGAGCCGCCCAGGACGCCCAGCACCCACTCCCCGCCTCGATCGGCCATGGTCCCTCCGGACAAAGAAAAAGCCCGCCGGCGCGGGGCCGGCGGGCTCATTCCTAGAGCAAAGCTCTACCAGACGTCAGTGGGCGATGCCGCGCCAGATCCGACGGTAGGAGGCGTAGGTCAGCCCGGCGAACAGCGCCAGGAAGATCATGACGGCCACGCCGGTCTGCTTGCGCTCGGTCGCCTTCGGGTCCGAGGCCCAGGCGATGAACGCCGAGACGTCCTTGGCCTGCTGCTCGAGCGTCGACTTGGTGCCGTCGTCGAAGGTCACCTGGCCGGCCGTCAGCGGCTGCGGCATGGCGATGAAGCCACCCTTGGGGGTGTGCTTGTGGTCGCCGTGCCAGGCCGAGGTCAGGTCGCCCGGGAAGTACGGGTTGTAGTGCTGGTTGTTACCGACGTGCAGACCGGCCGGCGGATTAACGTAGCCGGTCAGGATCGAGTAGATGTAGCGCGCCCCGCCGTGACGGGCCTTGGCCATGACCGACAGGTCCGGCGGCGCCGCGCCGCCGTTGGCGGCCGCGGCCGCCGTGGCGTTCGGATACGGCGACGGGAAGCGGTCGGCCGGGGTGGCCTTGCGCTTGATCGGCTCGCCGGTCTCGGAGTCGATGTCGTCGACTTCGTACTCGGCGGCGATCGCCTTCACGTACGGGTTGTCGTTCGGGTTGTGCTTGAACTTCGGATCCCAGAACGGACCGGTTTCCTGACCCAGGTTGCGGAACGACATCAGGTTCATCGAGTGGCAGGCCGAGCAGACCTCCCGATAGACCTTGTAGCCGCGCTGCAGCTGGGCCTGGTCGAACTTGCCGAGCGGGCCTTCGAAGCTGAAGGGCACTTCCTTCGGGTGTTCCGCGCCGCCCGAGGCGAGGGCCGGAGCCGCCGCGCCCACGAGGGCGAGAGCGGCCACGCCGGAAGCGAGGGTTTTAACGACAGAGAGCTTCATCGAGCTCAACCCTTCTTTTCGGCGTCGGCGACCGCGCCGGTCGGGACGGAACCGTGGCCAGACAGCACCGGGCTGGAGATCGACTCCGGCACCGGCAGCGGGGTCTCGCGCAGGCCCACCCACGGCATGATGATCAGGAAGAACGCGAAGTAGTAGAGCGTCAGCAGACGCGACAGCCACAGGTACGAGTTCAGGTCGCCGTCGAAGAGCTGGAACGTCTCGATGCCCGGGATCAGCTGATCGGTCGGGGCCTTCGCACCGCACCAGCCCAGCATGAAGGCCACCAGCACGAAGATGAAGAAGAACCAGCGCATCGCCGGGCGGTAGCGCATGGAGCGCACCTTCGACGTGTCCAGCCACGGCAGCACGAACAGCAGGCCGATCGAGCCGAACATCACCAGCACGCCCAGGAACTTGTCCGGCACGGCGCGCAGCATGGCGTAGAACGGCAGCAGGTACCATTCGGGCACGATGTGGGCCGGGGTGACCAGCGGGTTGGCCGGGATGTAGTTGTCGGCGTGGCCCAGAGCGTTCGGGTTGAAGAACACGAACACCGCGAACAGCATCAGGAACAGGATGATCGCGAAGCCGTCCTTCACCGTGTAGTACGGGTGGAACGGAACGGTGTCGCGCGAACGCTGCTCCTGCGGGATCAGGATCCCGACCGGGTTGTTCTGGCCCGCGGCGTGCAGCGCCCACAGGTGCAGCACCACGACGCCGGCGATCACGAACGGCAGCAGGTAGTGCAGCGAGAAGAAGCGGTTCAGCGTCGGGTTGTCGACCGCGAAGCCGCCCCACAGCCAGGTGGTGATCGATTCACCCACGATCGGGATCGAGCCGATCAGGTTGGTGATCACGACGGCGCCGTGGAAGGACATCTGACCCCAGGGCAGCACGTAGCCCAGGAAGGCGGTGGCCATCATCAGCAGGAACAGCACCACGCCGAGGATCCAGATCATCTCGCGCGGGGCTTTGTACGAGCCGTAGTACAGGCCGCGGAGCATGTGGATGTACACGGCCAGGAAGAACATCGAGGCGCCGTTCGAGTGGATGTAACGGATCATCCAGCCGTGACGGACGTCGCGCATGATGTGCTCGACGCTGGCGAACGCCAGGTCGGCGTTCGGCGTGTAGTGCATGACCAGCACGATGCCGGTGACGATCTGGATCACCAGGCACAGGGCCAGGATGCCGCCGAAGGTCCACCAGTAGTTCAGGTTCTTCGGGGTCGGGATCGTGGCGTAGTCAGCCGCGAAGCGGATGATCGGCAAGCGGGTGTCGAGCCAGCGCTCGAAGCCCGTCTTGGGCACGTAAGTGGATTCGTGTTCGCTCATGATGGTGCGCCTTAGCCGATCTTGACGCGGGTGTCGGTCAGATAGGCGTAGTCGGGAACCGCGAGGTTCTTCGGAGCCGGCCCCTTACGGATGCGGCCCGAGGTGTCATAGACCGAGCCGTGGCAGGGGCAGAACCAGCCGCCGTACTCGCCGGCGCCGAAGGTCGGAACGCAGCCCAGGTGGGTGCAGGTGCCGACCAGGATCAGGAACTGCTCGTGGCCCGCCTTCACCCGATCCTCGTCCTTCTGAGGATCCTTCAGGTCGGCCATCGGCGTCTTGCGGGCGGCTTCGATTTCCGCCGGGGTGCGGTAACGCACGAACACCGGCTTGCCGCGCCACTTGATGGTGACCTGCTGGCCCTCGGTGACCTTGGTCAGATCAAATTCGATCGACGCCAGGGCGAGCGTGTCGGCCGCGGGGTTCATCTGGTCGATCAGCGGCCAGGCGAACATCGCCGCGCCGCCGACCGCCGCCGCGCCGGCGGCGATGTGGATGAAGTCCCGCCGGGTGGGCTCCTGCCCCTCCGGGTTGGGGTTCACGACCGTTTCGGCCACTTGATCACCCTTTCGAGCTCGAGCCGCGCTCAGGCGGCCCAGTCACTAACAAAGTTCTCGAGCCCGATCCTTGGGTCAGCCCTTGCGGCCGTACACCGCCGGGCGCTTTAACCAAGCCGGACGGCGCGCGGACGAACCCCCGGATCGCGCGTTGGGCATGGCCTTAGAATGCGTCTCGCGCTTTTTCAACCTGACATTCCGCAAAACTTGGGGGCCGCGATCAGGCTGAGCGCTTGCCTGGGCGTCCCCCTCGACGTGATCGAGCCCTGCGGCTTCCCGCTGGGCGACCGCGCGCTGAAGCGGGCGGCCATGGACTACGGCGGCGCGGCCGACGCGAAGCGTTGGGATTCCTGGGAGTCCTACCGGGCGGCGCGGCCCGAGGGACGACTGCTGCTGTTCACCACCCGGGCGGCCGAGCCGTTTCACCGATTCGAGTACCGCCGGTCGGACATTCTGCTGTTCGGCCGCGAGAGCGCGGGCGTCCCCGACGAGGTGCACGCGGCCGCCGACGCGCGCCTGTTCATCCCGATCCGCCCCGAAACCCGCTCGTTGAACGTGGTCACCGCCGCGGCGCTGGCGCTCGGCGAGGCCTTAAGGCAGGTGGACGGCTACCCGTAGATCTCCCCCCGAGCGAAGCGCTGGGGGGAGCAGGCGGCTGAAAGCCGCCGTGGGGGGCTCCAGCGGAGTGCGAGGCATCCGCTGCAATCGCCCCGTCGCGTCAAGCTGGAGCCCCCTCCACCGCTTCGCGGTCCCCCTCCCCCACCGCTTCGCTCGGGGGAGGATCTAGGCCTCCTCGCCGCCCAGCGGCTGAAACCGCAGACGACCGTCGGGCAGGCGGCCGTAGAACAGCTCGGCCGGCCGCACCCAGGGCGCGCGGGCGTGCGGCCACAGGTGTTCGTAGACCACCATGGTCTCCTCGGTCTCCGAATGGCGCGCCTCGAAGAGGAACCGATAGAGCCCGCCCTTGTAGTGACGGTGGCTCGCCAGTCCGAGCGCTTCGTGTTCGTCCATGCCGTCCTCCTGCCGCCCCCCCCGAATGCCGGGCGCCGGATTGCGCCGCAAGCCCGCCCTGTCGACTACGTATCGTCACGGGGTGGCTCGCGGTCTCAGGCCCCGCTATTGAGCCCCCATGACCGATCCCGCCGTTCTGGAAGACCGTAAATTCAAGGCTCGCGCCTGGTTCGAGACCCTGCGCGACCGCATCTGCGCCGAGTTCGAGCGCCTGGAGGACGAGGCCCCCGCCCACCTCTACGGCGAGACCGCCGGCCGGTTCGAGCGCACGCCGTGGGTGCGCGAGGGCGGCGGCGGCGGCGTCATGTCGATGATGCACGGTCGCCTGTTCGAGAAGGTCGGCGTGCACGTCTCCACCGTGCACGGGACCTTCTCGCCGGAGTTCGCCAAGACCATTCCCGGCGCCGACGAGGACCCGCGCTTCTTCGCCACCGGCGTCAGCCTGATCGCGCACATGCGCTCGCCGCGCGTGCCGGCGGTGCACATGAACACCCGCTTCATCACCACCTCGCGGAGCTGGTTCGGCGGCGGCGCCGATCTGACCCCGCTGCTGGCGTACCAGCGCGACCAGGAAGCCCCCGACGCCCAGGCCTTCCACTACGCCCTGAAGGGCGCGTGCGACCGCTACGACCCGGAGTGGTATCCGCGCTTCAAGAAGTGGTGCGACGAGTACTTCTTCCTGCCGCACCGCAACGAGCCGCGCGGCGTGGGCGGCATCTTCTACGACCACCACGACAGCGGGGACTGGGAACGCGACTTCGCCTTCACCCGTGACGTCGGCGAAGCCTTCCTGGCGGCCTATCCGCAGATCGTGCGCGGCCGCATGAACGAGGCCTGGACCGACGCCGAGCGCGAGGAACAGCTGATCCGCCGCGGCCGCTACGTCGAGTTCAACCTGCTCTACGACCGCGGCACCCTGTTCGGCCTGAAGACCGGCGGCAACGTCGACTCGATCCTGAGCTCCATGCCGCCCGAGGTGAAGTGGCCGTGAGGAAATAGATCTCCCCCCTCTGGGGGGAGGAGCCGACCAGAGGTCGGCGATGGGGGGCTCCAGCGGAGCGCGCGCTCTCAGCCTCAGCGACCGGTCGGCGCGACGGACGCCGCTCACTCCGCTGGAGCCCCCCACGGCGGCTTGCGCCGCCTGCTCCCCCCAGCGCTGACGCTCGGGGGGAGATCTTGCTCACCGCCCCGCCAAGAACCCTCTGATCCACGCCCCCACCCGCGCGCGGTCGTCGGGCGCCTTGAGGCTCTCGACCGCGCGGTCGGCCTCCTCGTGGGTCAGGCGGGTGCCGCGGCGCTTTTCGACGAGCGCCGTCGCGTAGGCCGGCTCGAACTCCGGGTGGAACTGCATGGAGATGGCCGGCTGGTCGTCGTAGGCCAGCATGGCCATGGGCGCGAAGTCGCTGGACGCGATCACCCGCGAGGCCGGCGGCAGCTCCACGACCTGGTCCTGGTGCGAGACCGGAATGGCGATGGTCCTGGCGTCGTCCATCCAGCGCTCGCGGGCGTGGACGTCGTAGCGGTGCAGGCCCACGCCCCAGCCCTTGTCGGACTTCACCACCCGCCCGCCGAACGCCTCGGCCATGACCTGGTGGCCGAAGCAGACGCCGACCAGCGCAGCCTTGCCCTTGGCCTCGTTCAGGAAATCCATCAGCCGGGCGATCCAGGGATCGCCGTCGTAGACCCCGGCCGGCGAGCCGGTGACCAGATAGGCGTCGTAGGCGTCGATCCGGTCCGGATAGACCCCGTCGGCGGCCGCATAGGTCTTCCAGGCGTAGGCGTCCTCGCCCAGCAGCCGGCGCAGCATGGCCGGGTAGTCGCCGTAGGTGTCGCCCAACGGTTCCGGCGGCGTGCCGGTCTCCAGAATGCCGATCTTCACGTCTTGCGCCTCAGGAACTTGAGCCCCGACCAGTCCGCGTCCACCGCGCAGACCTTCACGTCCACCCAGCCGGTCGGCAACACCACCTCGCGCAGCCCGTCCTCGGTCAGGTCCACGAACAGCTTGGAGCTCTTCTTGGGCCACGAGATCCAGAGCGCGCCGCCTGAGGCCAGGGCCGCCAGCGCCGGCTGGATCCGCGCTTCGAGCGCGGTCCGGTTGCGAACGAACAGCCAAACCATGGCGAGGTCGTGGCCGCCTTCCGCCGCGCGCGCGCCCTCGGGCAGCGGCTCGGCCAGGTCGCGCCAGTGCGGCGGCGGATCGATGACGCCCATCGCCTGGCCGGGCTTCAGGCCCAGCTTGGCGATCACCGACTTGCCGGAATAGCCGACCGCCACGCTCACGCCGCCGCCTCGCGGGCCAGGGCCTCAAGGCGTTCACGCGCGCCGTCTTCGGGGAAGTCGTGCTCGACCCACCAGTCCTCGGTCTGGCGCAGCAGCCGGCCCACGGCCGGGCCGTGCGGCACGCCGGCGGCCTTGGCGTCGGCGCCGCCTAACGGAAACCTGGGCGCATTCCAGCTCGCGGCGAGGTCCAGCAGGGCCTGCGCCGGGCGAGAGTCTTGCGGGCTTTCGGCCCAGGCGCGCTTCACCCGGTCGGTGAAGGTGCGCGTCCCCAGCCGGTAGATCGCCGCGCGCGCGGCGGGTTCGGACATGTCGAGGTTCACCGCCGGGCCCGACGGCAGGGCCGCGACCAGCCGGTCTCGCTGGGCGTTGGACATCCGCAGGTTCTCGGCCAGCGAAGCGTCCAGCTCCGGATCGTCCGGCAGCAGGGCCGACAGGCGCAGCTCCGGATCGGGGTCGATCGACACCATGGCCTCGAAGCGGGCCAGATTGGCCTCGACCGGCACGGCCGCGGTCCAGACGCCTGTCTCGACCATCAGCCGCACGGCCGTGCGCGGGTCGGGCGCGGACAGCAGCTTCAAGAGCTCCTTGGAGATCCGCTCGGCCGACAGGGTGTCGATGCCCTTGGCCAAGGCCGCGCAGGCGGCCAGGCCCACGGCGTCGGGCTCGCCACGGCCGTACCAGGCGAAGAAGCGGAAGAAGCGCAGGATGCGCAGATAGTCCTCGCGGATGCGGGTCTCGGCGTCGCCGACGAAGACGATGCGGCCGGCCAGGGCGTCCTCGACCCCGCCGCCGGCGTAGTCGTGCAGCCGTCCCTCGCGGTCGGCGTAAAGCGCGTTCAGGCGGAAGTCGCGCCGGGCCGCGTCCTCGGCCCAGTCGGTGGAGAAGGCGACCACAGCGCGGCGGCCGTCGGTCTCCACGTCGCGACGCAGGGTGGTGATCTCGAACGGGTGGTGGTCGGCGATGGCGGTGACCGTGCCGTGCTCCACGCCGGTCGGCACGGCGCGCAAGCCCGCGCGCTGCAGCGCGGCGATCACCTGCTGCGGGGTCAGGACGGTGGCGATGTCGACGTCGTCGGCCCCGCGGCCCATCAGGGTGTTGCGCACGCAGCCGCCGACGAAGCGGGCGCAGTCGGGCCCGCCGGCCGCCTCCAGGGCGTCCAGCACCGCGCGCGTTTCCGGCGCCGTCATCCAGGGCTGGGGTTCGATCCGAGTCACGAGGCCGAGGTTCGCGTTTCCGGCGCGGAGATCAACCCGCCCTCGTCGCTATAGAGCCGGTCGTAGAGCGCGCGCAGCATGCCGGCGGTGGCGCCCCAGATGAACCGCTCGCCCCAGGGCATGGCGTAGAAGTAGCGCCGGCGCCCCTCCCCCGCCTCGTAGAACTGGCGCTGGTGGTTGGCCGGATCCATCAGGAAGGCCAGCGGCGTCTCGAACACGTCGGCGACCTCGGCCGGATTGGGCTTAAGTTCGAAGCCCGGGCGCACGAAGGCGACCACCGGGGTGACGATATAGCCGGTCACCGTCTCGTAGCGGGCGGACAGGCCGACCGGCTCGACGAAGCCGCGGTCCAGGCCGATCTCCTCCTCCGCCTCGCGCAGAGCCGCCTCGACCGGGCCCTCGCCGGGATCGAGCCGGCCGCCCGGAAAGGCGATCTGGCCGGTGTGGCTGGACAGGGTGTCGGACCGGCGGGTGAGGATCACCTGCAGACCGTCGGGCCGCTCGACCAGCGGCACCAGGACGGCGGCGTCGCGCAGCAGCCGCTTGCGCTCGCCCCTGAGCTCCGGGTTCAGGTCGAAGTCGGACCGGTCGGCGACCATGGCCGGGTCCCAGCCGTCCAGCGGGTCGAGCCGCTCCAGGAGTTTGGCGCGCACCTCGGCCGGGGTCATCGGTGCGCTCCGGGCGGCGCGAGCGGGAAGAACCGGCCGTGCGAGGTCACGCCCAGCTGCGGCCCCTCGGAGGTCTGGCGCTCCTCGGCCATCTCGACCAGCTCGTAGAAGACCGGCCGCTCGATGCGCGCCTCCAGCCCGCGGCGCACGTGGACGTAGGGCGCGGGCTCGCCGGTCACCGGATCGGTCTCGACGCGGAGCGGGTCGTCGGGGCCGGCCTCGACCTCGTCGCCGACGTCGGTGGTGAACACCAGGGCGCCGTCGCGGCGGTCGACCCGCACGGCCCGGAACGGGCTGTCCTCGACGGAGATCTTCAGCTTCTCGACCGGGGTGACGAGGTGGAAGCCGTCGGGATCCTTGCGCAGCACGGTGGAGAACAGGCGCACCAGCTCGGGCCGGCCGATCGGCGCGCCCTCGTGCAGCCAGGTCCCGTCGCGGCGGATGACGATGTCGATGTCGCCGCAGTGGGCCGGATTCCACAGGTGGACCGGCGGCAGGCCGCGTTTTTCCCCCGTCGCGCGCGCAGCCTCGACTAAGGCGCCGAGGCCACGTTTATCGGATTTTTCCACCCGCTCGGTCACAAGCGCTTCCCGTGAAGCTTGTTCTGCTACATTCGCTAGAGTTCGTTTGAGGTAAGCGCATGCACCCGGCGAGGGAAGCGCCTGACGACAAGATCGCCGCCTTCGAACGGGCGAGCCAGGGGCTCGAGGCCGCGCGCAAGGCGTTGCGCGGCGTCGTGTTCGGTCAGGACGGCGCCATCGAACTCGCCCTGGCGACCGTCGTCGCCGAAGGCCACGCGCTGGTGGTCGGCGCGCCGGGCATGGCCAAGACCCGCCTGATCAAAGCTTTGGGCCGCGCCCTGGGGCTCAGCTCCGGGCGCATGGAGTTCCATCCCGCCCTGGGCGTCGACGACCTGGTCGGCCGCGAGGTGGTCGAGGAGCGCGCGCTGGGTCCGAAGTCGCGCTGGGCCGCCGGCCCGCTGTTCACCCACCTGCTGCTGGCCGACGAGATCGACCGCGCCGCCCCGGCTGTCCAGGCCGTGCTGTTCGAGGCCATGCACGAGCGCCGCGCGACGGTGGGCGGCCTGCGCCACAACATCACCGGCCCGTTCCACGTGTTCGCCACCCGCGGCGCGCAGGGCCCCGGCCCGCATCCGCTGTCCGAGAGCCAGGTCGACCGGTTCATGGTGCAGGTCGACATGACCTACCCCGACCGCGAGGAAGAACGCCGCGTGCTGCTGGAGACCGGCGGCCGCGACGAGACCGACGTGACGCCCGCGCTCAGCCCCGACCGCCTGTTCGAGGCGCAGAAGCTGTCGGCGGACCTGCCCGTCGGTCAGAAGATCGTGGAATCCATCCTGGAGCTGGTGCGCCGCGCCCGCCCCGACGATCCGGCCGCGCCGCCGGTCGTCACCGAGGCGGTCGAATGGGGTCCCGGCCCTCGCGCCGGTCAGGCCCTGATGCGCCTGGCGCGCGCCCGCGCCCTGGTCGAGGGCCGGGTCAGCCCGTCCATGGCCGACGTCAAGGCGCTGGCCCTGCCGGTGCTGAAGCATCGCCTGGTGCTGACCGACGCGGCGCGCCGGCACGGGATCACCGCCGAAGAAGTGGTCGGCACGCTGACCGCGCGCCTTTAGAGCGCGATAGCCGAAAGTGGACGCCGGTTTCGGCGGCGATCGCGCTCCAAACCTGGCTCAGCCCTTGGAAACCGGCCCCGCCAGCGACGCGGCTTCAGCGTCGAAGTCCAGCACCAGCACGCGGCGCTGATCCACCGGGCCGGGCAGACGCACGTCCGGCGCGCGCACGAAGCCGAAGCGCCCGAAGTACGGCTCGTCGCCGACCAGCAGCACCGCCCGCCAGCCCTCGGCGCGGG
Organism: Caulobacter sp. 17J65-9; assembly: GCF_010975005.1. Taxonomy (GTDB): domain Bacteria; phylum Pseudomonadota; class Alphaproteobacteria; order Caulobacterales; family Caulobacteraceae; genus 17J80-11. The sequence continues at coordinate 1,288 of NZ_JAAIVC010000054.1, read as the reverse complement.
CGGCCGCGCAGCAGGCCTCGACCAGGGCCGCGCCGACGCCTTCGCTGCGCCAGGCGCGCTCGACCGCGATGGGGCCCAGGAACACCACCGGCGTCTCGCCGATCCGCACCGGCCACAGGCGCACGGTGGCGATCGCCTCCCCGTCCGCGTGGGCGACAAAGCTGAGCGAGGCGACCGGCGCATTGCCCTCGCGCAGGCGCTCGGCGGTCTTGGCGAACCGGCCCGGGCCGAAGGCGTCGGCCACCAGCGCGTCGACGCGCGCGGCGTCGGCGGCGGTCTCGAGGACAAGGGAGAAGGCGACGGGCGCCGCGGCCGGCATACTCATGATCGAACACTCTCAAAGCGCCGCCGCTTTTCGATCATCGCGCGCCTCGACGAAGTCGCGCACATACGAACGGCGAGCCTCGCCGTCAAAGGCTTTGTCAGCGCACCCGGAGGCGGCCGGGACGGCGCCCGGAAACGAAAAACGCCGCCCGGTTTCCCGGGCGGCGCTTCTTGTCAGGGCCGATCCTTGAGATCAGGCGCCCGGCTGGGCCGCCGGAGCCGGAGCGGCTTCCGCGGTCGGGGCCGGAGCGGCGACCGGGGCGGCGGCCACGGTCTTCTTCGGCTCCAGCTTCACGATGGCCGGGTTCGGGGTCAGGTCGAGCATGGCGCCCGAGGCGACGTCCACGCCGGCGCCGATGACGCCGCCGACCAGCACGTTGCCGGCCATGCCGGCCGCGCCGCCGCCGGCGATCTTGTTGGTCACGACCACGGTCGCGGTTTCATAGCCGTCCTTGGTGATGGTGGCCGTGAACTCCGACTTGCGCGGCATCTTGATGGCGCACGGCGTCGACGGGCACTGGTGGCCGTGCGAGGTGGTCACCTGCGCGCCGACCGGATCGGTCTGGACTTCCCAGGCGGTGTTGGTGCCGCGCGTGACGGTGGCGCAGGCGGACAGGCTGGCGGCGGCCGCGACGGCCACGGCGATACGAACGACGGATTTCAAGGTATTCCCCCAGGATAACATCAGTTGCAGGAGCGCCCCACACGCTCTGCGCGCGACTAAAAGCAGGATTCTGGAAAAAGAAAAGCCAAGCTTTGCGCCGGTGAGGATTTAGACCTTGGAAAAGTCGGGCGCGCGACGTTCGGCGAACGCAGTAAACGCCTCGCGCGCCTCGGCGCTCATCAGTCGTTCGCCGAAGACGGCGCCCTCCGACTGCATGTGGGCCCAGATCGCCTCGCCGTCGCGCATCAGCCGCTTGGTGGCCGACAGGGCCCCGCCCGGGCGGGCCGCGAGCGCCGCGGC
>NZ_JAAIVC010000053.1 GCF_010975005.1 Caulobacter sp. 17J65-9 | reverse complement strand
CCCTCCACCACGCTTCGCGTGGTCCCCCTCCCCCAATGGGGGAGGATCTAGGGATGACTCACCCCGCCCCCGGCTCCCGCGCCCTGCGCAGGATGACCTTGTCGATGCGGCGCTCGTCCATGTCGACGATCTCGACCTCGTAGCCGTCGACGCGCACCACCTCGCCCTCTTCGGGGATGCGGGCGACCTGGTGCAGGATCAGGCCGGCCAGGGTGTGGTAGCCGGCGTCGGTCTCGAACTTCTCGCCCAGGGCCTGGCCCAGGTCGACCAGGTCGACCGAGGCGTCGACCAGGTAGGAGCCGTCCTCGCGCGGGCGCAGCACCGGCTCGGCCGTGTCGTGTTCTTCGGGGAAGTCGCCGGCGATCATCTCCAGGATGTCGGCGGTGGTGACCACGCCCTGGAAGGCGCCGAACTCGTCGACCACGAAGGCGATGTGCAGGCGCGAGCCCTTGAACAGCTCCATGGCCCGCAGCAGCGAGGCGGTCTCGGGGATGAACAGGGGCGTCTGGACCAGCGGCTCCAGGTCGAGCCGGCCGGTGTCGAGGTAGGCGTCCAGCAGGTCCTTCTTGTGGACGATCCCCTGCGGGTTATCGATGTCGGCCTCGCGGGTGACGACGACGCGCGAATAGGGGCAGGCGCGGACCTCCGCGCGCAGCTGGTCCTCGGGATCGGTCAGCGACACCCAGTAGACGTCCGGGCGCGGGGTCATGGCCACGCGCACCGGCCGGTCGCCCAGCCGCATGACCTCGTGGATCATCACCTCTTCCTGCGGCTCGATCACGCCGGCGCTGGCGCCTTCGGCCAGGACGGTGCGGACCTCCTCGTGGGTCACCGCCGAGCCGTCGCGGTCGCGCACGCCCATCAGCCGCAGCACGGCGGCGGTCGAATGGGTCAGCAGCGCCACGAAGGGGGTGAGGGCCCGGGCCACGAAGGCCAGCGGTCCCGACACACGCGAGGCGATCGCCTCGGGGAAGATCTGCGCCAGGCGCTTGGGCACCAGCTCGCCGACGATCAGCGACAGGTAGGTGATGATCACCACCACCAGCGCCGTCGCGATCGCGTGGGCGTAGGGCGCGAGCCCGGGAATCGTCGCCAGCGGCGCGGCCAGGGCGCCGGACAGGCTGGCCTGGCCGTAAGCGCCGGCCAGAATGCCGATCAGGGTGATCCCAACCTGCACCGCCGAGAAAAAGCGGGTGGGATCCTCTGAAAGGGCCAGGGCCTTGGCGGCGCCCTTGTCGCCCTTCTCCGCCTGGGCCTGCAGCCTCGCTCTGCGCGAGGACACCAGGGCCATTTCGGACATGGAGAACAGCCCGTTCAACAGAACGAGCAGAAGCACGACGACAATGGGCAGGAAGATCATTTATCCGGGGCCGGAGCGGCCGCCCTCACGGGGCGTGAGGCGGAATATGTCCGCTCGGCCGGATTTAAGCAAAGGGGAGGGGCCGCGGCCCGGCGTCATTCCGCCGGCGGGCAGCCCGTGAAGGTGCCGGCCTTAGACACCGACAGCTTGGCGAGGTTGAACTTGAAGGCCGGCTTCATCGAAGCCTTGCCGTGGCCGGTGAACAGGTCGATCCGGGCGCCCTTGATCGCCCCGCCGGTGTCGGAAGCGTACCAGTAGCCGTCGTGCTTGCTGCCGTCGGGCATGGTCATGCCTACGGTTTCGGCGATGAACAGGATCGTACGACGCGGGATCATGGTCGGATCGACCGCCACGGTGCGCATCGCCACCGGCTTGCAGCCGAGGGAATCCTTGCCGCCGACGCCGGCGGCGCCGAAGTGATAGAGCGTGGCCTTCATCAGCCCCATCGGCGCGAGGCCGCTGGACTTCTTGCCGGACTTCGAGGCGCCGTCCTGATGGATGACGCTGTAGGTGGTCGTTTTCGTGTTGGCCGCAGGGGCCGCGTGCGCGCCCGCCGCGGCGCCCGAAATGGCGAGAGCGGCGAGCCCGCCGAGAAGAAGTCGCATGGGTAGCTCCTGGTTCTCGAAACGGTCGGTGCAGGACTAAATAAGACCTACCGACGTTCCCGAGGCAACGATCACAGACCGTTTCAGCGTGCGACACGCGCGCACACCTTCGAGCAAACCCTTTGAAAATCAGGGCCGAAGCGACCCGTGTCGCGCCCTCGTACGAGCCTGGCCGTGTCGGGTTCCGGGGCGTTCGGGACCTGTTTCGGGTCACTTATGCTGGTGTTCCACCTCGATATGCTCGCCTCAGGCGCTACGCCTTTCGGCGAGGATCAAATTGCATTGGCGGCCGAATGCGATCCGCTTGAGCGGGGCCGCGTTATTGGCCACTACTTCGAAACAATTCTCATCCGGCGGCTCTCATGACTCTGCGCGTCTACGGCGACTCGATTTCCGGCAATTGCCACAAGGTGCGCTGGGTGCTGGACCGTCTGGGCCGTCCCTACGAGTGGCGCGAGACCGACGTGCTGTCCGGCGCGACCCGCACGCCGGAATTCCTGGCCCTCAACCCCGCCGGCCAGGTGCCGACGCTGGTGCTGGAGGACGGGCGCACCCTGGCGCAATCCAACGCGATCATGCTGCACCTGGCCGAGGGGACCGACCTGATCCCGGCCGACGCCTACGACCGCGCCCGCATGTTCGAGTGGCTGTTCTGGGAACAGTACAGCCACGAGCCTTACGTGGCCGTCCGTCGATTCCACCTGCACTACCTGAAGAAGGATCCCGCCGAGCTGGATCCGAAGCTGTTCGAGCGCGGCTCGGCGGCGCTGGCCCGCATGGAGGCGGGGCTGGAGGGCGACTATCTGGTCGGCGCGCGCCTCAGCCTCGCGGACCTCGCGCTGCTGGCCTACACGCGGATGGCGCACCAGGGCGGCTTCGACCTTAGCCTCTATCCGCGGGTGAAGGCGTGGGTCGCGCGGGTCGAGGGCGACCTCGGCCTGCCGGCGGCCTGACCGATCCGGTTGCTCGCGACGGACGGGCGTCGTAACCCCGCCCCATGAGCGAAGACGAAGAACTGTACATCCAGGTCACCGACCGCGAGGGGAACGTCCACCGCCTGCCGGCGCTTTCGGGCTGGCGGGTGATGGAGATCATCAAGGACGCCGGCCTGCCGCTGAAGGCGGAGTGCGGCGGCGCGCTGGAGTGCGCCACCTGCCACGTCTACGTCGACCGCGCCTGGATGGACCGCGTGCACCCGAAGTCGGACGAGGAGGACGAGAAGCTGGACGAGGCCTTCATGGTCAAAGGCAATTCGCGCCTGTCCTGCCAGATCCTGATGTCCGACGAGCTGAACGGCCTGGAGGTCACCCTCGCGCCGGAGGGCGAATGAGCGATCCGCGCGCCCTTCAGTTCGGCGAGAGGAAGCCGGGCCTGGACTATAAGAACCGTCCCGCGGCCTTCGGCGTGGCGCCGCGCGGCGGCGAGATCGCCTGCGTGCGGATCGACCGGGGCGAGGACAGCTATTTCGACCTGCCGGGCGGCGCGATCGACGACGGCGAGACGGAAAGCCAGGCCATGGTGCGCGAGTTCGCCGAGGAGACCGGCCTGAAAGTGCGGGCAGGCGAGGCCTTCGCCTGGGCCGGCCAGTACTTCCTGAAGACCGACGGCGAGCCGGTGAACAATCTGGCTGTCTTCTTCACCGCCGAAGCGGTCGGCGAGGACCCGGCCGCCAAGATCGAGGAAGACCACGAGCTGGTCTGGCTGGACCCGCACGACGCCCTGGCTAAGCTGCGCCATGACGCCCACGCATGGGCGGTGGCGGCTTGGCTGAGGCGGGGGAAGCGGTGACGCAAACGGCGAGGACGGTGGTGACGGGCGCGCGCTGGAAGGCGGCGCTTCTGGCGTTGATCGCCATCCCCATGGTCTGGGGCGTGTGGGTGATGGATCTCGCCGAGATGCGCCGGTTCGGTGACTTCTTCGCCGAGCACCCTGGGCTCGCGCTGGCGGCGAAGGCCGTGGGCGTCGTCCTGTTCGTCGGCGGGGGCCTGGTGTCCGCCGTCCAGGTGTTCCGGCCCGCACGGCTGGAGCTGGACGCCGAGGGCTTCTGGTATCGCAACGCCTTCAACAAGGGCCTGCGGGTGGCGTGGGCCGACGTGGACGCCTTCACCGTCTGGCGCGTGCCGAGCGCGCCGACGGCGACCTTCGTGGGCATCAATTACCTGCCGGGCCGCGCGCCGCGCGGCGCCGGGCTGGTGCGCGGGTTCGGGGTGGACGGGGCCCTTCCGGGCAGCTGGGAATTGTCGACCGGCCGCCTGGTGGACCTGCTGAACGAGCACCGCCTCCGCAACGCCGCCTAACGTCATGACCTCCTGGTGGGACCGCCATGTCGCCCCGCGTCTGATCGCCTGCGCCTGCGCGCAGCCGCCGATCATGGCCGAGCGGGCCAGGATCGTGCCGCAGGCGCGCGGGCGGGTGCTGGAGCTGGGCTTCGGCGGCGGGCTGAACTTCCGCTTCTATGATCCGACCGAGGTCGAGGCGGTGTTCGGCGTCGATCCCTCGGCCGAGCTGCGCGCCCGCGCGGCGACCGCGCCGCGGCCGGCGGGGCTGAAGCTCGACCTGCGCGACGGGGTGGGCGAGGCTTTGCCGTTCGACGACGCGGACTTCGACTGCGTGGTCTGCACCTTCACCCTGTGTTCGGTGGCCGATCCGGCCGCGACCCTGGCCGAGGCCCGGCGGGTGCTGAAGCCGGGCGGCCGCTTCCTATTCTGCGAGCACGGGCTGTCGCCCGAACGCGGCGTGGCGGCCTGGCAGCGGCGCATCGAGCCGGTCTGGAGCCGGCTGGCCGGCGGGTGCCGCCTGACCCGCACGCCGGCGGCGACGATCGAGGCCGTCGGCTTCGATCTTGAGGAAGTCGACCGCGGCTACCTGCGCGGCGCGCCGAAGATCGCCGGCTGGCTGGAGCAGGGCGTGGCGGTGGCGGCGTGACCCTGCGTCTGCCACGAAGCGGCGTCAGGTCAGGGCTTCCTTGTAGAGCTTGGTCAGCTCTCCCCAAGCCTTCTCCGCCGACGCCTCATTGTAGGTCTGGCCGCCCTTGACGCACCAGCCGTGGTCGGCGGGGTAGACCTCGACGGTGGCCTTCAGCCCGGCGTCCGCAAAAGCCTTCTTGAGGATGTCCTTGGACTCCGGCTGCTTCGCGTCGTCGTTCTGAGCCACGCAGACCAGATAGCTCGCGTGCGTCTTCGGGATCAGCAGGTGCGGGCTGTCGGGCTTGTCGGTGGTCAGGCCGCCGCCGTGGAACGAGCCCACCGCGCCGATCCGGTCGCTCACAGCCGCGGCGGTGCGGAACGAGAGCGGACCGCCCATGCAGTAGCCCTGGACGCCGGCCTTCCTCTTCCTGTTGGTTTGCGGCTGGGCGTCGAGGAACGCCAGGTAGGCGACCGCGTCCTTGTCGGTCCCTTCGTTGGTCATGGCGGCCCGAAGCGCGGTCAGCTTGGCCCGGTCTTCGGGATTGTTGAAGTCGAAGGCGCCCTCCACCACGGGCGCACGCTTGGAGCGGTAGAACGGGTTGGGCACGAGCACGACATAGCCCTGGGCGGCGAGCCGCCGGCCCATCTCGCGAAACACCGGGCGCAGCCCCATGATGTCGGGCCACATCAGCACGGCCGGCCAGGTCCCCTTGCCCGACGGATAGAACAAGGCCGCGTCCGCGGTCCCGTCGGGCGTCTTCACCTCGACGTCCTGCTCGACCACGTCGGCGGCCTGTGCGCTGGTCGCGACGCCGGCGGCGGCCAGCGACATCAGGCCGAACGCCCGGCGCGAGACGGTGGGGTCCTGAACCAGCCCCTGGTGGATGTCGTCGTCACACATGCCCAATCCTCCCACTGTCGCAGCCTCCCGACGCGGACACGCTCGGGGCCGCATGAGAATGTGCGTACCGCCGACCTCACAGCAAGGGCAGGGCGTGGCGCACGCCTAACGCCTGCCCGACTCCGCGGCCGCGCCGGGCGTCTCGTACTCGGCCTCGCGGTCCATGGACGGCACGGAGACGCCGGTGTCGGCCGCCTCGCCGGTCGCCGGGACTTCCGGAGCCATGCGGGCCTGACGCCAGTTCCCGAACCGGTAGTAGAGCATGGCCAGGGTGGTGGAGACGGCCGCGCCCAGCGGGAAGCTCCACCAGACCGCCTCGGGGCCCAGCGTGTCGCGCAGGGCCCAGGCGAAGGGCACGCGCACCACCAGGAGCGAGATGCACAGGATCACCAGCGGCGGCGTCACCGCGCCGGTGGCCCGCACCACGCCGAACAGGACGATGGTGACGCCGAACAGCACGAAGGACCAGCTGGCCACGGAGTTGATGTGCACGGCGATGTCCACCGCCTCGCTGTCCGACGGCAGGAACAGGTGCAGGGCGTAGCGGTCCGCGACGTAGAGCAGGGCCACCAGCGCGCCGGTCAGGACGATGTTGAACAGCACGCCGGTGCGCGCGATGCGCTCCACCCGGTCCCAGCGGCCCGCGCCGACGTTCTGGGCCGCCATGGACGAGACCGCGGCCCCGATGGCCAGGGCGGGCATCTGCACGTAGGTCCACAGCTGGGCCGCGACGCCGTAGGCGGCGGCGGTGGCGACGCCGAAGGCGTTGACCAGCCCCATCATCACCAGGGCCGCCAGCGAGATGACGATCATCTGCAGGCCCATCGGCACGCCCTTGCCGACGATGCCGCGCAGCAGGTCAGGGCGGGGCTTGAAGTGACCGAATTCGCCCGGCCCCGGCAGCAAGGGGTGGCGACGCGCGTAAAGCAGGACCAGCAGGGCGATGAAACTGACCGCCTGGGCCAGCAGGGTGGAGGCGGCCGCCCCGGCTATGCCGAGCTCGGGAAACGGCCCCAGCCCGCGGATCAGCATCGGGTTCAGCGCGATGTCGAGTCCCACGGACAGGGCCATGAAATAGAACGGCGTGCGCGCGTCGCCGGCCCCGCGCAGGGCGGCCATGGCGAAGGCGAAGGCGTTCATCACCGGCACGGCCAGGAAGATCACCCGCAGGTAGCTGACCGCGAAGTCGAAGGCCGCCGGCGGGGTGCCCAGCACGTGCAGGATGGCCGGGGTCAGCAGCCAGCCGGCGAGCGCCAGCGCGGCTGAGGCGATCACGAAGAAGCTCGCCCCCGTGCCGACCACGCGTTTGGCCAGGTCGAGGTCGCGCCGGCCCCAGGCCTGGCCGATCAGGATGGTCGCCGCCATCGACACCCCGAACACCGTGCCCAGCATCAGGAACAGCACGAGGTTGGCGTTGGAGGTCGCGGTCAGCGCCGCCTCGCCCAGCAGGTTGCCGATCCAGATGGCGTTGACCGAGCCGTTCAGCGACTGCAGCACGTTGGCGCCCAGCACGGGCAGGGCGAACAGGGCCAGCGTCCGGCCGATGGGGCCTTCGACCAGGTTGGCCGGCCGGGCGTTGGCGGAGCTCACGCCGCGCCTCCCGTCGCCGCGGAAGATGTCGGGTCGGCCAAGGCGCACTCCTTACAAGACGTCGAAGTCCAACGCGCAAAGCTCGGATCGGGTTCGGAGGCGCAGCGCCGCCGGCGCGAGCCCGGAACGGTTGGGTCGGCGGGCCGTTGCGCCCCTAAGGGGACGCGCGATCTGGAGTTCCCCGATGGACAAGGATCGGGTCGAAGGCGCCGCTCGGGAAACGGGCGGCAAGATGAAGGAAGGCGTGGGCCGCATGCTCGGCGACACCCGCCTGCAGGCCGAAGGTCAGTCCCAGACCTTCTGGGGCCGCGTCCAGCACGCCTGGGGCGACATGAAAGACGCCTTCCGCGGCCGCCACTGAGCGCCGACGGGTCGGAACGCATCACGCGCCCCGGCCGTTCGGCGTGTCTGGGCTGTGGGACGAGCGTAACGGAGTAGGATTATGGACAAGGACCGCATCGAAGGCGCGGGCAAGCAGGCCGCGGGCCGGATGAAGGAAGCCGCCGGGAAGATGACCGGCGACGAGAAGCTGAAGGCCGAGGGCCGCGCCCAGAAGACCGAGGGCAAGGTCCAGAACACGGTCGGCGGCGTGAAGGACACGCTGCGCGGCCGGCAATGACCTGAGCGGCGGGCGGCGGCCTTTTTTCCGGGCGGCCGTCGCCCGTCCTTAGCGCCCCAAGTTTAGCGACCAAGTTCCTTCATGGCCCGGTCCAGCCCCTCGATGGTGAGCGGGAACATGCGGTCGCCCATGATCTGGCGGATCATCTCGGTCGACTGGGTGTAGTTCCAGAACCGCTCGGCCGTGGGGTTCAGCCACACCGCCTTGGCGTAGGTGTCGGTGACCCGCTGCAGCCAGACCGCGCCGGCTTCCTCGTTCCAGTGCTCGACCGAACCGCCCGGCATGGCCACCTCGTAGGGGCTCATGGTGGCGTCGCCGACGAACACGACCTTCCAGTCGGCCGGGAAGCGGTGCAGCACCTCCCAGGTCGGCGTCTTCTCGTCGTGGCGGCGGCGGTTGTCCTTCCACACGCCCTCGTACAGGCAGTTGTGGAAGTAGAAGAATTCCAGGTTCTTGAACTCGGTGCGCGCGGCCGAGAACAGCTCCTCGCAGAGCTTGATGTGGCTGTCCATCGAGCCGCCGACGTCGAGGAACAGCAGCACCTTCACGGTGTTGCGTCGCTCGGGCTTCAGCACGACGTCGAGATAGCCGTGGCGGGCGGTCTGCTCGATGGTCTCGGGCAGGTCCAGCTCTTCGGGCGCGCCCTCGCGGGCCCATTTGCGCAGGCGGCGCAGCGCGACCTTGATGTTGCGGGTGCCCAGCTCGACGCTGTCGTCGAGGTTCCTGTACTCGCGCTTGTCCCAGACCTTCACGGCCCGGCCGTTGCGCGAGCTCTCCTGGCCGATGCGCACGCCCTCGGGATTGTAGCCGTAGGCGCCGAAGGGCGAGGTGCCGGCCGTGCCGATCCACCTGGAGCCGCCCTCGTGGCGCTCCTTCTGCTCCTCCAGCCGCTTGCGCAGCTCGTCCATCAGCTTCTCGAAGCCGCCCATAGCCTCGATGCGCGCCTTCTCCTCGTCGGTCAGGAAGCGCTCGTTCAGCCGGCGCAGCCACTCGTCGGGGATCTCGACGACGGCGGTCTCGTCCAGGCGCTCCAGCCCCTTGAACACGGAGCCGAACACCCGGTCGAACTTGTCCAGGTTCTTCTCGTCCTTCACCAGGACGGCGCGCGACAGATAGTAGAACTCGTCGACCGACCGGCCCACGACCTGCCGGTCCAGGCCTTCCATCAGAGCCAGCCACTCCTTGAGCGACACGGGCACCTTGGCCTGGCGGAGTTCAGTGAAGAAGCGAAGCAGCATGAAAGCCTTCGGAGGGGGACGCCCGACTCTAACCCGTTCAGCGTCGGCCGTCAGACCGAACCTTGTCGAGCGGGCCGGGCGGTCCCACCCGTCACTGCCGCTCCGCGAGTTCGAGCAGGGCGCCGATCATCAATGCGTCGCCGTGGTAGTCGACGGCCTTCGCGAGCGCGAGCGGTCCGGTGGTGCGCTCTAGCACCGTCCATTCGCCCGCCCGACCGATCGAAAGGCGCGTGAACACCGCCGCGCCGTCCCGGACAGCCGTGCGGCGCTCGGCGGGATGGGCAGGCGCTTTCGCCCAAGCCCGCGGTCGCGACGGATCGTGCTCTGAGTTGGGGCCCTCATAGACTGCGAACGGACCGGACAAGCCGTGGAGGCCGATGTCGTCTGCCGGCGGCCTTCGTGCGCGGTGCGGCGTGTAATACACCAGCAGGGTGGTGCGTTCGTCGCCGTTGACGAAATCGCAGGCGACGCCGTCGCCTCGTTCGCTCCCTGAATCGAAGACCGTGATCTGCGTGGCGTCGTAGCAGCGCAATCCGCTGCGCCCATGCAGCACGACCGTGGTCGGGCCGGTGCTGGCGTTGACGAACACCCCCTGCGCGCCCGCCGCCTCGATCAGGCGATCCGCCTTCGCAGACGCCGCCTCGGGGGAGGGAGGCCCCTCATATTCAAGCCGACCGCCCTGTGGCGCAGGGGCAGCGGCCGACGCCAGAAGCGCCGTGATCAGAGCGGCCCAGGTAGCGATCATCGTCATCCCTCACGGCGAGGCCGCAAGCTTCGCCGTATCGCGCGGGCATGTCGACCCGCCGCGGATTTCACCGGTTCAGGGAAGCGCCGTCGGTGTCGAGTGGGCCGCGCCAGCTTGCGCCTTCATGGCGAAGTCGACCAGCACCATCGTCATCATGGATTCGGCTTCCACGTCGAGGCCGACCGCGTCGTCCAGCGGGCCGGTCACCCACTGCTTGATGCGCCAGCCGTCGACCACGGCGACCGACACGCGGGTGTAGAGCTTGCGCCCGTCCAGCTCGACCACGAAGCGGCCGGTGCGGTGGTCGGCCAGCGGCAGGGGCCGGCCGTCCAGGTCGACCTCGGCGTTCTGGGCGTGGTCGCCCTCGTAGGTCCGGGCGAAGGGCGTGGCCAGCTTCACGCTGTCGACCGCCCGCCGGAACGCGTCGTCCAGTCCGCCGTCGGCGCCCCGCGCCGCCTGCAGCGACTGGAACACGCCGTTGACCTCGCTGACGCAGCCGACCTCGTCGCCGCGCGCCTCCCGGGGCTCGGCCGGCGCATAGACCTGGATGCGGTTGGTGCGGTCGCCGGGTGCAAAGGTGCACAGCAGGCCGCTCTTGGTGTGGCGCGCGCCCAGCAGCAGGCCCTGCGGCTCGTTGACGAACAGGGTCTCGGCGTTCGCCTTGCGGATCAGGGCGTCGGTTTCGGCGCGGGTGTCGGCGTGCTCGATCCAGGGATCGGCCTGGGCGGCGCCGCCGAGCAGTCCGGAGGCGGCCAGGGCGGCGAGGAGGGAGCGAGCTGTCATCCTGGCGCCTCCATCGCGCGGGCGCCGCCTGCGCCCCCTATGCCCGCGCCGCGCTCCTCAGGCCTTCCGGAGGATGAACTCGCGGTCGCGCACCCGACCCACTGGGAACTCGTACTCGCCGGCCAACTCGAAGCCGTAGGCGCCGTAGAGGCGCTGGGCCTTGTCGTTGCCGCTCCACACACCAATCCAGAGCGGGCCCGTAAAGTTGCGCTGGAGCCAGTCCATCGAGGAGTCCATCAGCGTGCGGCCCAGCCCGGTCCCTTGCGCCTCACGGGCGACGTACAGGCGCTTGAGCTCGCCGTGCTCGGCGCTGGCGTCCGGGTGGGGCAGGTTGCAGGGGCCCGACTGCATGTAGGCGACCAGCCGGCCTTCATCCTCGGCCACCAGCCAGAACGAGGTCGGGTCGGCCAGGCGCGAGCGCGTGGACTCCACGCCGAACGCCTCCTCCAGGAAGTGCGCGAGGTCCTCGTCCGGATAAGGAATCGCGAAGCCGTGGACGAAGGTCTCGACGAAGGTGCGTTTGCCGAGCTCGGACAGGGCTTCGACGTCGGCAGGAACGGGGGGGCGGATGGTGACCATGGCCGGTCTCTAGCGCCGCCGCCGTTCCCGTCCAAGGTTCAGAACCCCTCCAGCGCGAGTTTGCCGAGGGTGCGGCCGCTTTCGATGCGCGCGTGCGCCTCCTTCAAGGTCGCGGCGTCGATGCGGCCGACAGTTTCCGTCCAGGTGGTGCGCAGCACGCCCGCGTCGATCAGCCGGGCGACCTCCGCGAGCAGACGGTGCTGCTCGATCATGTCCGGGGTCTCGTAGTCGGAGCGGGCGAACATCATCTCCCAGACCAGGGCGGCGCTCTTGTTCTTCAGCAGACGCACGTCGAGCGGCGCGTCGGCTTCGATGACGCCGATCGCGCCTTGCGGGGCGACGATCTCGGCCAGGGCGGGGAAGTGCTCGGCGCTGTGGGTGAGGCTGGCGACGTAGCGCACCTGCGGCCGGCCGAGTTCGGCCAGCTGCGGGCCGAGCGGCCGGGCGTGGTCGATCACGTGGTGCGCGCCGAGCCGCGCCACCCAGTCGCGCGTCTCCGGGCGCGAAGCGGTGGCGATCACGGTCAGCTTCGTCAGCCGCCGGGCCAGCTGGACCAGGGCGGAGCCCACGCCGCCGGCGCCGCCGACCACCAGCAGGTCGCCGGTCTCCTCGCGTCCGGCCCGCAGGCGGTCGAACAGCAGCTCCCAGGCGGTGATGAAGGTCAGCGGCAGGACAGCCGCCTCGGCGAACGACAACGTCTTCGGCTTCGGGCCGACGATGCGCTCGTCGACCAACTGCACTTCGGCGTTGGAGCCGGGACGGCCGTAGGCGCCGGCGTAGAAAACCTCGTCGCCCGGCCGAAACAGCGTCGCCTCGGGACCGACCGCCTCGACCACGCCGGCGGCGTCGAAGCCGAGAATGCGGATGTCGCCGGACTCGAGAGGGCGTCCGCTCCGGACCTTGGTGTCCACCGGGTTCACCGAGACGGCTTTGACGCGCACGCGCAGATCGCGGCCGACCGGGGCGCCGGGGTCCGGCGCGTCGAAGTCGACCAGGGCGTCAGGTTCGGAGACGGGGGCGGGCTTGCGGTAGCCGACGGCTTTCATGTGCGGTCCTTTCTGGCGACGAACTGGCGTCGCGGCCTGCAGATCGCGGGTCGGCTTCCTTCTCGCAAGTACGGCTGTTTTGTGTATGTAGTATCCAAATGGATACTATTGAGCCCGGACGATCCGCCGTCGGCTATGCCGACCCGAAGGAATGCGTGGTCGAGGCGACCCTCGACCTGATCGGGGGCAAGTGGAAAGGGGTGATCCTCTACCACCTGCAGGACGGCCGGCTGCGCTTCAACGAACTCCGCCGCAAACTCGGCGCGATCACCCAGCGCATGCTGACCAAACAGCTCCGCGAGCTGGAGGAGGCGGGCCTGGTGATCCGGACGGTCTACGCCGAGGTCCCGCCCCGGGTGGAGTACCGCCTGTCGCCGGCCGGAGAGAGCCTCGCGCCGGTGATCGCTGCGCTGAAGGCCTGGGGACAGGCTCACATCTCCGACGGCAAGCTGGCGCGTAGGGACGAGGCCGCCTGATGACGCTCGCGTATTACACCCACCCCGACATGCTCGAGCACCGCATGGGCACCGGTCATCCGGAAAGCCCCGAGCGGCTGCTGGCGGTGACCGGGGCGCTGGACGCCGCCGCCGGGCTGAAGCTGGACCGTCGCGAGACGCCGGAGGCGGCCCTGGCCGACCTCGCGCGCGTTCACCCACAAGCCTATGTCGAGCGCATGCTGGCCGCCTCGCCGGAGAGCGGCGTGCGGGTGCTGGACGCCGACACCCTGTTGTCGCTGGGCAGCGTGCGCGCCGCGCGGCTGGCGGCCGGGGCGGTGGTCGCCGCGGTCGAGGCGGTGGCGGCTGGCGAGGCCGAGCGGGCCTTCTGCGCCATCCGTCCGCCGGGCCACCACGCCGAGCCGGACACGGCCATGGGCTTCTGCCTGTTCTCCAACGTGGCGGTGGCGGCCCGGGTGGCGCAGGCGCGCGGCCTGGCCAGGGTCGCGGTGGTCGACTTCGACGTGCACCACGGCAACGGCACCCAGGCGGCGTTCGAGGCCGATCCCAGCCTGTTCTTCGCCTCCATCCACCAGTCGCCGCTCTATCCGGGCTCCGGCGCCGAGAGCGAGACCGGCGTCGGCAACCTGGTCAACGCGCCCGTGCCGCCGCACGCGGCGCGCGAGTTCTGGCGCAGCGCCTTCGAGAAGCGGCTGATGCCGGCGCTGGACGCCTTCGCCCCAGACCTGATCCTGATCTCGGCCGGCTTCGACGCCCACCGGCGCGACCCGCTGGCCCACCAGTCGCTGGAGGAGGACGACTTCGCCTTCGCCACGCGCGCCGTTCTGGAAGTGGCGCGGCGGCGCTGCGGCGGTCGGGTTGTCTCGTCTCTCGAGGGCGGCTACGACCTTGAAGCGCTGGGCCGCTCGGCCGTCGCGCACGCGCGAGCGCTGCAGGAGAGGTGAGCGTGACGGGGTCGGAAGGGGAAGGTCCGATCGGTCGCGCCCTCGAAAACGTTACAGGGGGCATGACGATCGACACCCTCGAAGGCCAGGCGCCGCCGCCGGCGGCTCGCTCCTGCAAGCCGGGGTCGATCACGCTCGCTCGCCACGGCGAGCCCGCCCTGTCGCGCAAGGTGAAGCTTCATTCCGCCGGCTACCGGGACTGGTGGGGCCGCTACGAGGAAGGCGGCCTTTTGGCCGGCCAGGTCCCGCCCGACCTGCTGAAGGCCGCGGCCGAAGGCGCCGGCGAGGTTGTGGCCTCGACCCGCCCGCGTGCGGTCGAGACGGCCCGCGCCGTGTGCGGCGAGCGCGCCTTCGCCACCGACGTGCGCTTCATCGAGGCGCCGCTGCCGCCGCCGCAGTTTCCCAGGTACCTGCGCTTCTCCCCGCGCACCTGGGGGGTGATCTCGCGCTTCTGGTGGTGGTTCTTCGACCATCATCAGGGCGAGGAGACCCGCGACCAGGCCAAGATCCGCGCCCACGAGGCGGCCAAGGCCCTGGTGAAGATGGCCGACGAGGGCCAGGACGTGCTGGTGCTGGCGCACGGCTTCTTCAACGGCATGGTCGGGGTGGAGCTGCGGCGCATGGGCTGGAAGCTCGTCCGCGACGAGGGCTTCCGTTACTGGTCGGCCCGCCGCTTCGAGAAGCGCTGAGCGCGGCCTCCGGCCGGCGCCGCTTTCCGTAGGCCAGATTTCCCCAATCGCGCGTTGCCCGCGTCGGACGCGGCGTCTAGGTTGGCGCGCCTGACGTTTCCCCGCTTTGGCGCTCATGACCGACACCACCGAAATCGCCGCCCTCTCCTTCGAGGAGGCGCTCGCCCAATTGGAGAAGATCGTCGCCGAGCTGGAGTCAGGTCAGGCTCCGCTTGAGCGCTCGATCGCCATGTACGAGCGCGGCGCGGAGCTGAAGGCGCACTGCGAGAAGCGCCTGGAGGCCGCGCGCCTGCGCGTCGAGAAGATCGTCGTGGGCCAAGGCGGCGAAGCCCGCGGCGCGGAGCCGGCCGAGTTCTCCTGATGGCAGACGGTTCGCCCCGCCTCACGCCCCAGATCACCTTCGACGACTTCATGAAGGTGGACGTGCGGGTCGGCACGGTCCTGAAGGCCGAGCCGTTCCCGGAAGCGCGCAAGCCGGCCTTCAAGCTGACCATCGACTTCGGCCCGGAAATCGGGATCAAGCGCTCGTCCGCCCAGATCACCCAGCAGTACGCGGTCGACGAACTGGTCGGCCGCCGGGTGGCGGCGGTGGTGAACTTCCCGCCGCGCCAGATCGGCCCGTTCATGTCCCAGGTGCTCTGCCTGGGCTTCCCCAACGACGCCGGCGACGTGGTGCTGCTCACCGTCGATCGCCCGGTCCCGAACGGAGGGAGGCTGTTTTGACCCCGTCCCCCGCTCAAGCCGACCTCGACCTGATCGCCCGCCGGGTGGCGGAGACCGCCGACCTGGTGACGGTGGCGCTCGACCAGCTGCTGCCGCGCGCCGAAGGGCCGGAGCAGCGGCTGATGGAGGCCATGCGCTATGCGGCGCTGGGCCCCGGCAAGCGCCTGCGTCCGTTCTTCGCCATGGAGGCGGCGCGGCTGTTCGACGTGGAGGAGCGCCCGGTGCTGCGCGCCGCCTGCGCGCTTGAGCTGATCCACACCTACAGCCTGGTCCACGACGACCTGCCGGCCATGGACGACGACGACCTGCGTCGCGGCCGTCCGACCGTGCACATCGCCTATGACGAGGCGGTGGCCATCCTGGTCGGCGACGCCCTGCAGACCGCCGCCTTCGAGATCATGGCCCACCCCGACACCCACGAGGACGCGAACGTGCGTTGCGAACTCGTGCGGCGCCTGGCCCGCGCGTCCGGCGCGCAGGGCATGGTCGGCGGCCAGATGATCGACCTGCTGGGCGTTCGCGACGATCTCGGCGCGGCGGCGCGTATGCAGCGGATGAAGACCGGGGCGCTGATCGCGTTCTCGTTCGAGATCCCGCTGATCATCGCCGGCGCGCCGGAGAACGAGCGCCAGGCCCTGATGAACTTCGCCCAGGACATCGGGCTGGCCTATCAGATCGTCGACGACCTGCTGGACGCCGAGGGCGACGAGGACCTGCTGGGCAAGGCCGCCCAGAAAGACGTCGCCAAGGGCAAGGCCAACTTCGTCACCCTGCTGGGCGTCGGCGCCGCGAAGGAGCGGGTTGAACTGCTGGCCGACCAGGCTCGCCGTCGCCTGGATCCGTTCGGCGAGGACGCCAGATATCTGCGGGACAGCGTCGACTTCGTGCTAAAGCGTCGCGCCTGACCTGTTCGAGCGTTTAGGCTTCGTCTGAAGCCGGAAAATTTTCGAGACTCCATGCCCCCGCACACGCCTCTCCTGGACAAGGTGCAGACCCCGGCCGACACCCGGGACCTGTCGATCGCCGAGCTGCGCCAACTGGCCGACGACGTGCGGGCCGAAACCATCGACGCCGTCTCCCAGACCGGCGGCCACCTGGGCGCGGGCCTGGGCGTGGTCGAGTTGACCGTCGCCCTGCACCACGTGTTCCAGACGCCGAAGGACATCCTCATCTGGGACGTCGGCCACCAGGCCTACCCGCACAAGATCCTGACCGGCCGACGCGACCGCATCCGCACCCTGCGCCAGGGCGGCGGCCTGTCGGGTTTCACCAAGCGGGCCGAGAGCGAATACGACCCGTTCGGCGCGGCCCACGCGGCCACCTCGATCTCGGCGGCGCTGGGCTTCTGCGCCGCGCGCGACCAGCGCGGCGAGGACAACAAGGTCATCGCCGTGATCGGCGACGGCTCGATGAGCGCGGGCATGGCCTACGAGGCCATGAACAACGCGGCCGAGACCACCAAGCAGCTCGTGGTCGTGCTGAACGACAACGACATGTCGATCGCCCCGCCGGTCGGCGGCATGAGCGCCTATCTGGCCGGCCTGGTGTCCGGCGGCGCCTACCGCCAGGTGCGCAAGATCGGCAAGACCGTGGCCGGCGCCCTGCCGCGGCCGCTGCGCGACGCCGCCCGCAAGGCCGAGGAATACGCCCGCGGCATGGTCACCGGCGGCACCCTGTTCGAAGAGCTGGGCTTCTACTACGTCGGCCCGATCGACGGTCACGACCTCGACCACCTGGTGCCGGTGCTGCGCAACGTCTCGCAGATCAACGACCGCCCGGTGCTGGTCCACGTCGTCACCCAGAAGGGCAAGGGCTACGCCCCGGCCGAGAGCGCCGAGGACAAGTACCACGGCGTGGTGAAGTTCGACGTCGTCACCGGCGCCCAGGCCAAGCCGCCGTCCAACGCGCCCAGCTACACCAAGGTGTTCGGCAAGGAGCTGATCAAGCGCGCCGAGCGCGATCCGTCCATCGTGGCCATCACCGCGGCCATGCCGACCGGCACCGGCCTGGACCTGTTCGGCCAGGCCTTCCCGGACCGCACCTTCGACGTCGGCATCGCCGAGCAGCACGCGGTGACCTTCGCCGCGGGCCTGGCCGCCGACGGCATGAAGCCGTTCTGCGCGCTGTATTCGACCTTCCTGCAGCGCGGCTACGACCAGGTGGTCCACGACGTGGCCATCCAGAAGCTGCCGGTGCGCTTCGCCATCGACCGCGCCGGCCTGGTCGGCGCCGACGGCCCGACCCACGCCGGCAGCTTCGACGTCGGCTACCTCGGCGCCCTGCCGGACTTCGTGATCATGGCCGCCGCCGACGAAGCGGAGCTGGCCCACATGATCGCGACCGCCTGCGAAATCGACGACCGCCCGTCCGCCTTCCGCTATCCGCGCGGCGACGGCGTGGGCGTGGAAATCCCCGAACTGGCCGCCCCGCTGGAGATCGGCAAGGGCCGCGTCCTGCGCGAGGGGACCTCGGTCGCCATCCTGTCGCTGGGCACCCGGCTGGAGGCCTCGCTGAAGGCCGCCGACCTGCTGGCCGCGCGCGGCGTCTCGGCCACCGTCGCCGACGCCCGCTTCGCCAAGCCGCTGGACACGGACATGATCCTGCGCCTGGCCCGCGAGCACGAGGCGCTGATCACGGTCGAGGAAGGCTCGATCGGCGGCTTCGGCGCCTTCGTCCTGCACCTGCTGGCCGACCGCGGCGCGCTGGATCGCGGGCTGAAGGTGCGTACCCTGACCCTGCCGGACGAGTTCCAGGACCAGGACAAGCCGGAAGCCATGTACGTCCAGGCCGGCCTCGACGCCGACGGCATCGCGCGCGCGGCGCTGAACGCTCTGGGCGTGGACGGCTCGCGGGCGGCCCGGGCCTAGGGCCCGTCAGCCGCCGCAGGCGTCGAAGAACTTCCGGATTTCCGGCAGGGCGGTCCCGCTGTTCACCACGATCTCGCGCTCGCCCACGGTGAGCGCGCCGGTCGCGCGGAAGTCGCGCATGACCGGGTCGCGCGCGTTGACCATGGCCGAGATCATCCGCGTCCCGTCCGGCGCCTTGGATTCCGTGGCCAGCAGGGTGGTCTTGGTCTTGCCCGACGACAGGATCAGGCGCGGCGGGCCCTCCGGCGCGGTCGGCTGCGGGTGCGAGATCTCGAGCTCGGCGGTGCGGGCCAGCGCGCAGGTGATGGTCAGGGCCAGCGGCTCGAAGCCCGGCCCGGTGTAGGTCAGCACCTCCACCCCGCCGGCGTCGGAATAGGTCCAGCTCAGGCCGTTGGCGAGGGCCGACTGGGTCTGGGCGGCGCCCTTCACGCCGTGCGAGCAGCCGGCGAGGGCGAGGGCCAGGATCAGCAGGATGGTGCGTGTCACCGCGCCGAAACAGCCGAGGCAGCTAGACAGTTCCGCCGGCGGCTCAGCTTTCGCACCAGGTCATGAAGCGATCCATCGCGGTGTTGCCGGGCTGGGCGGCGTAGCGGCGCGTTTCGGACCCGACCACCACCCCCATCCAGCCGCCCTTGCGCAGGCCGGCCAAGAGCGGCGCGTTCAGCGGCAGCTCGGCGTCGAGGTCCACGCCGTCGTGGGTCTGCGACTCGACCGACGAGGCGGGCAGGGCCGTGGGCGCGACGCCCTCGGCGCTGGCCACGATCTCGGGCTTGGTCCCGTCGGGCGCCGGACGCGACAGCAGGACTTTCTTGCCGCCCTTGTCGCATTCCAGGAGCAGCAGCAGTTCGTCCGTCTCCGGCGTGCCGTAGGCCAGCTTTCCGGTCTGGCCGTCGGTCTGGAAGAACCAGTCCAAGCCTGGTGTCGGCGCGATGGGCGACGTCGCCCGCGGGCCGGCGCAGGCGCTGGCCAGCAGGGCCAATGCGGTGACAGTGGCGACGCGGATCACGATTTCGGCGGTGCGTAATAGGGCGCTTTGGGATCAGGCGTGAGGATCTCGCCGCGGCAGTAGGCCAGCAGGCGGCGCAGGCCGTCGCGGGCCTGCGGCGGCGCGGTCGCCGGCGCGCGCTGGCCGTTGGGCAGGGTGATCTCCATCGTGCCGTTGTCGATGAAGGCGGCGATGGTCGGGTCGGCCAGCGGCGCCGGCGCCACGATCCGGGCGCCGCCCGCGCCGGCCACCGGCGAGGGTTCGATCCGTCCCGCCAGCTTGGAGGTGTGCCCGCCGGAGCTGAGCTCGACGGTGAACGGCCCGACCTTGTCCGACGTCAGGTTGTCGAAGGTCAGCTCCATGTTGCGGCCTTCGCCGCGGCGGCAGGCGATGTTGGCCTGGACCTCGCCGGGCTTGGCCGTCTCGCCGCTGACCCAGCCGGGCGCGTTGGTCACCTCGGGCACCGCGTTCGGGCCGGCCTGCGCCGGGCCCGGCTTGGCGCGTTCGCCGCTCTCCTGGCGCGAGCACGCCGCCAGCATCAGCAGCCCCAGGGTCAGGATCGCCGTCCGCCGCATCGCCGTACTCCGTGCCGTCCGGAGGCGGCGCCTCCGTACGTTCTGCAACTCGGCCGGGCGCGCGGCGTTCCCGGCGTCGGCTCAACTGCCGCAGCGGCGGGCGAGATGCTGGAGCTTGTCGGTCGGCGGGGTTACGGCGGCCGTTCCGGCCGCGCTCTTCACGGACAGCTTCCCTGAGCGCACGAGGCTCAGGAACACCGGGTCGCCGACCGGCAGGGTGACCACCAGCAGGTCCTTGCGGTCGGCCAGCGGGGCGGTCGTCGTGGCCGTCTCCGAACTCAGTTCGGCGGTCCCACCCTCGCCGGTCAGCTTGTAGAGGGTCAGCTTCACCTGGCCGCTGCGGGGCGCGCACTGGAACACCGCCTCCAGCTGGTCGGTGTCGGGGACCTCCAGCGCCAGGGCGACCTGGCTGGGATTGTCGTAGAGCGACCAGGTCCACCCGCCGGCGGGCGCCGACTGCGCGGCCAGCGCGAGCAGGACGGCGAGGGCGATCACGGCGCGGGCTCCTCCGGTTCAGGTGCAATGGGCGAAAAAGCGACGGACCTCGCGTTTGTCGGCGGCGCTGGCCGGCATGGGCCGGGCGTGTTCGGTGTCGATCACCGACAGCCGGCCCGTCTTGGCAAAGTTCTCCAACGCCGCAGCGTGGCTGGAAGTTTCCGTTTCGAACGCCGTGCCGCCGCTCTCCGGGTCGGCGTAGGTCACGCCCTGGAGGCGGGTGCTCTTGCGTCCCGACGCCAGCACCAGGCTGGGCCGACCGGCTTCGCTGTCGCTGTAGACCCGCACCGCGCCGGAATGCGCCTCGCAGGTCAGCATCAGCCCGACGTTGTCGCTGTTCGGCGGGCCGTAGGCCAGCTTAGCCAGACTGTCTTCGAAGTAGAGATGCCAGCTCGCCGGCGGTTCGCGCGCACCCAGCGAGGCTTCCGCGACAGCCAGCGTGAGGAAAACGACCCAAACCAGAAATATCTTGAGCATGCGTACGCCCCCGACACTTCATGGAAACGTCGGGGGACGCGAGCCGGTTCACTTGGCCGTCCCTGAAATGTGAACGCCGTTAGTTCAGTCGAACTGTCAGAACGGCGAGAAACGCTCCACCAGCGCCTGGCCGACCGGCGGCGCCTGGACGCGGGTGACGTCGCCGCGGCCGCCGTAGGAGATGCGGGCTTCGGCGATCTGGGTGTGCTTGATCGTGTTGGCCGAGGAGATGTCCTCGGGTCGCACGATGCCGGCCACGGTCAGTTCGCGGATCTCGCGGTTGGTGCGCACTTCCTGCCGGCCCTGGATCACCAGGTTGCCGTTGGGCAGCACGCCGGTGACCACGGCGGCGATGGTCAGGCTGACCTTTTCGGAGCGGTTGATGGCGCCGGAGCCCTTGGAGGCGCTCTCGCCGCCCAGGTCGACCATCTTGGACGGGTCGTAACCGCCCGGCAGAACTTTCCCCAGGCTCGATTCCAGGCCGAGCAGGTTGTTCACCCCGGCCTGCATTTCGTTCGAGCGCGAGCGCTGGGTCGAGTTGTTCAGCTGGGCGCGGTCGTCGATGTCGACCTGCACGGTCAGGATGTCGCCGATGTTGCGGGCGCGCTGGTCGTTGAAGAAGGTGCGCGCGCCGGCCCGCCACAGCGAGTTGGCCGAGGCCGCCTGCGGCGTGGGCTGCGGCAGGATCTGCTGCTGCACCGGCACCAGGGCGGCCGGATAGCCGATCGGCGCCAGTTCAGGGCCCTTCACCGTCTCGGCGACGGTCGAGCAGGCGCCCAGCAGGAGGGCGGCGGAGACGAGGAGCAGAGCCTGGGCGCGCACGGACATACCTCAGCGAAGAGCGAAACGGCTGGCCTTGAGGCTGTCCGCCTCGGGGCCGACGACGGCCCGGCCGGGGCCGGTCGCGACGGCTTCAATCGTCTTCTTCGACTGGGGATTGAGGACCGAGAAGGCCTCTCCCATGGAGGCGTTCTGTAGCGCGGCCCCCTGCAACACAAGGTTAACGCCGCCCGTCGAATAGGCCACCGAGACCAGCTCGCCCTTGCGGATCAGCACCGCGGCGGCGAGGTCGCGGCTCGCCACCGGGGCGCCGGCGCGCACCGGCCGGCGGGCCGACTGGCCGATCACGGCTTCCGCG
>NZ_JAAIVC010000052.1 GCF_010975005.1 Caulobacter sp. 17J65-9 | reverse complement strand
GCTCGCATTCGCGCCAGCGCCCGGCGCCGGTTCGCGGTGATCGACGCCTGTGAGACCACGCCCTGGGCCCGGCTCGCGGGCACGGCGGCGGCGGCGGCGGCCTTCGCGCGCCGCACCGAGGCGGCGGCCTGATCCGCGCCCGCCTAGATTAAGGCGAAGTAATGACCTCGATTTAAGCTGACAGCCTGTGCCGGTCGGCCCACCTTCCGCTCAAGCATCGCTCAGGGAAGAGGGTCATGAAGGTTCAACTGTTCATCGCGGCGGCGGCGGCGGCCATGTGTGCGGCGGGCGCCGCGTCGGCGGCTCCGGAAGTCGAGATCGAGAACGCGGTCGCCCGCGTCGTGGTGATCCCGGAGGCTCGCTCCGACATCGCCGTCGACGTGCGCCAGGGCCGCGCCGACCTGCCGCAACTGAAGGTTTCGCAGCGCGGCGGCGGCAAGGTCGAGATCGACGGCGACCTGGATCGCCGGATCCAGGGCTGCAACTACCACGGCGGGGCCTCCACCCTCGACGCGGCGGTCAACCCGCCGGAAAACCTCGTCATCAACGTCCGCGGCCTGCCCCCGGTGAAGTTGGCCGACGCGCCGCTGATCACCCTGCGGGTGCCGATGAACGTCAACATCGACGCCGGCGGCGCGGTGTTCGGCTCGATCGGCCGGTCTGACAGCGTCGAGTTGGCCGGCGCCGGCTGCGGCGACTGGACCGTCGCCAACACCAAGGGCGACATGAAGATCTCGGTGGCCGGGTCGGGCGACGTCGCGGCCGGGACCTCCGCCAGCCTGCAGGCCTCGATCGCCGGCTCCGGCGACATCCGCACCGGCGCGACCCAGGGCCTGCGCGCTTCGATCGCCGGCTCGGGCGACGTGCGGGTGGCCCGCGTGGACGGCCCGATTGACGCCTCGATCGCCGGTTCGGGCGACGTCAGCGTCGACGCCGGCCGCGCCAGCCGCCTGAAGGCCTCGATCGCCGGCTCCGGCGACGTGCGCTTCGGTGGGACGGCGGACACGCTGAACGCCTCGGTGATCGGTTCGGGCGACGTGCGCGTCGGCGCGGTCACCGGCTCGATCAGCAAGAGTGTGATGGGCTCCGGCGACGTCGTCGTCGGTCGCTGATCGGGTAACGGGGGACCTAGTCATGAAAGCGTTGCTTCTCGCGGCGGCCGCATTTGCGGCCGGCGCTCCCGCGGCCTCGGCCGCGACCCAGACCGTGCGGCTCGAGGACCTGGCGGCGCGCGTCGTCGTCATGCCGGAGGCCCGCAGCGACGTGAAGGTCGAGATCCGGCCGGGCGCTTCCGACATCGCCGCCCCGCGGCTGTTCTGGGAAGGCGGCCAGGCGGTGGTGCGCGGCACGCTGGACGACAGCGACCTGAAGAACTGCCGCAAGTCCGGGAAGGATTTCGACACCGGCAACATCGTGCTGCACGGCCGGCGCAACGTCGCGGTGAAGGACCTGCCGGTGGTGATCCTGCACACGCCGCAGGACGTGGTGATCAACGCGGACGGGGCCGTGGTCGGCGAGGTCGGCGCGGCCCGTTCGGTGAGTCTGTCGCATGAGCGCTGCGGCGCGTGGAAGTTCGCCGACGTGTCGGGCCGGCTCGGCCTCGACATTGAGGGCGTGGCCGACATCTACGCCACGCGGGCCGGTGCTGCGATCGTGAAGCTGGAAGGGATGGGCGACGTCCACCTGGTCAGCGTCGGGGCGTTCACCGCCGACCTGGAGGGCATGGCCGACATCACCGTCGACCGCGTCAACGGCCCGGTGGACGTGTCGCTGGAAGGCATGGGCGACGTCCGCATCAAGAGCGGCGCCGCCACGACCTTCAAGGCCACGCTGGAGGGCATGGGCGACGTTCAGTTCGACGGCGTCGCGGCCAGCCTGGACGCCTCGGCCGACGGCATGGGCACCATCCGCGTCGCCCAGGTGACGGGCGCCAAGCGCATCAGCCAGTCCGGCTTCGCCAAGGTGAAGATCGCGCGCTGAGGCCTGAGTATCGGCGCCCCGGCCGCAAGCCGGGGCGCCGTCTCGCCCTGTCTTATAAGAACGGGCTTAGAAGAACGGGAAGCCGGCCCCGATGATGCCGCCCAGCGGCTTCAGCGCCGCGCCGAAGCGGTCGCGGTCCTTCAGCGTGCCGCCGCCGTAGTTCCAGCGGATGCCGACGCGGAAGGCGTCGGACGACAGGTCGCCCGGGATGTCCTCGTCGAACTCCTGGTGCTCGTAGCTGGCGAACACGCTGATCGGCACGGTCGGGAACTGGTATTCGCCGCCGAGCCCGAAGCTCCAGACCTCGAGATCCCCGAAGCCGTCCTCGGCCTGGTTCCAGCCGATCTCGCCGTCGACCCGGAAGTCGTCCTGGATGAAGTAGGCCAGGCCGCCCGTGGCGCCCCAGATGTCCACGTCCGCGTCGTCGATCTGGCCGTAGCCGACCGAGCCCGACAGGGTGCTCTGCTCGAAATAGTATTGGCCTTCCGCCCCGATCACCCAGGTCTGATCGGTGACGTCGGAGTCGGTGAAGCCGGCGAAGCCGCCGATCAGGCCCTGGTCGTTGCGGGCGTGGACGTGGGCGGTGCCCTGGATCACGCCCTGGTCGGTCAGGTCGTCGGCGTCGGTATAGCGGACGTCGAACTGCAGGCCCCACGACTGCTGCGGGATTTCCACCGCGCCGCCGATCGACCAGGCGTTGGCGTCGTTGTCTCCGAAGTCGGAATCTAGATTGATGTTGCCGTAGTCGACGTCGGCGTAGCCCGTCACCGCCTCCTGGGCGAAGGCGGGGGCCGCGATGAACACGGCGCCGAGCGCCGTCGTAACCAGCAGACTGGACTTCATGGAGCTTTCCCCTGGTCGAAAGTGGAACGCTCCCCCCGAGGGAGAATTGATACCGTAAAGCTCCCCCGTAGGCTGTGCCGTTTAGGTCACAAGCGCGGCGGTAAACGAACGCTGTTATTCCAAAGGTCCAGGGCCAAACGGAAGACGCCCCGGAGCGGGGCTCCGGGGCGTCTGAGGTCGTGTCGTCCGGCGCGGGCGCCGGAAGGAAGTCGCTTAGAACACGCCGCCGAACACGCCGGCCGCGCCGGTGAAGCTGGCGCCCGCGCGGTCGCGGCCCTTCAGGGTCTGGCCGCCGAACGAGACGCGCATGCCGATCGACAGCTTGTCTTCGTCGATGTCGGCTTCGTCGAACTGGTAGTGGGTGTAGCCGGCGTAGACGCTGAACGGGCTGGTGGACAGCTGGTATTCGCCGCCCAGGCCGGCCGAGACCACCGTGTCGGCGTCAGCGTCGGCGTAGCCGAGGCCGGCGTTCAGGCGGAAGTTGTCGGTCAGGAAGTAGCGGACTTCGCCGCCCACGCCCCAGGCGTCGGCGTCCAGGTCGTCGCTGCTGCCGTAGGCGATGGTGCCGGCCACGGTCAGGTTGTCGAAGTACTTCGCGCCTTCGACGCCGAGGTTGTAGGTGCTGACCGAGTCGGAGTTCGACACGGCGGCGAAGCCGCCGATGGCCCACTGGTCGTTGCGGGTGAAGACGTGGGCGCCGGCGCCGAACATGTTCTCGGAGCTGAACTCGTCGTCGATCTGCAGGCTGGTGTAGCCGGCGTCGAGCTGCACGCCGATCTGGTCGGTCGGCTTGAAGGCCACCGAGGCGGTCAGGTCATAGGTTTCGACGTCGCTGCCGGTGCGGGTGTAGCCGGCGCCGAAGTAGCCCGAGGTGTCGTCGGCGAAGGCCGGGGCGGCGAAGGCGACGGCGGCGAGGGCGGCCGAGGCGAACAGAACGTTTTTCATTAGAGCTTCCTTGCGTTTCCCCCGCGGTGTTTCGCTTGTGGGAAGCGCCACGGTTGGATCGCCAGCTAAGCTTGGCCGTACGGGCTCACAAGCCTTGAGGAGGAAGCTTCGCCGCAGGGCGGCGGACCGTGCTGGTTGTGCAACGGACCTTGGCGTAATTGCGACTTTCTGTAGGCGATTGCGGCGGGATTGGGCCGTGCGCGGCCTTGTTCGCCACAGGTGCGCACGAACGGTTAAGCGCTCGCGGCGCGCCGAATCCCTACGGACCGCGCAAAAGAAAACGCCCCGGAGCCAGGCTCCGGGGCGTTCCTCGCCGTTCCGGCCGCAGCCGGAAGGCGACCTCTTAGAACAGGCCGCCGAAAGCGGTCTTGGCGCCGTTGAAGCTGGCGCCCGAACGGTCGCGGCCCTTCAGGGTCTGGCCACCGAAGTTGTAGCGCACGCCGACGGTGAACTTGTCGGCGTCGATGTCGGCTTCGTCGAACTTGGTGTGCTCGTAGCCGGCGTACAGGCTGACCGGGGTGGCCGCGAACTGGTATTCGCCGCCCAGGCCGACGGTCCACGCCTTCTCGACGTCGGCGTCGGCGTAGGACAGGCCGCCGTTCAGGCGGAAGTTGTCGGACACGAAGTAGCGGGCTTCACCGCCGATGCCCCAGACGTCGACGTCCGCGTCGTCGTTGTTGGCGTAGGCGACGGCGCCGGCCAGGGTGACGTTGTCGAGGTACTTCGCGCCTTCGGCGCCGATGTTCCAGGTGGTGGAGTCTTCGGCGTCGGTCACGCCGGCGAAGCCGCCCACGGCCCACGCGTCGTTACGGGTGAACAGGTGGACGTTGGCGTTGTAGGCGTCCGACGAGTCGAAGCCGTCGACGTCGGTGTTGGCGTAGCCGGCGTCGATCTGCACGCCCAGCTTGTCGGTCGCGCTGAAGGCGACGGCGCCGTCCAGGCCCCAGGTGTCGGCGTCGCCGAAGTCGGTGTCGGTCTTGGCGTAGGAGCCGCCGACGTAGCCCGAGGCGTCTTGGGCGAAGGCCGGGGCGGCGAGGGCGACGACGGCCAGGGCGGCGGAGGCGAACAGAACGTTCTTCATTGCTCTTATTCCTTATGTTGCCCGCGGAGCCGTTGAGGGGAGGGGCTCTGCGGTTGTTCGCCAGCTAAGCAGGGCCGCCCGGCCGCTCAAGGCGCATACGGTGACGCTTCCGTTCCGGGAGCGGGAAGCGTGACGGTTCTGCAACAGACCTTGTCGCGATTGTGTCGGATCAAAGGCGAATGTGGCGGCTTCGCGTTCGGCGAAGTCCGGCTTCGCCACGAGGCTGAACTCCAGTTCATGAAGCTGAGCGGCCGTTCACCACGCCAAACGAAACGCGCCCCGAGTCGGTGACTCGGGGCGCGCGCGTAGCGTCGTCCGTCCGGCCGGGGCCGGACCGACGGTTCTTAGAAGACGATGTTCGTCAGGCCGAAGGCCGAGGCGCCGCCGAAGCTGGCGCCCTTGCGGTCGCGCTGCTTCAGGCTGTCGGCGCCGAAGGTCCAGCGCAGGCCGACGCTGAAGGTGTCGGCGCTGCCGTCGTAATCCTTCGCTTCGGAGTGGTCATAGGCGGCGTACACGCTGAACGGCTGGCTGGCGAACTGGTGCTCGGCGCCGAAGCCCAGGCTCCAGCCGCCGTAGTCCTCGTCCTCGCTCTTGATCGAGGCGTAACCGGCGTGGCCGTCGATGCGGGTGTTGTCGCTCAGGAAGTAGCGGGCTTCGCCGCCGACCTGGATGATGTCGACGTTCTCCCAGTTGTCGAACTGGCCGTAGGCGACGCTGCCGGCGAGGGTCAGGTTGTCCAGATACTTCTGGGCTTCCACGCCGCCGGTCCACATGGCGCTGTCCTGAGCTTCGGTCATGCCGACGAAGCCGCCGAACGCGTAGCTGTCGTTGCGGGTGAAGGCGTGCACCGTGGCGGTCTTGGCGGTGACCGCATAGTCCTCGATCTCGCTGCGGGCGACGCCCGCGTCGACCTGGAAGTTGATCAGGTCGCTGGCCGCGAACACCGCCTTGCCGCTCAGGGCGAGGGTGTCGGAGTCGAAGTCGTTGCCGCCGCCGACGTCGTACGCGGTGCGGGCGTAGCCGGCGTCGATCTGGCCGGCGACCTGGGCGTAGGCCGGAGCGGAAACGGCGACCGCGGCGATCGCCGCGGCGCAAAGCAGGTGCGTCTTCATTATTGTATCCTCGATGAGAGACGCCCGGCCCGGCCGCGTGGGGAAGCAGTCGGGGGATGCGACCGGGCGGGCCGCTTCCGATTACGGTCAAGCTGTCCGGCCGCCACCCGCCGCGCGACCAACCTCGCCTCTCGCGCGACGAAAGGGGGTGATCGGTGCGTCGCGGCGCGGTCGCGCGCATCGCCGCAGATCCTTTGGGAAAGCGGCCTTGACGCAGGCTGAATCGCCGGGCATAACCCGCGCCTCTTGTTGAGCCGGCCGTGCCGAAAGGCAGACGCGGTTCGCAGGAACGACCTGAGTTTGAAGCGCCTCTCAGGGGCGCAACCCGGGTACAACGGCCCTCGTGGATGTCCGCGCGGGCCTATCGTTTTTGCGGACGTCCGCGTCCTGAGGAACCCCTCAGGGTCGGTCTTTGAAATGGTTCAGAGGACGCGGCGACAGCCACCGTCAGGAATACGAGCGATATGGATCGTCAGAACATCCGCATCCGGCTCAAGGCCTTCGATCACCGCGTGCTGGACCATTCCACGCGCGAGATCGTGAATACGGCCAAGCGCACGGGCGCCCAAGTCCGGGGGCCGATCCCCCTGCCGACGCGCATCGAGCGCTTCACCGTCAACCGTTCGCCGCACGTCGACAAGAAGTCGCGCGAACAGTTTGAAATCCGCACGCACAAGCGCGTGCTCGACATCGTCGACCCCACCCCGCAGACCGTGGACGCGCTGATGAAGCTCGACCTGTCCGCCGGCGTGGACGTCGAGATCAAGATCTAAAGGCGGGATCCGATGCGTACGGGCGTGATCGCCAAGAAGCTCGGCATGACGCGTTTCTTCGATGATGAAGGAGCGCACGTGCCGGTGACCGTGCTGGCTCTCGACGGCTGCCAAGTCGTCGGCCAGCGCACCCAGGACAAGGACGGCTACGTCGCGCTGCAGCTCGGCGCCGGCGCCAAGAAGGCGAAGAACACCGCGCAGCCTCTGCGTGGCCAGTTCGCCAAGGCGCTGGTCGAGCCCAAGCGGGTCGTGACCGAGTTCCGCGTCTCTGAAGAGAACCTGATCGAAGTGGGCGCGGAAATCACCGCGGACCACTACGTTCCCGGCCAGCGCGTCGACATCCAGGGCGTGACCGTCGGTAAGGGTTTCGCCGGCGCCATGAAGCGCTGGAACTTCGGCGGCATGCGCGCCACCCACGGTGTGTCCGTGTCGCACCGTGCTCACGGTTCGACCGGTCAGCGCCAGGACCCCGGCAAGGTCTTCAAGAACAAGAAGATGGCCGGTCACCTCGGTGTTGAAACCGTCACCACCCAGAACCTGTCGGTCTACCGCGTCGATCTCGACCGCGGCCTGATCATGATCAAGGGCGCCGTTCCGGGCGCCGAAGGTTCGTACGTGAAGATCCACGACGCCGTGAAGCGTGCTCTGCCGGCCGACGCGCCGAAGCCGGGCGCGTTCCGCAAGGCGGGCGCTCAGCCGGTCGAAACCCCGGTTGAAGCCGCTCCGGCGGTCGAAGCCTCGAACGGGGGCGAAGAGCAATGAAGATCGACGTGATCAACCTGGACGGCGGCAAGGCCGGCTCGGTCGAGCTGTCGGACGAAGTCTTCGGCATCGAAGAGATCCGTCCGGACATCCTGCAGCGCTGCGTGGTGTGGCAACTGGCCAAGCGCCGTGCCGGCACTCACAAGGTGCAGACCCGGAACGAGAACTCTCGCACCGGCAAGAAGATGTACAAGCAGAAGGGCACCGGCGGCGCCCGTCACGGTTCGCGCCGTGCGCCGCAGTTCGTCGGCGGTTCGCGCGCCTTCGGTCCGGTCGTCCGCTCGCACGAGACCGACCTGCCCAAGAAGGTCCGCAAGCTGGCCCTGCGCCACGCCCTGTCGTCGAAGGCCAAGGCCGGCTCGCTGGTCATCCTCGACCAGGCCGCGCTGGACGCCCCGAAGACCGCGGCTCTGCGCGCCCAGTTCGAAAAGCTCGGCCTGAAGAACGCGCTGATCATCGCCGGTCCGGCGGTCGACACCAACTTCGGCCTGGCGGCTCGCAACATCCCGCACGTCGACGTGCTGCCGGACGCCGGCCTGAACGTCTACGACGTCCTGCGTCGCGACACCCTCGTGCTGACGCGCGCGGCGGTCGAAGCGATCCAGGCGCGCTTCTCTGAGGAGGCTGCGTAATGGCCGCCACCGCTCGCCACTACGACACCATCCTGGCGCCGCTGATCACCGAAAAGTCGACCCTGCTCTCCGAGCAGAACAAGGTCGTCTTCAAGGTGGCGCACGACGCCTCCAAGGATGAAATCGCCGCCGCTGTCGAAGCGCTGTTCAACGTCAAGGTCACCAAGGTCAACACCGTGGTCACCAAGGGCAAGACCAAGCGCTTCCGCGGCATCCTCGGCCGTCGTTCGGACGTCAAGAAAGCGATCGTGACCCTGCAAGAGGGCCAATCGATCGACGTGACCACGGGGCTCTGAGACCATGGCTCTGAAGCAATTCAATCCGACCTCGCCGGGCCGTCGTGGCCTCGTCCTGGTCGACCGGTCTGAGCTCCACAAGGGCAAGCCGGAAAAGGCCCTCGTCGAAGGCCTGACCAAAAAGGGCGGCCGCGGCGGCGGCGGCCGCATCGCCGTCCGCTTCCGCGGCGGCGGCGCCAAGCGCCTGTACCGCATCATCGACTTCAAGCGCCGCAAGTGGGACATGCCCGCGACCGTCGAGCGCCTGGAGTACGACCCGAACCGCTCGGCCTTCATCGCCCTGGTGACCTACCAGGACGGCGAAAAGGCCTACATCCTCGCGCCGCAGCGGCTTAAGGCCGGCGACGTGGTGGTGGCCGGCGAGAAGGTCGACGTGAAGCCGGGCAACGCCATGCCGCTGCGCTCCATGCCGATCGGCACCATCATCCACAACGTGGAGATGAAGCCGCTGAAGGGCGGCCAGCTGGCTCGCTCGGCCGGCGCCTACGCCCAGCTGGTCGGCCGTGACGCCGGCTACGCCCAGATCCGTCTCGGCTCGGGCGAGCTGCGCATGGTGCTGGACAGCTGCATCGCCACGGTGGGTGCGGTGTCCAACCCGGACCACATGAACCAAAACCTCGGCAAGGCCGGTCGTACGCGTCACATGGGCTTCCGTCCGCACGTTCGCGGCGTGGCCATGAACCCGATCGACCACCCGCACGGCGGCGGCGAAGGCCGCACCTCGGGCGGCCGTCACCCGGTCAGCCCGACCGGCAAGCCGACGAAGGGTTCCAAGACCCGCAAGAACAAGGCGACGGACAAGTTCATCATCCGTAGCCGTCACGTGAAGAAGGCTCGCTAACGATGACCCGTTCCGCCTGGAAAGGTCCGTTCGTCGACGGCTATCTGCTGAAGAAGGCCGACGCCCTTCAGTCGTCGGGCCGCAAGGACGTGATCAAGACCTGGTCGCGCCGCTCGACCATCCTGCCGCAGTTCGTCGGCCTGACGTTCGGCGTCTACAACGGCCACAAGCACGTGCCGGTCCTCATCTCCGAGGACATGGTCGGCATGAAGCTCGGCGAATTCGCGCCGACCCGCACCTTCTACGGCCACGCGGCCGACAAGAAGGCCAAGAGGAAGTAGGGCGATGGGCAAGGCTTCTAATCCCCGCCGCGTCGGCGCGGCCGAGGCTCGTGCGAAGGTGGTCAACCTGCGCACCAGCCCGCGTAAGCTGAACCTGGTCGCCGCTTCTATCCGCGGTCTGCCGGTCACGCGTGCGCTCAACGAACTGGAGTTCAGCCACAAGCGCATCGCGAAAGACGTTCGCAAGGCGCTGTACTCGGCCATCTCCAACGCCGAGAACAACCACAACCTCGACATCGACAACCTGGTCGTCGCCGAGGCCTTCGTGGGCAAGAACCTGGTGATGAAGCGTTTCTCGGCCCGCGCTCGCGGCCGGGCCTCGCGCATCGAGAAACCCTTCTCCGAGATCACGATCGTGGTCCGTGAGCTCGGCGCGGAGGCCGCCTGATGGGTCAGAAAGTCAATCCGGTCGGGCTCCGGCTCGGCGTCAACCGCACGTGGGACAGCCGCTGGTTCGCCGGCCGCAAGGACTACGCGCGCCTGCTGCACGACGACCTGAAGCTTCGTGAGGAGCTGAAGAAGCGCCTCTCGGGCGCCGGCGTGTCGCGCATCATCATCGAGCGCCCGCACAAGAAGTGCCGCGTGACGATCTACGCCGCCCGTCCGGGTGTCGTGATCGGCAAGAAGGGCGCGGACATCGACAAGCTGCGCAAGGACATCGGCAAGCTGACGGAAGGCGAAGTCTTCCTGAACATCGTCGAAGTCCGCAAGCCGGAGACCGACGCCCAGCTGGTGGCCGAGAACATCGCCCAGCAGCTCGAGCGCCGCGTCGCCTTCCGTCGCGCCATGAAGCGCGCCATGCAGTCGGCCATGCGTCTGGGCGCCAAGGGCATCCGGATCAACGTGTCCGGCCGTCTGGGCGGCGCTGAAATCGCCCGCATGGAATGGTACCGCGAAGGCCGCGTGCCGCTGCACACCCTGCGCGCCGACATCGACTACGGCTTCATCGAAGCCAAGACGACCTACGGCGTCATCGGCGTGAAGGTCTGGGTGTTCAAGGGTGAAGTGCTCGAGCACGACCCGATGGCCCAGGACAAGCGTTGGGCGACCGAGGCCGCCGGCCCGTCGTCGAGCGAAGGTCGCGAGCGTGGTGATCGCGGTCCCCGTGGTCCGCGCGGTCCGCGTCGCGAGCGCGGTCAGGCCGAGGGCTAAGAGTCATGCTGCAACCGAAGAAAACCAAGTACCGGAAGGCGTTCAAGGGCCGTATCCACGGCAACGCCAAGGGTGGCTTCCTGCTGAACTTCGGCTCTTACGGCCTGAAGTCGCTGGAGCCGGAGCGCCTGACCGCTCGTCAGATCGAGGCCGCCCGTCGGGCGATCACGCGTCAGATGAAGCGTCAGGGCCGCGTTTGGATCCGGGTGTTCCCCGACCTGCCGGTCACCGACAAGCCGGCTGAAGTCCGGATGGGTAAAGGCAAGGGCGCGGTGGATTACTGGGCCGCGCGCGTCCACCCGGGCCGCATCCTGTTTGAAATCGACGGCGTGCCGGACGACGTGGCGCGCGAAGCGCTGCGTCTCGGCGCCGCCAAGCTGCCGGTGCGCACGAAGGTGGTGACCCGCCTCGACGCCGGCATCGCCGCCGCGGAGTGATCAAGATGGCGAAGATCGGTGATCTCCGGGGCATGACCCCGGACCAGCTCCAGGACGAGCTTCTGAAGCTCAAAAAGGAGCAGTTCAACCTGCGCTTCCAGGCCGCCACGGGTCAGCTTGAAAAGACCCACCGTGTCGACGAGGTGCGCAAGGCCATTGCGCGCATCAAGACGCTGCAAGGCGCCCAGAAGTCGGCCTGAGGAAGAGACGAATATGCCGAAGCGAATTCTCGAAGGCGTGGTCGTCTCCGACAAGGGAGAGAAGACCGTCGTCGTGAAAGTGGAGCGGACGATCCTGCATCCGGTTCTGAAAAAGACCGTGCGGCTGTCCAAGAAGTACCACGCTCACGACGAGGCCAACGCCTACAAGACCGGCGAAATTGCTCGCATCGTCGAGTGCGCGCCGAAGTCGAAGCTGAAGCGCTGGGAAGTGCTGCCCAAGGGCAGCGCCCCGGCCGCCGAATGAGTGGAAGGATCTAAGTCATGATCCAGATGCAGACTAACCTGGATGTCGCCGACAATTCCGGCGCCCGCCGGGTCATGTGCATCAAGGTGCTGGGCGGCGCGAAGCGCCGTTACGCGCACGTCGGTGATCTGATCGTCGTTTCCGTGAAGGAAGCGATCCCTCGGGGCCGCGTGAAGAAAGGCGACGTGCTCCGCGCGATCGTCGTCCGCACCTCGAAGGACATCAAGCGCAAGGACGGCTCGGTTATCCGCTTCGACAAGAACGCGGCCGTGATCGTCAACAAGCAGAGCGAGCCGATCGGCACGCGGATCTTCGGCCCGGTTCCCCGCGAACTGCGCGCCAAGAACCACATGAAGATCATCTCCCTGGCGCCGGAGGTCCTGTAAATGGCCGCGAAGATCAAGAAGGGCGACCGCGTCGTCGTCCTGACCGGCAAGGACAAGGGCCGTCAGGGCACCGTCCTGAAGGTCAATCCGACCGAAAACCGCGTGCTGGTGGAAGGCGTCAACGTCGTCCAGCGGCACACCCGCCCCTCGCAGGTGAACCCGCAGGGCGGCATCGTGAACAAGGAAGCGCCGATCCACGTGTCGAACGTGGCCTTCGTCGATCCCAAGACCGGCGGCGCGACCCGCGTCGGCTTCCGCGTCGAAGGGGACAAGAAGGTGCGCGTGGCCAAGAAGTCCGGCGAGGTCATCAATGGCTGATACCGCTAAGTATGAGCCGCGGCTGAAGACCGTTTATCGCGAGCGCATCCGCGCGGCGATGAAGGAGCAGTTCGCCTACACCAACGAGATGCAGGTCCCCAAGCTCGACAAGATCGTCGTGAACATGGGCATCGGCGAAGCGGTGGCTGACTCCAAGAAGGTCAACGCCGCCGTGAAGGACCTGGCCGCGATCACCGGCCAGAAGCCGCTGCCGACCAAGGCCCGCAAGTCGATCGCCCAGTTCAAGCTGCGCGAAGGCATGGTTGTCGGCGCCAAGGTTACCCTGCGCCAGGACCGCATGTTCGAGTTCCTGGACCGTCTGATCACCATCGCTCTGCCGCGGGTGAAGGACTTCCGGGGCCTGAACGGCAACTCGTTCGACGGGCGTGGCAACTACGCCATGGGTCTGAAGGAGCACCTGGTGTTCCCGGAGATCAACTACGATCAGATCGACCAGATCTGGGGCATGGACATCGTCGTCTGCACCACGGCCGGGACCGATCAGGAAGCCAAGGCGCTCCTGAAAGAGTTCCAGTTCCCGTTTACGGCGTAAGGGCGGGGGAGAAGCACAATGGCTAAGAAAAGCGCCGTCAACCGCAACGAGATGGTCAAGCGTCTCGTCGCGCAGTACGCCGAAAAGCGGGCCGCCCTGAAGGCGATCGCCAACGACGAAGGCCGTCCGCTGGAGGAGCGCTTCGAAGCGCGCCTGAAGCTGGCCGAACTGCCGCGCAACTCCGCGCAGAACCGCATCCGCAACCGTTGCGAGGTGACGGGTCGTCCGCGCGCCTATTATCGCAAGCTCAAGATGTCCCGTATCTCGCTGCGCGACCTGGCGTCGCTCGGCCAGATCCCGGGCATGACCAAGTCGAGCTGGTGAGGACCCCCCGATGGTGAACGATCCTCTCGGCGATATGATCGCCCGCATCAAGAACGCCGCGACCCGCAAGCGTTCGAAGGTGCTGACCCCGGCCTCCAAGCTGCGCCAGCGCGTCCTCGACGTGCTGCAGGGCGAGGGCTACATCCGGGGCTACAACCTGGTGGAAACGCCGGGCGAGTTCCCGCAGTTCGAGATCGAGCTGAAGTACTTCGACGGCCAGCCGGTGATCGCGGAAATCGCGCGCGTCTCCAAGCCGGGCCGCCGGGTCTATTCGTCGATCAAGGACCTGAAGCCGATCAAGAACGGCCTCGGGATCTCGATCCTGTCCACGCCGAAGGGCGTGATGTCCGATAACGCCGCGCGCGACGCCAACGTGGGCGGCGAAGTGCTCTGCCGCGTCTACTAAGGCGAGGCGAGGGAAACAGAACATGTCTCGGATCGGCAAAAAGGCGATCGCTGTCCCGTCGGGCGTCCAGGTGACGCTCGCCGGCCAGTCGGTCACGGTGAAGGGCCCCAAGGGGCAACTCGCCTGGACCGTCGCCGACGAAATCGAAGTGAAGCACGAGGGCGGCGAAATCACGCTGACCCCGCGCGAAGACACCCAGCGCGCTCGCGCCATGTGGGGCCTGTCGCGCACGCTCGTCGGCAACATGGTCGAGGGCGTGACGAAGGGTTACGAGCAGGCGCTCGAACTGGTCGGCGTCGGTTACCGCGCCGCCATGAAGGGCACGGCCCTGTCGCTGCAACTGGGCTTCAGCCACGACGTCGACGTCGCGGCTCCGGCCGGCATCACCTTCACGGTGCCGAAGCAGACCGAGATCCGTATCTCGGGCATCGACAAGCAGGTCGTCGGCGAGACCGCCGCGCGCATCCGCAAGATCCGTCCGCCGGAGCCCTACAAGGGCAAGGGCGTCCGTTACGCGGGCGAAAAGGTCCGTCGTAAGGAAGGCAAGAAGAAGTAAGCCATGGCGCTCTCTCCTCGCGAAATCAACAAGCGCCGCGCCGAGCGCAACCGCATTCGGCTCAAGGCGGTCTCGAACGGGCGGCTGCGCCTGTCGGTCTTCCGTTCGTCCAAGAACATCTACGCTCAGGTCATCGACGACGCGCGCGGCGTGACCGTCGCGGCCGCTTCCTCGGTGGAAGGCGACAGCAAGCGTGGGTCGGACAAGGCCGCGGCCGCCAAGGTCGGGGCCCTAGTCGCCCAGCGTGCGATCGAACAGGGCGTCAAGGACGTCGTGTTCGACCGCGGCGGCTACATCTACCACGGCCGGGTCAAGGCCCTGGCCGACGCCGCGCGCGAAGCCGGCCTGAACTTCTAAGGGGATCGCAATGGCCCGTCCGAACGAAGAACGCCGCGATCGCCGCTCGCGTGAACCGGAAGAGCAGTCCGACATCGTCGAAAAGCTCGTCCACATCAACCGCGTCGCCGCCACCGTGAAGGGTGGCCGTCGCTTCTCCTTCGCCGCTCTGATGGTCGTCGGCGACCAAAAGGGCCGCGTCGGTTTCGGTCACGGCAAGGCGCGTGAAGTGCCGGAAGCCATCCGCAAGGCGACCGAAGAAGCCAAGAAGGCGATGATCCGCGTCCCGCTGCGCGAATCCCGCACCCTGCACCACGACGGCGCTGGCCGTTGGGGCGCCGGCAAGGTGATGATGCGCGCGGCCCCTCCGGGCACCGGCGTGATCGCCGGCGGTCCGATGCGCGCCGTGCTGGAAACCCTGGGCGTCCAGGACGTGGTCGCCAAGTCGACCGGCTCGTCCAACCCCTACAACATGGTGCGTGCGACGTTCGAGGCCCTCAAGGTCCAGAGCTCGCCGCGTCAGGTTGCTAACAAGCGCGGCAAGAAGGTGGGCGACATCATCGGCCGCCGTAACGACGGCGCTTCGGCGCCCGACGCCATCGAGGGCTGATCATGGCTAAGGTCACCGTTCGTCAAACCGCCAGCCCGATCCGTCGCACCGACGACCAGCGCGCGACGCTGAAGGGTCTGGGCCTGAACAAGATCGGCCGGGAGTCCACGCTCGAGGACACCCCGTCGGTTCGCGGCATGATCGCCAAGGTCGCCCACATGGTCGCCGTGGTGAAGGAAGAGGCGTAAGCCTCTCTCCTGAAATGCTTGCGTCGGACCTGGTCCGACGCTAACCCTCGCCGCTCGCCCCGTGTCGGGATTCTCCCGACATGGGGCGAAGCGCATTTTCAAAGCCGAGTCGGGGAGGGGACTTCCCGGCGCAGATCTCCGAGGAGAGGCTGATATGACGAAGCTGAACGAACTCCGCGACAACGACGGCGCCCACAAGGGCCGCATGCGCGTCGGCCGTGGCCCGGGCTCGGGCAAGGGCAAGACCTCGGGTCGCGGCGTGAAGGGTCAGAAGTCCCGTACCGGCGTGGCGCTGGCGGGCTTCGAAGGCGGCCAGATGCCGCTGCACATGCGCATGCCCAAGCGCGGCTTCAACAACCCGTTCCGTCTGAAGCTGGTCGAAGTGAACCTGTGGCGCATCGCCAAGGCGATCGAAGCCGGCAAGCTCGACGCCAAGGCGACCATCGACGCCGCCGCCCTGAAGGCCGCCGGCGTGATCCGCCGCGAACTGGACGGCGTGCGCCTGCTGGGCCACGGCGAAGTCTCCGCCAAGCTCGACCTGGCCGTCTACTCGGCCTCGGCGTCGGCCGTGAAGGCCGTGGAAGCCGCCGGCGGCAAGATCGCCCAAAGCCGTCCGCAAACCGAAGAAGCTGCCGCCTGAGCCCTCTCGCTCTGGCTGCCACCGTCGCCTATTTGAGGCGGGTCTAGAGTTTCGGGGGTTCTCGAATGGCCTCGGCTGCTGAACAGCTCGCCGCGAATATGAACATCGGCGCCTTCGCGAAGGCGACCGAACTGCACAAGCGTCTGTGGTTCACCCTGGGCGCGCTGATCGTCTACCGGCTCGGGACCTACATCCCGATCCCGGGCATCAACGCCGACGCCTTCGCGGCCGCCTTCGGGCAGTCGCAGCAGGGCATCCTGGGCATGTTCAACATGTTCTCGGGCGGCGCGGTGCAGCGCATGGCGATCTTCGCGCTCAACGTGATGCCCTACATCTCGGCGTCGATCATCGTGCAGCTGCTCGGCACGATCTACGGCCCGTGGGAGAAGCTGCGGAAGGAAGGCGGGGAGGCGGGGCGCAAGACGCTCAACCAGTACACCCGCTACCTGACCGTGGTGCTGGCCCTGGCCCAGTCGTTCGGCATCGCCATCGGCCTGCAGAACGCCCAGGGCCTGGTCGACCACCCCGGCATCGTCTTCCTGTTGTCGACGGTCACCACCCTGACCGGCGGCACCATGTTCCTGATGTGGCTCGGCGAGCAGGTGACCAGCCGCGGCGTCGGCAACGGCGTGTCGCTGATCATCTTCGCCGGTATCGTGGCCGCCTTGCCGAGCACGATCGCCAACCTCCTGGGCCTGGCCCAGCAGGGGCAGGTGAGCGGCTTCGCCCTGTTCACCATCGCCGTCCTGCTGATCGGCGCGATCTTCTTCATCGTGTTCATGGAGCGCTCGCAGCGCCGGCTGCTGATCCAGTACCCGAAGCGTCAGGTCGGCAACCGCATGTTCGGCGGCGAGAGCTCGTTCCTGCCACTGAAGATCAACACCGCCGGCGTGATCCCGCCGATCTTCGCCTCGTCGCTGCTGCTGCTGCCGACCACCGCCGCCCAGTTCCTGGCGGGGCCGAACGCGCCGGAGTGGGCCTCGTGGCTGACCCCGGTGACCAGCACGCTGCACCACGGCCAGCCGGTGTTCATCGCCCTGTACGCGGCGCTGATCATCTTCTTCTCCTTCTTCTACACGTCGATCGTGTTCAATCCGGAGGAGACGGCCGAGAACCTGCGCAAGTACGGCGGCTTCCTGCCCGGCATCCGCCCCGGTAAGCGCACGGCCGAGTATCTGGACCACGTGCTGAGCCGCCTGACGGCCATCGGCGCCGGCTACATCACCCTGGTGTGCCTGCTGCCCGAGACCTTCATCGCCCGGTTCGGCAACAACCTGGCGTTCGGCGGCACCTCGATCCTGATCGTCGTGTCGGTGACCATGGACACCGTCGGCCAGATCCAGTCCCACCTGCTGGCCCACCAGTACGAGGGCCTGATCAAGAAGGCCAAGCTGCGGGGAGCGCGCGGTCGATGAACCTGATTCTGTTCGGCCCGCCGGCGGCGGGGAAGGGCACTCAGGCGAAGCGCCTGGTCGCCGAGCGCGGCATGGTCCAGCTGTCCACCGGCGACATGCTGCGCGCCGCCCGCGCCTCGGGCTCCGAGCTCGGCCAGCGCGTCGCGGCCGTGATGGACGCCGGCGGCCTCGTCACCGACGAGATCGTCATCGCCCTGATCGAAGAGCGTCTGCCGGAGGCTGAAGCCGCCGGCGGGGCGATCTTCGACGGCTTCCCGCGCACCGTGGCCCAGGCCGAGGCGCTGGACGCCATGCTGGCCAAGCGCGGCCGCAAGATCGACCGTGTCGTCCGCCTGAAGGTGGATGAGGATGGTCTGCTCGCGCGGGTCGCCAAACGATTCGCGGAGGAAGGCCGCCCGGACGACAATCCGGAAACCTTCAAAGTGAGGCTCGCCGCCTACAACGCCCAGACTGCGCCGCTGCTGCCGTACTACGCGGCGCAGGGCAAACTGGTCGAAGTCGACGGCATGGGAATGGTTCAGGAGGTCGCCGCCGGCATCGACGGCGCCCTTGGTTCGGTTCCCGCTTAACCCATTGACGGAAGCGTTTTCATCCCTATAACGGGGCGCTTCCGCGAAAGGGCGCGATTTCGCGCGCCGGCTCTCAGTACCGTGTGGGGCGAGAGCCGGGGCGTCGTCGTCGTGTCCTCCACGCGTTCAGGAGACTTCAGACGTGGCCCGTATCGCAGGCGTCAATATTCCGACCAACAAGCGCGTCGAAATCGCGCTCCAATACATCCATGGCATCGGCGCGAAGAACGCCCGCGACATCATGGGGAAGGTCGGGATCGACCAGGCTCGTCGCGTTAACCAGCTGACCGACGCCGAAGTGCTTCAGATCCGCGAAACCATCGACCGTGATTACACCGTCGAAGGCGATCTGCGCCGTGAAGTTTCGATGAACATCAAGCGTCTGATGGACCTGGCCTGCTATCGCGGCCTGCGTCACCGCAAGGGCCTGCCGGTCCGCGGCCAGCGCACCCACACCAACGCCCGGACCCGCAAGGGCCCGGCCAAGCCGATCGCCGGCAAGAAGAAGTAAGGCTGAAGTCCGATGGCCAAGGAACCGGCTCGCGTTAAACGCCGCGAACGTAAGAACATCACCTCGGGCGTGGCGCACGTGAACGCCACGTTCAACAACACCATGATCACCATCACCGACGCGCAGGGGAACGCCATCTCCTGGTCGTCGGCCGGGGCCATGGGCTTCAAGGGTTCGCGTAAGTCGACCCCGTACGCCGCGCAGGTCGCCGCCGAAGACGCGGGCCGCAAGGCGATGGAACACGGCGTGAAAACGCTGGAAGTGAACGTGGCGGGCCCGGGTTCGGGCCGCGAGTCGGCTCTGCGTGCGCTGCAGGCGGTGGGCTTCACCATCACCACCATCCGCGACGTCACGCCGATCCCGCACAACGGCTGCCGCCCGCCCAAGCGTCGTCGCGTCTGATCGCCGTCGCTTACCTTTTCCGCCGGTCGGTCCGGGGCTCGATGCAGCCTGCGGCCGGCCGGCGAAACCCGTTCGAGGGACCGAATCCGTGATCGAAAGAAACTGGCAAGAGCTGATCCGTCCCGAGAAGCCGCAGATCGAGTCCGGCGTCGACAGCCAGCGCAAGGCGCGGCTGGTCGCCGAACCGCTCGAGCGCGGCTTCGGCGTGACGCTCGGCAACGCCCTTCGCCGGGTGCTGCTGTCGTCGCTGCAAGGCGCGGCGGTCACCGCCGTGCAGATCGACGGCGTGGTGCACGAGTTCTCCTCGATGGAGGGCGTGCGCGAAGACGTCGTCGACATCATCCTGAACATCAAGCAACTGGCCCTGCGCATGCACGCTGAGGGCCCGAAGCGCATGACCCTGCGCGCCACGGGTCCCGGCCCGGTGACCGCCGGCCAGATCGACCTGCCGTCGGACATCGAAGTGCTGAACCCCGACCACGTGCTGTGCACGCTGGACGAGGGCGCCTCGGTGCGCATGGAGTTCACCGTTCAGAACGGCAAGGGCTACGTCCCGGCCGAGCGCAACCGTCCTGAGGACGCCCCGATCGGCCTGATCGCCGTCGACGCCCTCTACAGCCCGGTCAAGCGCGTCGCCTACCGCGTCGAGCCGACCCGCCAGGGCCAGTCGCTCGACTACGACAAGCTGATCATGGAAGTGGAGACCAACGGCGCGGTTTCGCCGGTGGACGCCGTGGCCTACGCCGCCCGCATCCTGCAAGACCAGCTGCAGATCTTCATCACCTTCGAAGAGCCGAAGAAGCCGTCGGCCGAAGAAGGCAAGCCGGAGCTGCCGTTCAACCCGGCTCTGCTGAAGAAGGTCGACGAGCTGGAGCTGTCGGTCCGTTCGGCGAACTGCCTGAAGAACGACAACATCGTCTACATCGGCGATCTGATCCAGAAGACCGAAGCCGAGATGCTGCGGACCCCGAACTTCGGCCGCAAGTCCTTGAACGAGATCAAGGAAGTGCTGCAGAGCATGGGCCTGGCGCTGGGCATGGACGTGCCGAACTGGCCGCCGGAAAACATCGAAGACCTGGCCAAGAAGTTCGAAGACCAGATCTAAGGTCGACGCTTCCTAGGTTTTGCGTTTCAGAACCGGCTCCGAGCTCCCGCTCGGGGCCGGTTTGCTTTTTATAGGAGCGCGATTT
This sequence comes from Caulobacter sp. 17J65-9, assembly GCF_010975005.1. GTDB lineage: Bacteria > Pseudomonadota > Alphaproteobacteria > Caulobacterales > Caulobacteraceae > 17J80-11. The sequence goes on along the minus strand of NZ_JAAIVC010000052.1, from coordinate 1,728 downwards.
CGGTCAGCCGAGCGCGCACCGCTTATCGGGAAGGCGCCCAAAACCCTGTCCCGGTAACCTTCGGCTCTCAGGAGCCGACGTCCGGAACGGGCCGCGCCAAGAGGTATGCGGCCTTCGCGTCCGGGCTGATTTTGGGAGATCGGCCAGGCTGCGCGCCGCCGGTCTCATGGAGATTGACCGATGCGTCACGGTTCCGCCCACCGCAAACTGGGTCGTACGACCAGCCACCGCACCGCCATGTTCGCCAACATGGCCGCCTCGCTGATCAAGCACGAGCAGATCACCACCACCCTGCCGAAGGCGAAGGAACTGCGTCCCTTCGTCGAGAAGCTGGTGACCCTGGCCAAGCGCGGCGACCTGCACGCCCGCCGTATCGCCATCAGCCGCGTCCGTGACGTCGAGCAGGTCGGCAAGCTGTTCGCCGTGATCGGCCCGCGCTACGCCGAGCGTAACGGCGGCTACATCCGCATCATGAAGGCCGGCTTCCGCCACGGCGACGACGCCCCGATGGCCGTCATCGAGTTCGTCGACCGCGACGTGAACGAGAAGGGCAAGGACTCCGGTCCGAAGCCGGAAATCTTCGCCGGCGAAGAGTGATCCTTCTCACCTGAGAAGTCGAAAGGCCCCGGAACCCAGGTTCCGGGGCCTTTTTCGTTTGGCCGCCGCCCGGGCGTCCCGGGCCTATTCCCGCGACAGGTCCTGGCGCTGGAACACGACGCCGGCCGCGACGACCGGCAGGATCACCCAGCCCGCAAGCGCGGCGCCGGCGGACCAGATGGTGGCGGCGGGCAGGGGGACGTCGCCGATCGCGGCGCGCAGGAGCTCCACCGACAGGCCCGGCAGGGCGAGGAAGCCCCAGAGCGGCGGCGTGGCGAGACCGCCGGGGCCGAGCTGGCTCATCATCAGGGCCTGGACGACGCCCAGCACGATCGGGGTCATCACGGCGGCCAGGATCGAGCGGCTGACCACCGCCGCCAGCGCGCCGACGGCCAGGGGCTGCAGCACCTGCAGCCAGCTGATCAGGAACAGGCCGGCGAACTGCAGGACAAATCCGTGCTCGCCGTTCCAGACGGTCGGCGCATGGCGGCCCAGGGCGCCGATCAGGCCGGCGGCGATCCCGGCGAAGGCGATCAGCGCCACGCTGGCGGCGGCCGCGGCGGCGACGACCAGGGCCTTGGCGGCGAGCAGGTTCGCGCGGCTGTTGCGCGGCGTCAGCAGCCGCCAGGTCTCCCAGCGGTATTCGCCGCCGAACACGGACGCGCCGGCGATCAGCAGAAACAGCTGGGTGAAGGGCGAGCCGGCGTCGGCGACCGCCTTCAGCATCACGCGGGCGAGGTCCAGGGCCGGGATGACGTTCGAACGGGCCACCGCGCCGCGGAACCAGAGCTCCACGCCGACGCCGATCACCAGCGCGACCAGCGGCACGAACAGGAAGCCCCAGAACAGGGCGGCGCGATTGCGCCAGAGCTTGAAGCCTTCGCAGGCCAGGGCGTCAGCCAGCACGGGCGTCTCCGGTCTGCTGCAGGAACACGCGCTCCAGGTCGCCGCCGACCCAGCGCGCCTCGGTGATGTCGACCCCGCGTTCGACCAGGGCGCGGATCAGGGCCGGCGCGCCGGCGCGGTCGACGTCGGCCAGCACGCCGTCGCCGTCCCGCGCGCCGCGCGCGCCCAGCACCTCGAGCACGGCGTCGAGCGGCGTGGCGGCGATGCGCAGGCGCTCCTGGCCGG
>NZ_JAAIVC010000051.1 GCF_010975005.1 Caulobacter sp. 17J65-9 | reverse complement strand
GACCGCGATCGCGCCCAGGGCCAGCGCGCCCCAGGCCGCGGCGCCCAGCGCCAGCGCGCCGGTGGTCTGCGCCCGCGGGCGGTCGACCCGCGACGGCAGGCCGTGGTCGGGATGATGGAGGCGCAGGCGCGTCTCCTTCACGTCGGACTTGGTCAGCATGGCGTCCTCAAGCAGGAGTCCGGACAACGGGCGAGCCGCCCCGCCGGTTCGCGTGGCGCTTTTCCCCTAGGGGCTTCCAGCCAGCGTCACTTGCAGGCTTCCGGAGCTTGGCGGACGGGCGCAATCTGCGGGTGAGGGCGCGCCCCACGCGCGTCCGGGGGCCTGACCGATGCGGATACTGCACTTCGTCGGGATTGGTTTGCTTCCAGACGACCCGGACGCCGAGGCGGTCGGCGGCACCGAGCGGGTGGCGTTGGAACTGGCCCGGGTGCAGGCCGCCCGCGGCTCCGAGGTCTGCGTCGCCGGGCCGGCCGAGGCGCCGTCGTCGCGCGAATGGCGCGGGGTGACGGTCCAGCGCCTGGCGGCGGCGGCCGGGCGGCTCGCGCCACGAAAGTTCGCCAACCATCTGGCGCTGGCCGCCCTGACCTGGACCCGCCGGTTCGACGTCGTTCACCTGCACGAGCACCCGCACGCGCGGCTGGTGCGGGCCCGCGCCATCGTGGTCCAGGCCCACAACGACATCATCGGCGATCCCGGCAGCGCGGAGTTCGACGGCGCCGCCCGACGGTTCTGGTCGGGCGCGCGGCGCGGGCACGTGCAGCTGGGCGTCAGCGAGTACCTGGCCGGCCGGTTCGTGCGCGCCCTGGACAGCCTCGGAACCTCCACCCGGTCCCACGCGAACGTCGGGGTGTGCCCGAACGGCGTGGACCTCGAGAACTTCCGGGCCCAGACCGGCGCGGGCGATCGCGACCTGTGGCGCCGGCGTTGGGGCTTCGCCTCGGACGACGTCGTCTTCCTGTTCGCCGGCGCGATCCAGGAGGCCAAGGGGGTCGATCACCTGGCCGCCGCCTTCGCCGACGTCGCCGCGGGACACCCGCAGGCCCGGCTGGTGATCGTCGGCAGCCATCGCCTCTGGATCGACGCTGATCCCGAGGAATCCGAAGCCTTCGAAACGCGGGTGCTGGGCGCCCTGCAGCCGCTGATCGACGCGGGACGGGTGATGTTCCTCGGCCCGCGCTCGCACCAGGAGATGCCGTCGATCATGGCCGCGGTCGACGCCGTGGTGCTGCCGTCGATCATCCCGGAGGCGTTCGGCCTGGTCGTGGTCGAGGCTTTCGCCCTGGGCCGGCCCGCGGTCGCCACCCGCATGGGCGCGCTCAGCGAACTGGTGCAGGACCACAAGAACGGCCTGCTGGTCGATCCGTACGATCGGCCGGGACTGGCCGCGGCCATGAGCGCGCTGGTCGAGGACGCCGCCTTGCGCGCCGAGCTTTCCGACGAGGCTCTGCGGGCCGCCAAGAACTACAGCTGGGAAGCGAGCGTGGACCGGCTCGAGCGGATTTACGGGTGCGCCCTGGCCGGGGCCCAGCTGCCGGGCCTGTTCGGCGCCGACGGCATGCTGGACGCGCTCGGCCAAGGCCTGGACATGGGCTCCTGAGCGCAGGGCGAGCGCAGGACGTCAGTTGTCGCGCACGACCTTCAGCACCGCCTCGCCGTAGCGGGCCAGCTTGCTTTCGCCCACGCCGCCCAGGCGCGCCAGCTCGCCCAGGCCGCCCGGCCGGGCGTTGGCGATGTCGAGCAGGGTGCGGTCGTGGAAGATCACGTAGGGCGGCACGGCCTGCTCGGCCGCGCGCTCGCGTCGCCAGGCCTTCAGCGCCTCGAACAGCGGCTGGGACCCGGCCGGCACGGCGGCCAGGGCGTCGCGCGTGCGCTTGCGCGGCCGGCCCGAGCGGGTGGTCGGGTCGTGCCCCTCCATCTCGCGGCGGATCTGCAGTCGCCGCTCGCCGCGATAGACCGCCTTCACCTGGTCCGGGTCGCCCAGGGTGACCAGCGGGCGCCCGTCGTTCGGATCCTCGCGCAGCAGGCCCTCGAACAGCAGCTGCTCGATCAGGTCGCGCCAGCTGGCCGGGCTGAACTCCTGGCCGATGCCGAAGGTGGTCAGGCCGGCCTCCCAGGGGGTGACCTCCTTGGTCTTGCCCAGCAGGTGGTCGACTACGCGGCCCCGCCCGAAGCGGCCGCCCAGCCGGTGCACGGCGGCCAGCGCCTTCTGGGCCGCCTCGGTGGCGTCGAGGGCTTCCGGCGGGCTGACGCACAGGTCGCAGCGGCCGCACGGCTCGACCTCGACCTCGCCGAAATAGCGGCGCACGGCCGCCGGTCGGCAGCCCATGCCGTCCAGCATGGCGTAGAGCCGGCGCGCCTTGCCGACCTGGACGGTCTTCACCTCTTCGGCCATCTCGCGGCCGTCGATGCGCCGCAGCGCCCAGGCCAGGTCCGCGGCCCCGTACAGGGTGAAGCCCTCGGCCGGTTCGCCGTCGCGGCCGGCGCGCCCGACCTCCTGCCAGTAGGCCTCGATCGAGGACGGCGGGTCGGCGTGGATGACGAAGCGGACGTCCGGTTTGTCGACGCCCATGCCGAAGGCGATGGTGGCGCACATCACCGCCTCGTCGGCCTCCAGGAACTTGGTCAGGCGCCGGTCGCGTTCGCCCTTCTCCAGGCCCGCGTGATAGGCCATGGCCGGCACGCCGGCGTCCCGCAGCGCGTCGGCCAGCTTCTCGGTGCCGTCGCGAGAGCCGGCGTAGACGATGCCGGAGCGCCCGCGGCGCTCCTCGATCAGCTCCAGCACCCGCTTCTGAGCGTTCCCGCGCTTGCGCTCGGCGGTCAGGGCCAGGTTCGGGCGGTCGAAGCTGGCGACGAACTCGGCCGCGCCCTCCAGCTTCAGGTTCGCCTTGATGTCCTCGCGGGTCCGCGCGTCGGCGGTGGCGGTCACCGCCAGGCGCGGCACGCCCGGGAAGGCCTCCGCCAGCCGTCCCAGCATGCGGTATTCGGGCCGGAAGTCGTGGCCCCACTGGCTGACGCAGTGGGCTTCGTCGATGGCGACCAGCGCCATCGGCACGCGCGAGAGCCGATCGACCGTGCCGTTGGTCATCAGGCCTTCGGGCGACATGTAGAGCAGGTCCAGCGTGCCGTCCTGCACCGCGTCCCAGATCTCCCGGCGCTCGGCCGGCAGGGTCGAGGAGTCCAGGCGCGCGGCCCGCACGCCCAGCTGGCGCAGGGTGGCGACCTGGTCGGCCATCAGGGCGATCAGCGGCGAGACCACCAGACCGACGCCCGGGCGCATCAGGCTGGGGATCTGGTAGCAGACGCTCTTGCCGCCGCCGGTCGGCAGCACGGCCAGCGCGTCGCGCCCGGCCAGCACCTCGGTCACGACCTCGGCCTGGCGGCCGCGGAAGTCGGCGTGGCCGTAGACGCGGCGCAGGATCTCGCGCGCTTCGCTGAGGTCGGGGGCTCGGGTCACGGGCGCTGTCTAGGCCGCTTCGCCCGGCTCGGGGAGAGGACGAAACGCGCGGGACCGCGATTTCCTTCCTCGTCCTCGGGGCGAGGAACGCGCTCTGTCCTTATCGCCGCCCTTCCGAGACCTTCCGCCGCAGGGGGTTAGACTGGGCGACCGGCGGTCCTTACATGGTCCCCTTCGACGTCGGAGCGCACGTGACAAGGCTTTCACTTGCCTTGTCGGCGAGGTCCGCGGAATTCTGCGGCGAAAGTCGTCCGGTTTCTGTCCTGGATCTAAGAAACAGTCGTCTTTCCGTCACCGTTTAGCCCGTAGCGACCGCTAGGCTCTTCGGCTAACAATGATCGAGAGGCCCGGGGGCCTGCTTGGAGTTTCACGCATGAGCGGGCCGAGTTCGGGCAAGCGCACGCCGCTGCAGGCGGTGATGTACTGGACCACGGTGGTGGGCGTCTGGGGACTGATCTTCATGATCGGTTTCTTCGCCGTGTTCGCCTGGGGTCTTCCCGACACCTCGAAGCTCAACGAAGTCGATCGCCAGCCGTCGATCACCTATCTCGATCGCTCGGGCGCGCTTCTGGCCGTGCGCGGCAACCAGTTCGCGCCGCCGGTCAATGTCGACGACCTGCCGTCTTACGTGCCGGCCGCCTTCGTCGCGGTCGAGGACCGGCGCTTCTACCATCACCCCGGCTTCGACCCGATCGGGATCGCGCGGGCGATGGGCCGCAACATCAAGGCCGGCCGCAAGGTCGAGGGCGGCTCGACCATCACCCAGCAGCTGGCCCGCAACCTGTTCCTGACCCCGGCCCAGAACTACCGGCGCAAGATCCAGGAGATCATGCTGGCCGTGTGGCTGGAGGCGAAGTTTTCCAAGAAGGAGATCCTCGGCCTGTACATGAACCGGGTCTACTTCGGGGCCGGCGCCTACGGCATCGAAGCCGCCTCGCAGCGCTATTTCGACAAGCACGCCAAGGACCTGACCGTCGGCGAGGCCGCCCTGCTGGCCGGCCTGATGAAGGGCCCGTCGCGTTATTCGCCGCTGTCCGACCGTGAACGCGCCGCCCGCCGCGCCACCATCGTGCTGGACGAGATGGAGCAGGCCGGCGTCATCACGCCCGAGCAGCGCATCGAGGCGGTGAGCAAGCCGGTGCGCGTCTCGCGCACCCTGGCCACCCAGCACGCCCAGTACTTCGTCGACTGGGTCCACCAGGAAGTGCGCGCCCTGGTCGGCGAGCCGACCGAGGACCTGATCGTCGAGACCACGCTGGACTTCCCGATCCAGACCAACGCCGAGCGCGCCGTGCGCTCGATCGTCGAGCGCGACCAGAAGAAGGGCGTCGAGCAGGCGGCCCTGATCGCCCTGGACGGCGAGGGCCGGGTGCGCGCCATGATCGGCGGCGCCGACTACGCCGACAGCGAATTCAACCGCGCGGTCGACGCGCGCCGCCAGGCCGGCTCGGCGTTCAAGCCGTTCGTCTATCTGGCGGCGATGGAAGCCGGCTACACCCCGGACACCCCGGTGGTCGACGAGCCGGTGACCATCGGCAACTGGACCCCGTCCAACTACACCAACACCTACCTCGGCCCGATCACCATGGAGACGGCCTTGGCCCAGTCGATCAACACGGTGGCCGCGCGCGTCGCCGACGAGGTCGGCCGCGACAACGTCGCCCGCGCCGCCAAGCGGGTCGGCATCACCTCCAACATCGGCACCGATCCGTCGATGGCGCTGGGCGCCGTCGAGGTCAGCCCGATCGAGATGGCCCAGGCCTACGCGCCGTTTTCCAACGGTGGCCTGCGGGTGCAGGCCTACGGCATCAACCGGATCCGCACCAAGTCCGGCAAGGTGCTGTACGAGCACCGCCCGAACGAGGTCGGCAAGACCTCGGTGATCGGCAACCCGCCGCTCTCCTACATGAACCGCATGCTGCGTCAGGTGGTGGCGTCGGGCACCGCGCGCGGCGCGGCGATCTCCGGCTACGACCTGGCCGGCAAGACCGGCACCACCAGCGACTACAAGGACGCCTGGTTCGTCGGCTACACCGGCGGCTTCGTCACCGCGGTGTGGGTCGGCAAGGACGACAACAAGCCGATGAAGAAGGTCACCGGCGGCGGCTCGCCGGCGGCGATCTGGAAGACCTTCATGTCCGCGACCCTGCCGCGCCTGAAGGTCTCGGCCATCCCCAGCGGCCCGCAAGCCGCCCAGGCGGTCGGCGACCCGATCGGCGACCTGCTGAGCTCGGCCGGCGGCCTGTTCGGCGGCGGCGACGCGCCGTCCGACGGCGAGATCGCGCCCGACACGGTCCCCGACGGCGACCCGGGGGCCCAGCCGGGCCCGCCGCCGCAGGCGGGCCAGCCGACCCAGCCGCAGGCGGACCCGACCTTCTACTGATCGGGACGACGCAGACCAAAGGAGAGGGCGAGCCGGCGGCTCGCCCTTTCTGTTTTGGTGGGCCGCCATCGCTTTGACTACCGTCGTTCTTCCGCGCACTCTCGGGCCGATCGGGGGAGGGGCGTATGATCAGGATCGCGTTGGCGGCTGCGGTGGCGCTCGCCGCGTCTTCGGCCTCGGCGGCCGTTCCGGCCAAGCGCGCCGCGCAGATCGACGCCGCCGTCGCCCGCGCCATGACCGCCACCCGCGCCGAGGGCCTCGCGCTCGCGGTGATCGAGGACGGCCAGGTCGCCTATGTGAAGAGCTACGGGAAGCGCAACGCCGCCGGCGCGCCGCTCGAGCCGCAGACCGTCATGTACGGCGCGTCCCTGACCAAGGCGGTGTTCGCCTACACGGTCATGCAGCTGGCCGAGGAGGGCGTGATCGACCTCGACGCCTCGATCGCCACCTACCTCGACAAGCCGCTCACCGACTACCCGAACGAGGACAAGTACGGTCCCTGGCGCGACCTGGCCGGGGACGAGCGCTGGCGGGCCCTGACGCCGCGCATCCTGCTGTCGCACGGCTCGGGCTTCGCCAACTTCGCCTTCCTGGAGCCGGACGAGAAGCTGCGCTTCCACTTCGATCCGGGGAGCCGCTACGCCTACTCCGGCGAGGGCCTGATCCTGCTGCAGTTCGTGCTGGAGCGGGGCTTGGGCTTGGACGTCGGCCGGGAGATGCAGCGGCGCGTGTTCGACCGCTTCGGCATGACCGACACCAGCATGATCTGGCGGCCGGACTTTGCGTCGAACCTCGCCGACGGCTGGGACCTGCAAGGCAAGACCGAGCCGCACGACGAGCGCGGCCGGGTGCGTGCGGCCGGCTCCATGGACACCACCATCGCCGACTTCGCCCGCTTCGCCGCCGGCTACGTGCGCGGCGAGGGCCTGTCGCCGAAGGGCCGCGCCGAGCTGGTCAGGCCGCAGCGGCCGATCACCACCGCCTCGCAGTTCCCGACCCTGCAGCCGGAGCTGCCGCCGGCAGAGCGGCGGGCCGATCTGGCCGCGGGCCTGGGCTTGGTGGTGTTCGACGGCCCGCAGGGGCCGGGCTTCTTCAAGACCGGCCACAACGACACCACGGGCAACGTCTGGATGTGCGTCGAGCGCGGCCGTCGCTGCGTCGTCATGCTGGCCAACGACGTGCGCGCCGAGGCGGCCTTCCCCGCCCTTGCGAAGCTCGTGCTGGGCGAGACCGGCGCGCCCTGGAAATGGGAGTACGGCGACCTGACGTTCTGGGACGGCCGCTAACTTCTCCTCCCCTGCGAGCGCAGCGAGCGGGGGAGGGGGACCATGCGAAGCATGGTGGAGGGGGCGAGCCGCGGGCTCGTCTGTTCTGTTTTCACGGAAGGGTGGTCTGTCGGCGTGATGGAGGCCGTTCGCCCCCTCCACCGCCTTCGGCGGTCCCCCTCCCCCGCTTCGCAGGGGAGGAGATTTCAGCGCCCGTAGGCGTGCAGGGTGCGGCCGTGGGCCTTGAGCCAGTTGCGGCCGGCCTTCTCGTCGCCCAGCAGGTCGCGCACCACGCCCCAGAAGCGCGGCGAGTGGTCGGCGTGGACCAGGTGGGCGACCTCGTGGGCGGCGACGTAGTCCAGCACGAAGGCCGGGGCCAGGATCAGCCGCCAGGAGTAGCGGATCGAGCCGCGCGCCGGCGTGCACGAACCCCAGCGGCTCTTCGGATCGCCCAGGGCCACCTTCGGCAGGTCCAGGCCCAGCGCCCGCACGTGCAGCTCGGTGCGGTGCTCCAGGTCCCGCCGCGCCTCGGTCTTCAGCAGCCGGTCGACCCGCCGCGCGAAGGCCGCGCCCTCGCCGCCGGAGACGATGTTCAGGCCCGCTTCGTCGCGCAGCAGGCGGGCGGCCGACGCCCCCGCGATGGCGGTCAGGCGGGCGGTCTCGCCGCGCACGGGAACGGTCGACCCGGGCGCGAAGGCGACGCCGCAGGGCGCCGCCGCGGCCCGCGAGGTGATCCAGTCGACCCGCTCGCGGGCGAAGGCCAGGGCGTCGTGCAGGCGGCGCGGATTGGGCGCGATCGCCACCACCTCGCCGCGCGCGTCGACCCTGAGCGACACCCGCCGGGCGCGCGCGTGCACCTTCAGGCGCACGGGCACGCCCTCGATCTCCACCACGTCGCCGTGGGCCAGTTTCGGCTTCAGCAGGCTCACGCGGCGGGGACGGTCACGCCGCGTCGGCGGCCGCGGGCAGGGCCTCCCGGCGGCGGATGAAGTCGCGCACCCGCGGGTAGATCTCGTCGCGGAAGCGGCGGCCGTTGAACACGCCGTAGTGGCCGACGTCCGGGTTCACGTAGAGCTCGCGCATGTCGGTCGGAATGCGCGGGCACAGGACGTGCGCCGCCTGGGTCTGGCCGACCCCGGAGATGTCGTCCTTGCCGCCCTCGACCGTCATCAGGGCGATGTCGGTGATCGCCTCGGGCCGCACCAGCCGCTCGTCGCGATACTTCAGCAGGCCGCGCGGCAGCAGGTGGTCCTGGAACACGATGTCGATGGTCTGGAGATAGAACTCCTCGGTCAGGTCCAGCACCGACAGGTACTCGTCGTAGAACTCGAGGTGCTTGGCCTGGCCGTCGCCGTCGGCCTCGACCAGGTGGTTGAAGTACTCCCAGTGGGCGTCGACGTGGCGGTCCTCGTTCATGCTCATGAAGCTGTAGAGCTGGACGAAGCCCGGATAGACCCGCCGGCCCACGCCCGGATACGGCGGCGGCACGGTGTGGATCATGTTCGACTTGAACCAGGCGAACGGCTTCTCGACCGCCAGCTTGTTCACCGCCGTCGGGGCCAGGCGCGCGTCGATCGGCGAGCCCATGAAGGTCATGGAGGCCGGGCGGCACGGATCGCCGTCCTCGGCCATCAGGCTGGCCGCGGCCAGCACCGGCGGGCCCGGCTGGCAGACCGCCACGACGTGCACGTCGGGGCCCAAGGCCTGCAGCATCGAGCGGATGTGGTCGACATAGTCGTGGAAGTCGAAGCGGCCGGCCTGCATCGGCACCTGGCGGGCGTTGACCCAGTCGGTGACGTAGACCTCGTGGTCCTGCAGGAAGGCCTGCACCGTGCCGCGCAGCAGGGTCGCGTAGTGGCCCGACAGCGGCGCCACGATCAGCACCGCCGGCTCGAATCCGGCGCGACCGGCGCGGCGCAGGTCGTTGCGGTCACGGGCGAAGTGGGTCAGCCGGCACCAGGGCGAGCTCCAGGCTTCGACCTGACGGACGCGCACGTCCTTGCCGTCGATCTCGACCTTGTCCAGGTCCCAGGCGGGCTTGCCGTAGCGGCGGGTGAGATTGGCGAACAGCTCCGCCGAAGCGTAGAGCGTGCGCCCGAATTGAGTGTCCGAGGCGGGATTGGCCGGGGAGCCCCAGAAATCGCGCGCCATCTGCGCAGCCATCCGCAGGGGGGAAGCGGTGTAGTAAGCGTATTCGTGCAGCGCGTAGAGCATGAATTCCCGACTCGCAGCCTCATATGGGAAGCACGAGCGCATCATGAAACGCGCGAGGCTGCAAAAGGATTAGCGCGAACGGCGTATCGTCAACGCTGCTCGCGCATGGCCTTTTTGATCTGCTCGGCGATCTCGTCGGGGCCCAGATCGTGGCCCAGAATCCGGACGAAACGCCCGTCGGGGCCCATCAAATAAACGTACGCCGAGTGTTCCATCAGATAGTCGGGGCCCTCGCCGACCTTGGCGTAGGGCGCCCGATAGGCCTTGGCGGCCGCGTCGATTTGCGCAGGGGTCCCGGTCAGGCCGATCACCCCGCGCGGGAAAGCGTCGCTGTCCAGATAGGCCTTCAACTGCGCCGGGGTGTCGCGGGCCGGGTCGACGGTGACGAACAGGATCTGCAGCTTGTCGGCCTGCGGCCCCAGCCGGTCATTCACCGCGGCCAGCGTCTGCAGCGTCGTCGGGCACACGTCCGGGCAGTAGGTGAAGCCGAAGAACACCGCCGTCCACTTGCCCTTCAGCAGGGCCTCGGTCTGCGGCCGGCCGTTCTGGTCGACCAGCTGGAACGGCCCGCCCACGGCGGCCTGGCCGGTCTCGGCCGGCGCGTTCGCCCCGTGGCGCGTCACGGTCCAGACGGTCACGCCCAGCAGGGCGGCCAGGGCCAGGCAACCGGCGGCGAAGATCATGCGGAAACGGGACACGGCGGAACCCCCGGAGGCGGTGGAGTCGTTTTAAGGCTCAGGCGACTGTATAGGCGGCGTATGGCCATTTCCCAACCGAGCTTCGGCGCGGAGACCGAGCCGACAGGATCGGCGGGCCCAGAGCCGCTGGACTGGGACGTCGAGCTCCAGCGGCGCGGCCGGTTGCGGCTGCGCACCCTGCTCGGCCTGCGCTGGCTGGCGGTGGCCGGCCAGACGGCCGCGGTCCTCATGGTCGCGCTGGTGTTCGGCTTCGACATCAAGCTGGGCTGGTGCCTGGGGGTGATCGCCGCCAGCGCCTGGCTGAACGTCTTCCTCAGCGTCGTCTCCCCGGGCCAGCGCCTGGCCCGCAACTGGGAGGCGGCGGCCCAGCTGGCCTTCGACACCGCCCAGCTGGGCGTGCTGCTGGCCCTCACCGGCGGCGTGGCCAATCCGTTCTGCCTGCTGTTGCTGGCCCCGGTCACCGTGGCCGCCGCCACCCTGCCGACCCGCCAGGTGCTGGGCGTGGCCCTGGTCGGCTTCGTGGTCGTCACCCTGCTGCTGTTCTTCAAGGCGCCCCTGCCCTGGTTCCCGGGGCGGACGCTGGAGCTGCCCCGGCTGTACGAGACCGGCATGTGGGCGGCGCTGGTCACCGGCATGGGCTTCACCGCCGGCTACGCCTGGACCGCGGCGGCCGAGGCTTCGCGCATGGAGCTGGCGCTCGCCGCCACCCAGCGGGTGCTGGCGCGCGAGCAGCAGCTGGCGGCGCTGGGCGGCCTGGCCGCGGCGGCGGCGCACGAGCTGGGCACGCCGCTGGCCACCATCCAGGTCGTCGCCAAGGAGCTGCTGCGCTCCTCGCCGGCCGACGATCCCGTCGCCGAGGACGCGCGGCTCTTGCTGCAGCAGGCCGAGCGGTGTCGCGACATCCTGAGGACCTTGGCCCAGAAGCCCGAGGCCGGCGACGTGGTCTACGCCCGCCTGGGCCTGGCCCAGCTGCTGGACGAGGTGGTCGAGCCCTATCGCGAGATGGGGCCGACCATCGTCACCGAGATCAAGGGCCCGCCCGGCGAGTTCGTGCCCGACGTCCGGCGCCTGCCGGAGGTGATCCACGCCCTGGCCTCCTTCGTCGAGAACGCCGCCGACTTCGCCACCAGCGTGGTCGGCGTGACCGGCCGCTTCGACGAGGAGTCGATCTGGGTGGAGGTGCGCGACGACGGGCCGGGCTTTTCTCCCGACGTGCTGGTCAAGCTGGGCGAGCCCTACGTCACCTCGCGCCCGCACGGCGAGGGCTCGCGCTCCCACCACCACGGCATGGGCCTGGGCTTCTTCATCGCCAAGACCCTGCTGGAGCGGTCCGGCGCGAAGGTGACCTTCGGCAATGATCGCGACGGTGGCGCGGTGGTCGAGGCGCGCTGGCCGCGGGCCCGTCTGGAGGCGGAGCCGGCCCTCTAACCGCTTGAGGCGGGGAACCAAGCGAACGAAGATGGCGCGGTGTGCGTTCTACCTGAGCCCCCGAGAGGAGCTTGGCTGATGACGGACCTCAGTACGGTAGTTTCCGAACTGCCTGATAAGACCGTGCTGGTCATGGACGACGACGCGCCGCTGCGCACGCGCCTGGGCCGCGCTCTGGAAACCCGTGGGTTCGAGGTCGTTCAGGCCGGCACCGTGACCGAGGCGGTCGAGCAGGTGCGCGCCAAGCCCCCGGCCTTCGCGGTGCTGGACATGCGCCTGGAGGACGGCAACGGGCTTCAGGTGGTCCAGGCCATCAACGAGCGCCGACCCGACGCCAAGGTCGTCATGCTGACCGGTTACGGCAACATCGCCACGGCGGTGGCGGCGGTGAAGGCGGGGGCGGTCGACTATCTGTCCAAGCCGGCCGACGCCGACGACGTGGTCCGCGCCCTGCTGGCCCGCCCCGAGGACAAGCCCGCGCCGCCGGACAATCCGATGTCCGCCGACCGGGTGCGCTGGGAGCACATCCAGCGCGTCTACGAGCTGTGCGGCCACAACGTCTCGGAGACCGCGCGCCGACTCAACATGCACCGCCGCACCCTGCAGCGGATCCTGGCCAAGCGCGCGCCGAAGTAAGAGCCTCAGCCTGTCGGCGTCGCCCGTAGCGCCGCCAATCGCCCGAACGCCAGGGTCAACGCCTTGCGCCGCGCCCCGGCCAGCGGGGTGACCGGCGAGGGCGTCAGCACCGCTCCGCCGAAGCCGTCGGCGACGATCAGGCCCGGCCCCTCGGGCAGGATTTCGCGCGGAAACTCCGGAGCGACGGCGAAATAGAACTCGTCGCAGAACTCCAGGTACTCGCCCCACTTGCGGTCGGTCCGGTAGTCCTCGATCGACGACTTCACCTCGACGATGGCCAGCTGCCCCTTGGGGCTCAGCGCCATGACGTCGGCGCGCCGGCCGTTGGGCAGGCACACCTCGTAGAGCGGCGCCCAGCCTAGCGAAATCATCAGCCGGGCGGCCCCGCGGGTGACCGAAAGCGTGGTCTCGGGACGGCTGAAGACGAGCTCGATGGCGGCGGACATGCCGACAAGATGTTCGCTTTTCGTTCGGCGGGCAAGCCGGCCGCGGCGCGGCGCCTAGCCGCCGCCCTGTACGCTGGTCTTGCCGTCGGACCGGGCCGCGAACTGCAACTTGCTGGTGTCGTAGCCCAGCGCGCGAACCTGCTGCAGCAGCTGCGCGCGCTCCGCCTCGGACACGCTCGGCTGGCGCGAGAACAGCCAGACGTAGTTGCCGCCGGGGGTGCCGACGACCGCCCAGCTGTAGTCGTCGGCGTGGTCCAGCACCCAGTACTCCTGCTTGATCACGCCGCCGAGGAAGCTCAGGTCGAGCTTCGCCCGGGTGCGCGGGTCGGCGATCGTGGCCCCGCCCTGCCAGACCTTTTTCGGTCCGTCGGGCGAGCCGCGCCGGCAGGTCTGCACGAAGGTGAAGCGGTTGCCGGCCTTGCGGGCCCAGTCGGTGGTCGCCGCCCAGCAGTCCTTCTGGTTCGGGTTGGGCGTGCGGGCGATCTCGTACCAGCGCCCCATGAAGCGATCGATGTCGACCGGCTTGGCTGGCTGAGGCGCAGCCGCCTGGACCGCGGCGGCCAGCAGCAGCCCCGCGCAGAGGCCGATCAGGCCCGTACGTACGCGCATGACGCAAACCCCCGACAAGACTGGTGAGACGGACGTGCCCGCGTGGGCCGTGTCCACTAGGATCGCCCGGACGGAGGCAACGGTGAAGCTGTTTATTCTGACCGGGGCGGGGGTTTCCGCCGAAAGCGGCCTGGGCACCTTCCGCGACGCCGGCGGGATCTGGACCCGCTACGACCTGCAGCAGGTCGCGACGCCTCAGGGCTTCGCCCGCAATCCGGTCCTGGTGCACGAGTTCTACAACGCCCGGCGCAAGAACCTGCTGGGCGCCGAGCCCAACGCCGCCCATGCCGCTTTGGCCCGCCTGGAGCGGGAATTGCCCGGCAAGGGCGGCCGCGTGTTCCTGTGCACCCAGAACGTCGACGACCTGCACGAGCAGGCCGGTTCGCGGGCCGTCCACCACATGCACGGCGAGCTGTTCCGCATCCGCTGCGTCCACTGCGGCGACGCCCGCGACTGGCGCGAGGACCTGTCGGTCTTCACCCTCTGCCCCGCCTGTCGCAAGGCCGGCGGCCTGCGCCCCGACGTGGTCTGGTTCGGCGAGGAGCCGCGCGACATGGAGATGATCCAGCGCGAGCTCGACCAGGCCGACCTGTTCGTCTCGATCGGCACCTCCGGCTCGGTTTACCCGGCCGCCGGCTTCGTGGCCGAGGCCCGCCGGGCCAAGGTCCGCACCTGCGAGATCAATCTGGAGCCCTCGGACAACGCGCGCCGCTTCGACGAGGTGGTGTACGGGCCGGCGACCGAGACCCTGCCGGCCTGGGTCGAGAAGGTGCTGGAGCGCGCCTGAGGTCGCGCAACTTCGGGCCGAGCGTGGCGGTTGAGGCGCAATCGGCCATGAGGGGGCGAAGATGATCAAGCCACGACGAAACGGGACCGGCACCTGGCTCGCCGGCGCCGTTTTGTCGGGCTCCGTCCTCGTCTCCGCGGCCGCCCCGCTCGCCGCTGAGCCCGAGCCCGACGACGAGCCGCCCTCGGTCTACGCGATCGAGACGCCGATCAGAGCCGGCGACCTCGTCGCGTACGTGGCGCGAAATCACGACGCCGCTCCGCGCGACGTCCACGTCCGTTGGCTCGATCTCAACGCCGACGGCCGTCTGGACGCGATCGCCCAGATCACGAATTCGCTCAACTGCGGCTCCCATGGATGCTCGACGATCCTTTTTCTCGGCGCGAACGGCGGGACCGTCGTGATCGTCCCGCAACCGTATGTGTTCCCGATGGGCGAGCCGTACGTCACGCGCCGGTACTGCAACGGATTTCGCGTGATCCAGACGATGGCGCGGGCCAATTCGTGGTGCTGGCGGGGCAGCGCTTACCGCTTCATGGCTGAGTCCGGCGGACGCTGACGGCCCGAGAATTGGACGTGTGCGCGGGCGCCGCACGGCTCTTCGCCGTCCGTTAACCAACGCCCTGCCATGGTGCACGCAAGAAACAGGCCAAGGGGGGCGACGTTGGCGCTCGGGGCTCGACTCGAACTCAGGCAGGGGCAGGGGCTGGTCATCACCCCCCAGCTCCAGCAGGCGATCAAGCTGCTGCAGCTCTCCAACCTGGAGCTGGAGGCCTTCGTCGAGGCCGAGCTCGAGCGCAATCCCCTGTTGCAGCGCGACGAGACCGAAAGCCGCCCCGAAGCCGAGGACGGCCCGCGCGCCGAGGCTGAAAGCCGCGAACTGGAATTCACCGGCGAGACCGCCGCCGAGGCCCACGAGGCGGTCGACGCCCGCCACGACGACCTCTACGCCGACGAGTCCCTGGCCGAGCGCGCGGCCGACCGCGCCGCCGAGCGGGCCGCGGAGAGCGCCGCCGACGCCGGCCCGGCCACCGACTGGAGCCGCACCGGCAAGGGCGGTTCGTTCGACCACGACGGCGGCGAGGACTTCGAGCGCGCGCCGACCGGCAAGTCGCTGCACGAACACCTGGCCGAACAGGCCCTGATGGCCGGCTTCACCCCCGCCGAGCACGCCGTCGCGCTCACCCTGATCGACGCCGTCGACGAGGGCGGCTACCTGCGCGCCGAGCTGGCCGAGATCGCCGACCGGCTGGGCTGCCCCGAGGCGGTGGTCGAGCGCGTGCTGGAACGCTGCCAGGGCTTCGAACCCACCGGCGTCATGGCCCGCAGCGTGCCCGAGTGCCTGGCCCTGCAGCTGAAAGAGCTGAACCGCTTCGACCCGGCCATGGCGGCCCTGGTCGACCATCTCGAACTGCTGGCCCGGCGCGACCTGACCGGGCTGAAGCGGGTCTGCGGCGTCGACGACGAGGACCTTCGCGACATGATCGCCGAGCTGAAGGGCCTGACGCCCCGGCCAGGCGCCGCCTTCGGGACCGAGACCGTGCAGGCCGTGGTGCCCGACGTCTTCGTCCGCGCCGACCCGGCCGGCGGCTGGCGGGTGGACCTGAACAGCGACACCTTGCCCAAGCTGCTGGTTGACCAGCGCTACCACCAGAAGGTGGCCGGCGCCTCGCGCTCGGACTCCGAGAAGACCTTCGTCTCCGACTGCCTGGCCTCGGCCAACTGGCTGGTGAAGAGCCTGGACCAGCGCGCCCGCACCATCCTGAAGGTCTCCGCCGAGATCGTGCGCCAGCAGGACGCCTTCCTGGCCTTCGGGGTCGAGTACCTGCGCCCGCTGAACCTGAAGACCGTCGCCGACGCCATCGGCATGCACGAGTCCACCGTCAGCCGGGTGACCTCCAACAAGTACCTGGCCACCCCGCGCGGGGTGTTCGAGCTGAAGTTCTTCTTCACCTCGGCCATCGCCGCCAGCGACGGCGGCGCGGCCCACTCGGCCGAGTCCGTCCGCCACAAGATCAAGCAGCTGATCGACGGCGAGCGCGGCGAGGGCGACGTGCTGTCCGACGATCGCATCGTCGAGATTCTGAAGGAGGCCGGCGTCGATATCGCCCGCCGAACCGTCGCCAAGTATCGGGAAGCTATGCGTATTCCGTCCTCGGTCGAGCGTAAGCGGCTCCTGAAGGAAGCCTGCTGAGCGTTCGCGCTTCATCCGTACGAAGACCGTCAGGGCGTTGCCGCGCTTGACACCACCCCCTCCGCGGCGCGTTGATGTGGGCATGCAAGTCCAAGTCAGCGGCAAGCATGTCGACGTCGGCGAGGCGCTACGCTCGCGGATCGTCACGGAGCTCTCCAACGGAATCGGCAAGTACTTCGAACGCGGCGGCGACGCCGACGTCGTGGTCACGCGCGAAGGCCACATGTTCCGGATGGATACGGTCGTCACCCTTGCCTCGGGGCAGCAGCTCGTGGGCCACGCCTACGGCGCCGACGCCCACGGGGCCTTCGACGGGATGCTGGAGCGCATCGAAAAGCGCGTCCGCCGTTACAAGCGGCGGCTGAAGAACCACCACGCCTCCAACGGCAAGTCGGGCCAGGAGACCGCGCCGGTCACCGTCCTGCGCGCGCCTGACGAGGTGCTGGAGGAGGACTACGACGACCACCTCGCCGAAGCTGACACCAGCGTGCCCCCGGCCGCCATGGTGATCGCCGAGACCGAGCGCCCGGTGCGGACCATGACCGTCTCCATGGCGGTGATGGATCTCGACCTGTCTAACTATCCCGTGATTCTGTTCAGAAACGCCGCGCACGGCGGCCTGGCCGTGGTATATCGCCGGCCCGACGGGAACATCGGATGGATCGACCCGGAGCGGACGCGCTGACTGCGGCGAACTCGGCTGCGACCACGTGTCCGGGAAACAACCTAGGGGCGCCGCGTGTTAGAGCGGCGCCCGGCGTGCCACGGGCGTGCGTTTAGTCGGGGGAGTGATGGAGATCGCACAGTTGCTGCAGCGCGACGGCATAGCCGTGCGCGTGAGCGCGTCCTCCAAGCGCCAGGCCCTGGGCCTTCTGGCCGATGTGGCGGCGCGCCGCCTCAAGCGGGAACCGGCTGAACTGTTGGAAGCCCTGCTCGAACGCGAGCAGCTGGGCTCGACCGGCGTCGGCCAGGGCGTGGCGGTCCCGCACGCGCGGCTGGACGGCCTGGATCGCATGGTCGGCGTGTTCGTGAAGCTGGATACGCCGGTGGCGTTCGACGCGGTCGACGACCGCCCGGTCGACCTGCTGTTCGGCCTGTTCGGGCCGCGGGACGCCGGCGTCGACCACCTGCGGGCGCTGGCCCGCGTGTCGCGTCTTCTGCGTCACAAGGATCTGCGCGAGCAGCTTCGCCAGGCGCGCACCGCGGACGCGGTCTACGCCCTGCTGGCCCGCGAGGCGGAGCCGAACGCGGCCTGACGAAGTCTCGGGAAGGTAGCCGGTCAGTCTTTAGTGGACGGACACCGGCTTCAATTCATGCGCCATCGCCGCGGCGACGGCCGATTCCTTGTCGATCAGCACCGCGAGACGAGATCCGTCGGCGCTATGAACGGCGTAGAGAGTCTGATCGGGGTCGAGAGAGAACCCCTTTATGGCTTCCACGGGGGTGCCGGCGAGAATTTCCTTCGCCTTCACTTCGCGCACGTACACCAGGTCGGGTCCCCCAAGCGCCGCGAAAGCTTCGTTGGTGAACATCGGCGTCATTTCGACCACCTCCTGAACTAAGGAACGTCTCGAGCGGCGGCCGGTTCAGCCGGCCACCCGAATGGGGATTTGCTTGACCGCCCGGGCCGCGTCGGGCCGCGCCACGTCGACGTGCAGCAGGCCGTGCTCCAGGGTCGCCGCCTCCACCTCCATGCCGTCGGCCAGCACGAAGGCGCGGGTGAAGCCCCGAGCCGCGATGCCGCGATGCAGGAAGGCCCGGTCCTCCGCGTCCCGCTCGCCGCGCACGGTGAGCTGGTTGCCCTCCACCGTCACCGCCAGCTGCGCGGGCGTGAAGCCCGCCACCGCCAGGGTGATGCGGACGCGGTTCTCGTCGATGGCCTCGACGTTGTAGGGCGGATAGCTCTCCGCGGCCGCTTTGGCGGCGCGCTCGATGAGGGCGCGGGTGTGCTCGAAGCCGAGCAGAAACGGACTGTCGAACGGCGCCGGCCGGGTCATGGTCTTCACGAGTCCTCGCGATCAAGCGACTCGAGAGCCCGGTCCCCGGCCCGCCCTGTCGGCGCGGACCGTCCGGGCCCTCAGGGTCCTATTTGTGAACCCGGGGGAACGATTTCAACGCTGCCGCAAGCGCGCACCGCCCCGCATAACGCGGGTGCGCGGCCGGGTCGCAGCGACGCGACCGGCGAAATCTGGCTTTTTGGTCCCAGTCAGTTTTTCCCGTCGGGGTCCCTAATGCTCGATCGCATCATCGGCGTCTGCACGGCCGAACGCCTCTCCGCCCTCCTGGTCTACGTCGTCGGCGCCATCGTCGGCTCCTACGCCGCCAAGGGCATGAGCCCGGTCCAGTGGGGCGGCTCGGCCATGGCCGTGATCGGCGCCATCCTGGTCGCCGTCATCGTCCGCACCTGGCCCGCCAAGAAGGCCGAAGCCGCCAAGGCGGAGTCGCGCTGAGGCCCAAGGCCCCGAACAGCAAAAAGCCCCCGCCGCGGCGGGGGCTTTTTTGTGCCCGCCGGTCAGTGCGGGCCGTGAGCGGCGAGCCGAGAGATCTCGCGCGCCAGGTCGGCCGGATAGTGGCCCTTAGCCATCTCGATGTAGCCGATGCCGGCCTTGCGCAAGGCTTCCTTCTTCACCGCGTCGCGCGCCGGGGCTGTTCCCTGGAAGTGGCCGGCGCCCTGGTATTCGATCGCGGCGATCGGGTCCCCGACGCCGGAGACCAGGAGCAGGTCCACCCGCTTGCTGTTCACGGCCGAGTACGCCTTCGGGTCCGGCGACGAGAGGATTTCACCGAGGCTCACCTGCGCCATGACCCGCCAGGCCAGCTGCTGATCGCGCAGCGCCTTCTCAGCAGCGTGGAACACGCGCGCTTCGGACTTCGACAGCAAGGGCCGCTTGGTGAAGTTTGCGTCCATGACAAGCCGCAACTGGTCGGTGGCGGAAACGGCTTCCGGGGCGCGGCGCTCGTCCGTTGTCTGGTCGTGCGTGGCGGACGCCCCGCGCGCCTCGCGCCAGCGCCTTTGAGTTTCGGTCAGTTTCGGCTGCCGCGCGCGCCAGCGGGCGCGGGCTGACTTTGCGCGCCACCGCTCGCCGTAAACCCCAGCCGCGAACGCGCCCATGACGGCGCAAGCGACGAAGAACGTCAGCTGATCGGCCATCCCCGTAGCCCCCGGCGGTCCCAAGAGGCAACGCGCGAGAACGGCTAAGGTTCATCCGTGGGAATTCAGCGGCTCGGTTGGGGTAGGGCCCAGATGTGACGAAGGCCCGCCGGCGGTCCGGCGGGCCTTCGATGGTGGAGCTAAGCGGAGTCGAACCGCTGACCTCTTGAATGCCATTCAAGCGCTCTACCAGCTGAGCTATAGCCCCGAAGTCTCAAGTCCCTCGCCGTTCTGGTGTCCGGCGAGGCCGCGTATCTACGCTGAGGGATTTTCGGGATCAAGCCCCTTTTCGCACTAAGTTGGTGCGACGTTTTGGATAACTCTCAGACGCTTACAAAAAAGGCGACGGAGGAGCCCTCCGTCGCCTTTTTCGCCGCGCTTAGCGGTCGTCTTCGTCGCCCTCTTCGGGCAGGCCTTCGATCTCGTCGTCGAAGTCGGCGTCCTCTTCCTCCTCGAGGAAGGGCACCGCGTCGTCCTCGTCTTCCTCGAGTTCGACGTCTTCTTCGATGTCGACGTCCTCGCTCGGGCTGGCCGCGGCGTCTTCGCCCTCGTCCTCGTCGTCCGGGGCGGCCTCGTCGGCGGCCTCGTCGAGTTCGGGGGTGGCTTCGTCCTCTTCCTCTTCGTCGGAGGCGGCCTTCTTGCCCTTCACCTGGTCTTCGGCCTCGTCGTCGAGGTCGTAGTCCGGGGTGACGGAGCGGGCGCGGATGCGGCGGGACTTCACCGCTTCTTCAGGGTCGAAATCTTCGCCGCACTTGGGGCAGTGGGCCGGGCGACGACCGAGGTCGTAGAACTTCGCCTGGCAGTTCGGGCAGATCTGTTTGCTGCCGAGTTCGGGATTGGCCAAGGGCTCACCTGTCTCCAACAACGGGGGGCAGATATGGGAAGCGGGCGGCTCCCTTGCCACGCGTCCGGGCCGCTGTCAAAAGCCTCGTTTGTTCTTTTGCAGCCCTGAGCCTTCCCGCTTCGGATGAAACCATCCGAGGCGGGCGAGAAGGCTCAAGTTGTTAGAGTTAGAGCGCGATGGCCGCCGAAACCGGCATCCACTTTCGGCTATCGCGCTCTTGACCCAGGAGGGATCGCACGTGACCGCGGGCGGGCCGGAACGACTGACGGCGCAGCCGGGCGCGAAGCTGGCCGGAACCGTGCGCGCGCCGGGGGACAAGTCGATCTCCCACCGCGCCCTGATGCTGGGCGGCCTGGCTCGCGGCGTGACCGAGATTTCCGGCCTGCTGGAAGGCGACGACGTGCTGCGTACGGCCGACGCGGTGCGCGCCTTCGGCGCCACGGTCGAGCAGCTGGGCGGCGGCCGCTGGCGGGTCGAGGGCGCGGGGAGCTATCGCGAGCCGACGGGCGTGGTCGATTGCGGCAACTCCGGCACCGGCGTGCGCCTCCTGATGGGCGCGGCCGCCGGCTTCCCCCACGCCACCACCTTCACCGGCGACGCCTCCCTGCAGAAGCGCCCCATGGGTCGGGTGACCGAGCCGCTGATGCGCATGGGCGCGCGCTTCGAAGGCGGCGACCGCCTGCCGCTGACCGTGCGCGGCGGTGGCCTGCAGGGGATCGAGCACGTCTCGGCGGTCGCCTCCGCCCAGGTGAAGTCGGCCATCCTGCTGGCGGGCCTCAGCGCCGACGGCGAGACCACGGTGGTCGAGGCCGAGCCGTCGCGCGACCACACCGAACGCATGCTGAAGGCCTTCGGCGTCGCCGTGGAGGTGCTGGACCGCGCCGACGGCCGCGCCGTCACCGTCCGCCGCTCGGCCCTGACCGGCGCGCCCGTCGACGTGCCGGGCGATCCGTCCTCGGCCGCCTTCCCGGTGGTCGCCGGCCTGGTGGTCCCCGGTTCGCAGGTGCGGGTGGAGGGCGTGCTGCTCAACCCGCTGCGCACCGGCCTCTACGACACCCTGATCGAGATGGGCGCGGACCTGACCATCGAGAACCGCCGCGACGCCGGCGGCGAGCCGGTCGGCGACCTGGTCGCCCGCGCCTCGCGCCTGAAGGGCGTCGTCGTGCCGCCCGAACGCGCGCCGTCGATGATCGACGAGTACCCGATCCTGGCGGTCGCCGCGGCCTTCGCCGAGGGGACGACCGTCATGCGCGGCATCGGCGAACTGCGCGTGAAGGAGAGCGACCGCATCGCCCTGATGGCGCGCGGCCTTCAGGCCTGCGGCGTCGAGGTCGAGGAGGAGCCGGACGGCCTGATCGTCCACGGCCGCGGACGCGCGCCGCGCGGCGGGGCCGAGGTGGCCACCGCCGGCGATCACCGCATCGCCATGTCCCACCTGGTGCTGGGCCTGGCCGCCGAGCAGGCGGTCACGGTCGACGAGCCCGGCATGATCGCCACCAGCTTCCCCGGCTTCGTCGCCCTGATGGCCGGCCTGGGTGCGGAGATTTCCGAGTCATGAGTTTCGTCATCGCCGTCGACGGTCCGGCCGCCTCCGGCAAGGGGACGGTCGCGTCCCGTCTGGCCGCGCTGTACGGCTACGAGTACCTCGACACCGGCTTGCTCTACCGGGCGGTGGGCGTGGAGCTGTTGGAGACCGGGCGGGACCTGGACGACGCGGCGGCGGCCGAGGCGGTCGCGCGCGACCTCAGCCTGGGCCGGCTGGGCGACCCGGGCCTGCGCGGCGGCGTCGCCGGCGAGGCGGCCAGCCGGGTGGCGGTGTTCGAG
>NZ_JAAIVC010000050.1 GCF_010975005.1 Caulobacter sp. 17J65-9 | reverse complement strand
GCGTTCGGCCTCGGCCGCGGGCGCCTGGTCCGCCCAGGCCGCCAGGGCCGGCGCGATGGCCGCGTCGATCACCGCCGGCCGGCCGGCGCGCCAGTCCTCCCACGGGAAGAACCGCGACCAGGACGCCCAGCCGGTGTCCGGGGCGGCGTGCTCGGGCGGGGAGGGGGCCAGGGCCAGATAGCCGACCGAGACCACCCGCGCGGCGCCCGCGCCGACGTCGGCCAGCGGCGCGTCGCGGCCCTGGTCGCCGAAGGTGTAGAGCTGCTCGACATAGCCGAGCTCGAAGCCGGTCTGTTCGGTCACGAAGGCCCGCAGCGCCAGCTCGAAGGTGCGGTGGCCGGCCGGATCGAAGGGACCGAAGGGCAGGCCGGGCAGACCGGCCCCGTGCGGCGCGACGGTCAGCACCGCGGCCTCGCCGTCGCGTACGGCGACGACCACGGCCGACAGGCCGATGACGACCGCCGTGCCGCTCACCAGTCCGCCTTGAGGTCGAACGGGCGTCCTTCGTGGGCCAGCTCGCCGCGGCCGATGGCGTGGGCGGCGTCGATCATCCGGCCCTGGCGGGCCATCAGCATGTCGGCCAGTTCCACGATGCGCGGGTTGGGCGTGGCGTAGCGCGACTTGCGCCGGATCTCGAAGGCGATCTCGTGCTCGGAGGCGTGCGGATTGCGCTGGCAGGCCAGCACGAAAGCCGCGGCGCTGGAGCGGCTGATGCCGGCCCAGCAGTGCACCACGATCGGCGCGCTGGCGTTCCAGCCGCCTCCGAAGGCCAGCAGCTGGCGCACCACCGAGGCGTCCGGCGGATTCAGGCCTTCGACGAAGTCGGACACGTCATGGCAGCCCAGGCGCAGGTGGCGTTCGGGCGCGATCCCTTCCGGCGTCTCGATCTCGTGGTCGGGGTCCAGCAGGGTGACCAGGTGCGACGGCTTGCGCGTGCGCGCGATGGTGTCGACGTAGCTCAGCGGACAGACGATGATCGTCATCGCTCACTCCGTCTGGTGCGCCGCCGGCGACGGGGCCAGTCCCGCGGCCTCGGCCAGGGTCTGGTACCGTTGCAGGTAACGCGCCTGGGCCTGGGCCGGCGCCAGCGGCTCGATCGTCAGGGCGTAGCCCGCCGGCGGTCGGCCGAAGAGTCGCACGGATTCCGGCTCGCTGAAACCGGCCAGTTGCGTCGCTTCGTAGAAGGCGCAGGCGAGGTCGGCCTTCTTGATCAAGGTCTTGATCTCGGTCGGGACCTTCGGCGGCAGGCCGAAGCGCAGGTGAATGGCGCCTTCCAGACGAGTCTCGAAGCTCTTGTAGTCCAGCCCCAGGGCCGCCTTGAACGGCGAGATCATGTCGCCGATCACGTATTCGGACGCGTCGTGCAGCAGGGCGGCCAGCCGCCAGCGCGGCTCCAACCCCGGCGACAGGTGGGCGGCGATCTCCTCCACCACCAGGCTGTGCTGGGCGACCGAAAAGGCGTGCTCGCCCACGGTCTGGCCGTTCCATCGGGCCACCCGGGCCAGGCCGTGCGCGATGTCCTCGATCTCGATGTCGAGCGGGGAGGGATCGAGCAGGTCGAGCCGGCGGCCCGACAGCATGCGCTGCCAGGCGCGCGGTGGTTCGGCGCGGGACGTACGCAGCCCTTTTGCCAAGTTGTTTGTTCCTTATCCGTGAGGTCGAGCAACTGGCGCATCGTGCGGCGAAGATCAATGCAGGAAGGCGGCTTGTGATGGAATGGGGACGCGTGACCGTGCCGCTGTCCGGCGCAGACCAGGACCGCCCGGCCCTGGAAACGGCGGCGGCGATCGCCACGCGCTTCGAGGCGGAAGTGGCCGCGGTCTATTGCCCGCCCGACCCGGCCGAACTGACGCCCTGGCTGGGCGAAGGCTTCGTCGGCGGCGTGCAGGTCGCCGCGATCGAGAGCCTCAAGGAGGCCGCCGTGGAGGGCGAGCGCAACGCGCGCGCCGCCTTCGAGACCCTGGCCTATCCCCGCAAGACCTTCACCGTCCTGGTGTCGCCCGTGGGCCGTGGCCTGTCCGGCGAGGTGCGGCTGTCCGACCTGGTGGTGTTCGACGACGGCGCCTCGCGCGGCAAGGGGCCGTTCAGTGGGGCCTTCGAGCAGGTGCTGATCGACGAGCGGGCGGCGGTGTTCGTGAACCGCGGCGGCGATCCGTTCGGCACGGCGGTGGTGGCCTGGGAAGGCGGCGAGCCGGCCAGCCGCGCCGCGCGGCGGGCCGCGCCGATCCTGCGTCGCTGCGAGCGCGTGTTGATCGTCGGCTCGCCGCTGTCCGACCGGCCGTGCGACCTGCGCAGCCTTCAGGCCTATTACGCGGCGCGCCGTATCGAGGCCGAGATCCGGCCGCTGGAGCGCGGCGGCGACCCGATCGAGGGCGTGCTGGCCGTCGCCGAGGCCGAGAACGCCTCCCTGCTCGTGGGGGGCGCCTTCGGCCATTCGCGGCTTCGCGAGTTCATATTCGGCGGCGCGACGCGGGCGATCCTGCAATCGGCGAAACCGTCGCTGTTCCTGGCGCATTAACAGAGAAAAGGAGGAGAGAAGGCCATGTCCCTGTCCCGCATCGTCATGCGCCTGGCGCGCAATCCCGGCACTGAATTCGCCGACGGCGACGACCGTCGCGGCTACACCCTGGTCGCGCCATTGACCGAGGACGGGAAGCTGAACGAAGTCGAGTTCCGCTCGTTCCGGGACCGCTGCACCGTGCGACGCTTCGCGCCCGACGAGGATCCGGCCGAAGGCCGCCTGGCGCGGCGGGGGGACAACTGGTTCTTCGACTACGAGGAAGGCACCGACGTCGACGACGAGCCGGTCTACAAGCTGGGCCAGCACCGCTTCGTGCTGGGCGAGTACGTCACCGTCGCCGACGAGGAGGGCCGCTTCCTGACCTACAAGGTCACCGACGCGCAGCCGACCAATTGACGACTAAAAGTTGAATTTCGGGCCGGGTGTGGGGGACAGGCCACGCCCGGCTCAGCTATCTCTACCGGCGTTCTTCGAGGGGGAAGCCCGGTGGATCAGCTCGACACCGCGTGGGGATATGTGCTGGCGAACGTGCCGATCGCGATCGGCGTCGTCGTCTTCGTGATCCTGGGCTTCCGGATCAACCAGGAATACCAGCGCAGCGTCATCTACCGGCTGGGCCGCTACAAGCGCACCTCCGGGCCGGGCGTGTTCTGGATCATCCCGCTGCTCGAGCGGTCGGTGAAGGTCGACGTGCGCATCAACACCGTCACCCTGCAGCCGCAGGATGCGGTGACCCGCGACGGCGTGCCGGTGAAGGTCAACGCGGTGCTCTGGTACAAGGTCGACAATCCGGCCGCGACCGTGAACGCCGTACAGGATCCGCATGTCGCCATCGTGCAGGCGGCCGAGACCACGCTGCGCGACGCCATCGGCCAGCACGACCTGGACGACCTGCTGAAGCATCGCACCCAGCTGAACACCCACCTGCTGGGCACGCTCGAAGCGGCGGCCAAGAAGTGGGGCGTCGACATCGACGCGGTGGAGCTGCGCGACCTCGACATTCCAGAGCAGATGCAGCGCGCCATCGCCCGCGAGGCCGAGGCCAGCCGCGAAGCGCGCGCCCGTCTGATCAAGGCGCAGGGCGAAGCCAACGCCTCCGAGACCCTGGTCGAGGCCGCCAAGGCGATCATGACCGCGCCGGCCGCGCTGGAGATTCGCCGGCTGCAGGCGCTGACCGAGATCGGGGTGGAGCACAACTCCACCATCATCGTGGCCATGCCCACCGAGCTGACCCAGCTGGCCGCCCGCATGGCGACCCCGCAGTCGTAAGGCGCGGGCGTCGGCCGCCTGCGGCCGACGGGACTATCGAAGTCGCGGTGCGACCCGGCTAGATACGGCGATGGACCTCCGCCGCCTCGCCCGTCTGTATTTCGGCCTCGTCCTGTTCGGGGTCTCGACCGCCCTGATGGTCCGCTCGCGCCTGGGCCTGATGTCGTGGAGCGTCTTCCACGAAGGCCTGTCCCTGCAGACCGGCCTGAGCATGGGCCTGATCGTCAACCTGGTCGGCGTCGTGGTCCTGCTGGCCTGGATCCCGCTGCGGCAACGCCCCGGGCTGGGCACCATCAGCAACGTCGTGGTCATCGGCCTGGCGCTCGACGCGTCGCTGGCGGTGCTGCCGAAGGTCGACCCGCTGGGCTGGCGCATCGCCCTGATGACCGTGGGAATCATCCTGAACGGCTACGCGACGGCGGCCTACATCACCGCCGGCTATGGGGCGGGGCCGCGCGACGGCGTCACCCTGGGCCTGGCCAAGATCACCGGCCTGTCGATCAAACGGGCCCGCATGTGCGTCGAGCTGGGCGTGCTGGCCTGCGGCTGGCTGCTGGGCGGGGCCGTGGGCGTGGGGACGATTCTCCACGCGCTGACGATCGGGCCGATGATGCAGGCCTGGATGCAGGTTTTCGCGCGCGTCGACGCGCGGATCAGCGCCGCGCGGGCGCAAGCGCCGCTTGAAGCGGGGCGGGCGTAGCACCACCTCTTCGCGCCCGCGGCGACGCGTCATTGTCATTACGAAGAAAAGTCGAATGCAGAGGGCGGGGCGGTGCTTGCTTCCCCAGGTTCGCCTTGCTATGTCGCACGGCTCTGGCGAAGGCCGCCTGCGTCGACGGGCTCGGAAGTCCACCGGCGCGCGGTCGTCTGCCTGAAGGAGTGTAGCTCAGCTGGTAGAGCATCGGTCTCCAAAACCGAGGGCCGGGGGTTCGAGTCCCTCCACTCCTGCCACTATTTCCGCCGGGGGACGGTTCGCAGTCGCGGACCGTCCCTCGACGACTTTTTGACAGGGACCTGGACGCTCCAGGTTCGGAAGGGTGCGACGGAACGTCGATGGCTAAGCAACAGGCTCCGACCGCGCTGAACCGCGGGGCGCGCGCCGCCTCCGGTCGGGGCGCGCCGCAAAAGCCGGTGATCGACGCGGAGGCGCCTGCGCGCAAGAAGCGCGTCAGCCCCGCGCAATACTTCCGCGAAGTGCGCGCCGAGGCCCGCAAGATCACCTGGACCAGCCGCAAGGAGACCTGGATCACCTCGGTGATGGTCTTCATCATGGTCCTGCTCGCGACCTTCTTCTTCTGGGTCGTGGACTTCCTGATGGGCTTTGGGGTCGCCCAGGTCCTGAAGATCGGCGGCTGAGGAGACACGCGTGACGGACGTCGCAGTCGAGGCCCGCCCGGTCTCCAATCCGAACCACAAGTGGTACATCGTCCACGCCTACTCGAACTTCGAGAAGAAGGTGGCCGAGACCATCCGCGAGCAGGCCAAGGCCCAGGGGCTGGACGACAAGTTCAGCGAGATCCTGGTGCCGACCGAGGACGTGGTGGAAATCCGCCGCGGCCGTAAGGTCAACTCGGAGCGCAAGTTCTTCCCCGGCTACGTGCTGGTGAAGATGGAGCTGACCGACGAGGCCTACCACCTGGTCAAGAACACCCCGAAGGTGACCGGCTTCCTGGGCTCGGGCGCGCGGCCGATTCCGGTCAGCGAGCGCGAAGTCCAGCGCATCGTCGGCGCCATCGAGGAGGGCGTCGAGCGCCCGAAGCCGACCATCCATTTCGACATCGGGGAAAAGGTGAAAGTCACCGACGGCCCCTTTGCGAGCTTCGACGGCGTTGTGGAAAGCGTCGACGAAGAACGGGCCCGCCTGCGCGTCAGCGTTTCGATTTTCGGACGCGCCACGCCGGTGGACCTGGAGTACGGGCAGGTCGAGAAGACGGTCTAAGGACCGTCCTCAACGCCGCCTGAAACCCGTGGAAGGGGCGCCACCCCGCACCACGGCTCACCGCTCCACAAGGAAGTCCCTTGGGAGCATTTAGGAGAGAACCATGGCCAAGAAGATTCTCGGCTACATCAAGCTGCAGGTGAAGGCCGGCTCCGCCACGCCGTCGCCGCCGATCGGTCCGGCGCTGGGTCAGCGCGGCGTGAACATCATGGGCTTCTGTAAGGAGTTCAACGCCCGCACCGAGAACGTCGAAAAGGGCACGCCCCTGCCGACCGTCATCACGGTGTACCAGGACAAGTCGTTCACCTTCGTCACCAAGACGCCGCCGGCCACCTTCTACCTGAAGCAGGCCGCCAAGATCACGTCGGGCTCGCAGAAGCCGGGCCGTGACTCGGCCGGCAAGGTGACCATGGCCCAGTGCCGTGACATCGCCGAAAAGAAGATGAAGGACCTGAACGCGAACGATCTGGATCAAGCGACCAAGATCATCGCCGGCTCGGCCCGCTCGATGGGCCTGCAAGTGGTGGAGGGCTGATCCAATGGCTAAGCAACCGAAGCGCGTTCAGTCGTTCGTCGTCGACCGCGAAAAGACCTACGCCCTGGGCGAGGCCATCGCGTCCGTGAAGTCCAACGCCAAGGCGAAGTTCGATGAGTCGATCGAAATCGCCGTGAACCTGGGCGTCGACCCGCGTCACGCCGACCAGCAGGTCCGCGGCGTGGTCAACCTGCCGTCGGGCACCGGCCGTGACGTCCGCGTCGCCGTGTTCGCCAAGGGCCCGAAGGCCGACGAAGCCACCGCGGCGGGCGCCGAAGTGGTGGGCGCCGAGGACCTGGTCGAAAAGGTCCAGGGCGGCTTCATGGACTTCGACCGCGTGATCGCCACGCCGGACATGATGGCCCTGGTCGGCCGTCTGGGTAAGGTGCTGGGCCCGCGCGGCCTGATGCCGAACCCGAAGGTCGGCACCGTGACCATGAACGTCGGTCAGGCCGTGAAGGACGCCAAGGGCGGCGCCGTCGAGTTCCGCGTCGAGAAGGCGGGCATCGTGCACGCCGGCATCGGCAAGGCCTCGTTCACCCAGGAAGCGCTGGAACTGAACGTCCGCGCCTTCGTGGACGCGCTGCAGAAGGCCAAGCCGTCGGGCGCCAAGGGCACCTACGTGAAGAAGATCTCGCTCAGCTCGACCATGGGTCCGGGCATTAAGCTGGATCCGGCCTCGCTGACCGCCTAAGCGCGACGCGAGTTCAATCGAACGAGAAGGGCGAGGCTCCGGCCTCGCCCTTTTTGTTTGCGCGCCGGTCAGAAGGTGCGGCTCAGCGACGGGCCGAAGTCGAATTCGGTGAAGCGCGCGCTCGTCCGGTTCGAGAAGCGGTGGGAGAGGGCGGTCGTCCACTCCAGCGCCCAGCCGTTCGCGAAGGTCCGCTCGGCGGTCAGCGCGACTTGGGCGAAGACGTCGGTGCGCCCGTCGTTGGCGCCGGCGGTGAAGTCGGACGCGGCGAGGTGGCCTTCGACCGTGACCTGGTGGCCGAACAGGGGGGCGGCCACGGCGTGCTCCAGGGTCATGGTCGCGCGGGCGCGGCGCAGCTCCGGCTCGTCCGATCCCTCGTATTCGGCGGTGAACTCCGCCGCCACGCCGTGCGCCTCGAAGCTGTAGGCGATCTGGCCGATATGCAGGGTGTACTGGTGGTCGGCGAAGTCGTGCGCGTAGCCCGCGAAGGCGACGTACTCCGCGGCCAAGCTTCCGGGCCCGAGGGGGCGCTGCACGGCCGCGAAGCCCTCCAGCCGGCCCTCGCCCAGCTGGTCGTTGTAGCCGCCGGCGTAGACGTCGGCGTCCACCGAGCCCCCGCCGGCGAGCTCCCATCCGCCCAGCGGCAGGGGCACGACGTAAAGCGCCGCGCCTGGCGTCGCGGAGACGGCCACGACCTGGTCGGAAGCGCTCTCTCCGGCGTTGCTCGAAAAGGTCCCGCCCAGGGAGAGGTCGAGCGAGACCGGACGCGCCGTCGGCGGCTGGTCGAAGACGAGCTGGTAGGCGTGCTGGCGCAGGCCGTCGTCGACGTCGTAGCTGCCGGTCGGGTCTCGGCTCTGGGCCTGAGCGTGGCTCGCGACGGCGATCAACCCCAGGACCGCGACGCCGGTCCGGCGCACCCTAGAAGTCCACGGCGTCGCGCAGCAGCGGGCAGGTCATGCAGTGGGCGCCGCCGCGGCCGCGTCCCAGCTCGGCCCCGGAGATGACGATCACCTCGATCCCCGCCTTGCGCAGCAGGTTGTTCACGTGGGTGTTGCGGTCGTAGGCGTAGACCACGCCCGGCGACTGGCAGACCACGTTGGCGCCGCTGTCCCACTGGGTGCGCTCGCGCAGATAGGCGCTGCCGCCGGTCTCCACCACGCGCATCTGCCTCACGCCCAGCGCGTCGGCCACGGTGTCGACGAACGGGGTCTCGTCCTTGCGCAGGTCCAGCTGGCCGGGCTTGTCGCCCGGCCGGTAGGAGTAGGCGTGAACCCGCTCCATGATGTCGGGATAGACCACGACGCAGTCGCGGTCGGCGAAGGTGAAGACGGTGTCCAGGTGCATGGCGGCGCGCAGCTTGGGCATGGCCGCCACGATGATCCGCTCGGCCGCGCCGGCCTCGAACAGCTTCAGCGCCAGCTGGCTGATGGCCTGGCGTGAGGAGCGCTCGCTCATGCCGATCAGGACGTTGCCCTTGCCGATCGGCATGACGTCGCCGCCTTCGAGGGTGGCCGAGCCCCAGTCCTGGGTCGGGTCGCCCCACCAGACGTTCACCTTGCCGGCGAAGTCGGGGTGGAACCGGTAGATCGCCGCCGCCAGCAGGGTCTCCTCGTGGCGGGCCTCCCAGAACAGCGGGTTCAGCGTCGTGCCGCCGTAGATCCAGCAGGTGGTGTCGCGCGTGTAGAGGGTGTTGGGCAGCGGCGGCAGCAGGTACTCGGCCGCGCCCGCCGCCTCGCGGATCAACTGCAGGGTCGAGCCGCCGATCTCGACCGGGAACTCGTCGGTCGACAGGCCGCCGATCAGGATCTCCGCCAGCTCGCGGTCGGGCAGGCCGTCCAGATAGCTGCGCACCTCCGCGACCAGCTCCGGGCCGACCTGGTTGGCGACCACCTGGTGGTCGAGGACCCACTTGCGCGCCTCGCGCACGCCGACGGTGGCGGCCAGCAGGTCGTGCATCTCCAGGACCTCGACCCCGCGGTCGCGCATCTTCTGGACGAAGTCGAAGTGGTCGCGCTTGGCGGCCTCCACCCACAGCACGTCGTCGAACAGCAGGGCGTCGCAGTTGCTGGGGGTCAGGCGCAGGTGGGCGCGGCCGGGCGCGCAGACCATCACCTTGCGCAGCTCGCCCACCTCGGAGTGGACGCCGAAAGCTCCGTCAGCCGCCATGGTCTCCTCCGCTCAGATGGTGATCGCGCCCGTGACCAGGGCGTAGACGCCGGCGACGGCGCCGAGGGCGGCGATCGCGAACACGGCCAGGTCGAGCGGGCTGAAGACGCGCCGGCCCTGCTCGCGCCGGGTCCAGACGTAGAGAAGGGTGCCGGGCGCATAGAGCGTCGCCGACAGCAGCAGGAACTTCAGCCCGCCGGCCAGCAGCATGAAGGCGGTGTAGGCGGTGGCCGCGCCGGCGATGACGAGGTCCCGGTTGCGGCCGCCCGTGGCCGCGTAGGTCTCGCCGCTCCGGGCCAGCTTCACCCCGTACAGCGCTACGAACAGGTAGGGGATCAGCGACATGGCGCTGGTCAGGTTGAGCATCAGGGTGAAGGCGTCGTTCGAGAACAGGGTGCTGATCAGCAGCAGCTGGACGATGACGTTGGTCAGCCACAGCGCCGCCGCCGGCACTGCGTTCTTGTTCTCGGTCGCGAACACCCTGGGCATGTCGCCGGCCTTGGCCGCGGCGAACAGCACCTCGGCGCAGATCAGCGACCAGGCCAGGTAGGCGCCCAGCACCGAGACCAGCAGGCCGACGCTGACGAAGATCGCGCCCCAGGGGCCGACCACGGCCTCCAGCACCATGGCCATGGACGGCTGGCGCATGTCGGCGACCGCGGCGCGGTCCAGCACCGCGTAGGGCAGCAGGGTGACCAGCACCATCAGGCACAGCACGCCCAGGAAGCCCAGGATGGTGGCGACGCCGACGTCGGCGCGCTTCTGCGCGTAGCGCGAATAGACGCTGGCGCCTTCGACCCCGATGAAGACGAAGACCGTGACCAGCATGGTGGCGCGCACCTGCTCGAACAGGCTGGTCTGGGCCAGGCCGGGGCCGCCCCACAGGTTGGCCCGGAACAGGCCGGCGTCGAAGGCGAAGGCCAGGATGGCGACGAACACCAGGATCGGGATGATCTTGGCCACCGTCACGACGGCGTTCACGAAGGCGGCGTTGCGGATCCCCATCAGGATCATGGCGTGGAACAGCCACACGCCGACCGAGGCGACCAGCACGGCGGGGATGGTGTTGCCGTCCCCGAACACCGGGAAGAAGGCGCCCAGCGTGGCCTTGATCAGCACCCAGTAGGAGACGTTGCCGATACAGCTGCCGATCCAGTAGCCGAACGCCGACAGGAAGCCCGGATAGTCGCCGAACCCGGCCTTGGCGTAGGCGAACACGCCGGCGTCCAGGTCCGGCTTGCGCTCGGCCAGGGACTGGAACACGCGGGCCAGCATGTACATGCCGCCGCCGGCGATGGCCCAGGCGATCACCGCGCCGACCGGGCCGGTCGCGCCGGCGAAGGTGCGGGGCAGGGAGAAGATGCCCGCGCCGACCATCGAGCCCACCACCATGGCGGCGAGCATCGGCAACGACAGCTTGCGGGTGGCCTCCATGCCGCGCTCCTAGGCGTCCAGCTCCGGGTAGTTGCGGAAGATGTCGTCCTCGTTGGGCGCCAGGCGCCGGTCGCTGGCCAGGTAGGCGGCGATGCGCGGCCGCGCCTTCACCCGCTCGTGCACCGCCATGACTTTCGGCGTCGTCGCCAGGACCCGCCCGGCGGCCTTGGGGAAGGCGTAGGTCAGGCCCTCGACCACCTGGAACAGCGACAGGTCCGGATAGGTGAGGGCCTCGCCCACCAGCCAGCCGTCGCCGGCCGCGTTCTGCGTCAGGATGCGTTCGAACCAGCCCAGGAACTTAGGGATGCGGGCGTCGCGGAATTCCTTGGCCCGCCGCGCCGCCTCGGGTTTCTGGTCCTCGTAGTAGAGGCCCGCGCCCAGCGGGTGGTGCACGTCGTGCGCCTCGACCACCAGGTCGGCGACGGTCAACTGGATCTGGTGGGCCCACAGCCGATCGGTCTCGCCAGCGGGGGCCAGGCCGAGACGGCGGCCCAGATAGAGCAGGATGTCGGCCGTCTGGCCGATCAGGACGTCGCCGTCTTTCAGGAACGGCGGCGCGAACGAGGGATGGGCGACCGTCCGGCCGGTCATCAGCTCCATCATCGGCCGCACGCCGCGCTCGCGCGCGACGTCGGCGTAAGGCGCGCCGGCGTCCTCCAGGGCCAGGCGCACGAACTCGCCGCGTCCCTGGATGGTCGGCCAGTAGTAGAGCTCGTAGGCCATGGATGCTTCCTGCCGTCGTCGGCAACTGAAGCAGGGCGGGGCGGTTCCTCTGGCGTGCGCGCCGAAGCTGAGCCATAACAACGGTATGTCGACCGAAGCGCTGCGCCCGGCCCGCAATCCGGCCTTCACCGTGATCACCGCCGGCCTGCTGGGCGGGGCGGGGGACATCACCTACGCCATCGTGTTCCACGGCCTGCGCGGCGTCGCGCCGGAGCGGATCTTCCAGTCGGTGGCCAGCGGCGTGTTCGGCAAGGCGTCCTTCCAGGGCGGCATGGCCACGGCCGCGGCCGGGGCGGCGCTGCACTTCTTCATCTCGATCGTCGCGGCGGGCGTGTTCTACATGGCCGCCACGCGGGTCCGCGCCCTGGTGCGCTACCCCGTGATCTTCGGCCCGCTGTTCGGCCTGGCCATGTGGCTGGCCATGAACTTCGTGATCGTGCCGCTGTCGGCCGCCCGCACCCCGACCTTCGACGACACCTTCCGGGTGATGACGGACATCATGTCCCACGTCTTCCTGTTCGGCCTGCCCATCGCCCTGGTCACCCGGGCCGGCCTGAAGGACTGAAACCGCCGGCCTTCGCCGTCGGCGGTTGAAATTCTCCCAAGTCCGATGTAGTAGGCGCGGCTTCCGGCAGCAGGCTCGTCCTGTCGCCGGTCCTGTCCGAGAACTGCGGGATCCAGGGGTCGCCTGGGCCGTAACGGGGAAGAGCCCTTCCTCGCCGCTGGGAGACGGGGCGTGAGGTACGAATCCGAATTCCGCCTTCAGCGGAACGGTTCGCGCCGATCATCCTAGGACAGGCTGAACGGTGAGCGCGCGGGAGTTTTCCCTCGCCGAGCCGTCGTTCGGCCGCCGGAATGGTCCGGCTGCTGCAACCGAGTACGGAGACCGCAATGGACCGCGCACAAAAGGCCGAGTCGATCGAAGCGCTGAAAGGCGTCTTCGCCGGCGCCGGCGCCGTGGTCGTGACCCACTACATGGGTCTGACCGTTGCGGAAATGACCGACCTTCGTGGCCGCCTCCGCAAGGAAGGCGCCCAAATCAAGGTGGTGAAGAACACTCTGGCCCAGAAGGCTCTGGACGGCTCGATCGGCGAGGAGGGCGACGCCCTCTTCAAGGGTCCCGTCGCCATCGCCTTCGCGCCGGATCCCGTCTCCGCCGCCAAGGTCGTGACCGAATACGCCAAGGGCAATGACAAGCTCAAAGTCGTTGGCGGCTTCATGGGTCAAACGGTGCTGAACGACCAGGGTGTGAAGGCGCTCGCCTCGCTGCCCTCGCTCGATCAGATCCGGGCCACGCTCATCGGCCTCGTTCAGGCTCCGGCGACCAAGGTCGCGGGCGTCCTGGCGGCCCCGGCTGGCCAAATCGCGCGCGTTCTCAAGGCTCACGCCGACAAGAACGCCGCCTAATCGGTCATCTCCGCGATCCACACTCAATTCCGCTGAAGGAACTACCAAATGTCGAAGCTCGAAAAGCTGGTTGACGACCTGTCCGCCCTGACCGTCCTGGAAGCCGCTGAGCTGTCCAAGCTGCTCGAAGAAAAGTGGGGCGTGTCGGCCGCCGCTCCGGTCGCCATGGCCATGCCGGCCGGCGGTGGCGCGGCTCCGGCCGAAGCTGCTGAAGAGCAGACCGAGTTCACCGTCGTCCTGACCGACGGCGGCGACAAGAAGATCAACGTGATTAAGGAAATCCGCGCGATCCGTTCGGACCTGGGCCTGAAGGAAGCCAAGGACCTGGTGGAAGGCGCCCCGCAGACCGTCAAGGAGAACATCTCCAAGAACGAAGCGGCCGAAATCGCGAAGAAGCTGGAAGAAGCCGGCGCCAAGGTCCAGATCAAGTAATCTGGCTTGCGTCAGTTCTGACGTTTCGACGGGCTCGGAGGGAAACCTCCGGGCCCGTTTTCTTTTGCGCGGCCGGGCCCCGCCCGGCGGCCCGAAGGTGTCCGATAGTTCATGCAACCTGCGCTCGCAGGTCGTGTTGATTCAGGCGGGGACGACGTAAGGCCTTCTTGCGGAGGAGGTACGCCATGCGTCGAGTACTCGCCTCAGCCCTGGTCGCATTCTCGCTTTCGGCGTCCGCCGTCGCCGCCGCGCCGGCCGATCTGGACGCCTGGGTGAAAACGGCCCAGCAACGCCTCGACAAGGTGCTGGGAGAGCCTGTGGGGTTCTCCTCGCCCGGCACGCGCATCGGTGAAGTGCGGATGCATGTCGACGCCCAGGGCAATCTCTCCGGCTTCGAGCTGATCAGGTCCACTGGATCGGCGCCCAACGACGAGGTCGTGATGGACGCGGCCAGGGACATGGGGCGCCTGCCGCCGCCGCCGGCCTCGGTGATGGGCCATCCGGTCGTGGTGCGGGTGTCGTTCATCACCCCGACCAGCATCCAGGAGCGCTACGGCCTGCCGGAGCTGAAACCTTACGTCTACATCGAAGAGAGCTCGGTTTCGGCGCCGCAACCGAAGTAGCCGCGCCCGGGCCGGTCCGCAGTCCGCCCCGCCGCCGCGCCGGCCGGCGGGGCGGGGTCAGGGCTGCGTGATTTTGTTCCCGGCGGGCCTTCCCATCGCCGTGAAAGCGATTATAAGTCGCCCCCCGCACGAATCTAAAAATTCGCGCGCTTAGCGCCGAGGCTCGATCCGCCGCCCTCCGATCGAGCGAAGGCGCGCTTCGCGTGAGCGAAGCTTTCCAGCGTCCGTCGGACCCGCGCTTCGAGCCAGGTCCGAGCCGAGGGTGGACGCAGGGATGAAACGGCGCGCCGCCCTCATTGCGCGCGCCTGGAATTTTTGGCGCAGTTCGCCGCTGCGCCGAGGGAGCGACGATGGTCCAATCGTTCACCGGCAAGAAGCGCATCCGCAAGTCGTTCGGCCGCATCGCCGAAGCCGTGCAGATGCCGAACCTCATCGAGGTTCAGCGGTCCTCTTATGAGCAGTTCCTGCAGCGCGACGTCCGCCCGGGCCTGCGCACGGACGAAGGCCTCGAGGCCGTCTTCAAGTCGGTGTTCCCGATCAAGGACTTCAACGAGCGCGCCACGCTCGAGTACGTCTCCTTCGAGTTCGAAGAGCCGAAGTACGACGTCGAGGAGTGCATCCAGCGCGACATGACCTTCGCGGCTCCGCTGAAGGTCAAGCTGCGCCTGATCGTCTTCGAAAGCGACGAAGAGACCGGCGCCCGCTCTGTGAAGGACATCAAGGAGCAGGACGTCTACATGGGCGACATCCCGCTCATGACCGACAAGGGCACCTTCATCGTCAACGGCACCGAGCGCGTCATCGTCTCGCAGATGCACCGTTCGCCCGGCGTGTTCTTCGACCACGACAAGGGCAAGACGCACGCTTCGGGCAAGCTGCTGTTCGCCGCCCGCATCATTCCGTACCGCGGCTCCTGGCTCGACTTCGAGTTCGACGCCAAGGACATCGTCTACGTCCGTATCGACCGTCGCCGTAAGCTGCCGGCCTCGACCTTCCTCTATGCCCTGGGCATGGACGGCGAAGAGGTGCTGCGCACCTTCTACGACGTGGTCCCCTACGAGAAGCGCGGCGAAGGCTGGGTCACGCCCTACAAGCCGGAACGCTGGCGCGGCGTGAAGCCGGACTTCGACCTGGTCGACGCCGACAGCGGCCAGGTGGTCGCCCAGGCCGGCCACAAGATCTCGGCCCGCGCGGCGAAGAAGCTGGCCGACCAGGGCGTGAAGGCCCTGCTGCTGGCCCCCGACGCGCTGGTCGGCAAGTACATGGCCGGCGACGCCGTCAACATGTCGACCGGCGAGATCTACGCCGAAGCCGGTGACGAGCTCGACGCCGCCGCCGTGAAGGCGCTGGAAGAGCAGGGCTTCACCACCGTCGACGTGCTGGACATCGACCACGTCACGGTCGGCGCCTACATGCGCAACACCCTGCGCGTGGACAAGAACCAGTCGCGTGAAGACGCCCTGTTCGACATCTACCGCGTCATGCGTCCGGGCGAGCCGCCGACGATCGAAGCGGCCGAGGCGATGTTCGCCGGCCTGTTCTTCGACGCCGAGCGCTACGACCTGTCGGCCGTCGGCCGGGTGAAGATGAACATGCGTCTGGAGACCCCGGAGGTTTCCGACGAGATCCGCGTGCTGCGCAAAGAGGACATCCTCGAAGTGCTGCGCCTGCTGGTCGGCCTGCGCGACGGCCGCGGCGAGATCGACGACATCGACAACCTCGGCAACCGCCGCGTCCGTTCGGTCGGCGAACTGCTCGAGAACCAGTACCGCGTCGGCCTGCTGCGCATGGAGCGGGCGATCAAGGAGCGCATGAGCTCGGTCGATATCGACACGGTCATGCCGCACGACCTGATCAACGCGAAGCCGGCGGCGGCCGCCGTCCGTGAATTCTTCGGCAGCTCGCAGCTGTCGCAGTTCATGGACCAGACCAACCCGCTGTCCGAGATCACCCACAAGCGCCGCCTCTCGGCGCTTGGCCCGGGCGGTCTGACCCGCGAGCGCGCCGGCTTCGAAGTCCGCGACGTGCACCCGACCCACTACGGCCGCATCTGCCCGATCGAAACGCCGGAAGGCCCGAACATCGGTCTGATCAACTCGCTGGCCACCCACGCCCGCGTGAACAAGTACGGCTTCATCGAGAGCCCGTACCGTCGCGTGAAGGACGGCAAGGCCACCGAAGAGGTCGTCTACATCTCGGCCATGGAAGAGGCGAAGCACGTCATCGCCCAGGCCAACATCAAGCTGGAAGGCGGCGAGATCGCCGAGGACCTGGTCCCCGGCCGCATCAACGGCGAACCGACCCTGTTGACCAAGGACACGGTCGACATGATGGACGTGTCGCCCAAGCAGGTCGTCTCGGTCGCCGCGGCGCTGATCCCGTTCCTGGAAAACGACGACGCCAACCGCGCGCTGATGGGCGCCAACATGCAGCGTCAGGCCGTGCCGCTGATCGAGGCGGACGCCCCGCTGGTCGGCACCGGCATGGAAGCCGTGGTCGCCCGCGACTCCGGCGCCGTGGTCGTGGCCAAGCGTGACGGCGTCGTCGAGCAGATCGACGGCACCCGTATCGTCGTGCGCGCCACCGCCGAGACCGACCCGACCAAGCCGGGCGTCGACATCTTCCGTCTGTCGAAGTTCCAGCGCTCCAACCAGAACACCTGCATCAACCAGCGTCCGCTGGTGCGGGTGGGCGACCGCGTGCGCGCCGGCGACGTGATCGCCGACGGCCCGTCCACGGAGCTGGGCGAGCTGGCCCTGGGCCGCAACGTGCTCGTCGCGTTCATGCCCTGGAACGGCTACAACTTCGAAGACTCGATCCTGATCTCCGAGCGCATCGTCCGCGACGACGTGTTCACCTCCATCCACCTCGAGGAGTTCGAGGTGATGGCCCGCGACACCAAGCTGGGCCCGGAAGAGATCACCCGCGACATCCCCAACGTCGGCGAGGAAGCCCTGCGCAACCTCGACGAAGCGGGCATCGTGGCGATCGGCGCCGAAGTTCAGCCCGGCGACATCCTGGTCGGCAAGGTCACCCCGAAGGGCGAAAGCCCGATGACCCCGGAAGAGAAGCTGCTGCGCGCCATCTTCGGCGAGAAGGCTTCGGACGTGCGCGACACCTCGCTGCGTCTGCCCCCGGGCGTCGCCGGCACCGTCGTCGAAGTGCGCGTGTTCAACCGTCACGGCGTCGACAAGGACGAGCGCGCCCTGGCCATCGAACGCGCCGAGATCGAGCGTCTGGGCAAGGACCGCGACGACGAGCTGGCCATCCTGGAGCGCAACGCCTACGGCCGTCTGCGCGACCTGCTGGTCGGCAAGAACGCCCTGTCCGGTCCGAAGGGCCTGGGCCGCGGCGAAGTCTCGGCCGAGAAGCTGGCTGAAATCTCCAAGGGCCTGTGGTGGCAGGTCGCCCTCGACGACGAGAAGTCGATGGGCGAGATCGAGGCCATGAAGCGCCAGTTCGACGAGGCCAAGAAGCGTCTCGACCGTCGCTTCGAGGACAAGGTCGAGAAGCTGCAGCGTGGCGACGAACTGCCGCCGGGCGTCATGAAGATGGTCAAGGTCTTCGTGGCCGTGAAGCGCAAGCTTCAGCCGGGCGACAAGATGGCCGGCCGTCACGGCAACAAGGGGGTCATCTCCAAGATCCTGCCGATCGAGGACATGCCCTACCTGCAGGACGGCACCAACGTCGACATCGTGCTGAACCCGCTGGGCGTGCCGTCGCGCATGAACGTCGGTCAGATCTTCGAGACGCACCTGGGCTGGGCCTGCGCGGGCCTCGGCAAGCAGATCCAGGAGCTGCTCGAGGACTGGCAGAACGGCGGCCAGAAGCAGGCGCTGATCGACCACCTGCGCGACGTCTACGGCCCCGACGAGGTGCTGCCGGACGACGAAGCCGAGCTGGTCGAGCTGGCCCGCAACCTGTCCAAGGGCGTTCCGATCGCCACCCCGGTGTTCGACGGCGCGCACATCAGCGACATCGAGAATCTGCTCGAGAAGGCGGGCCGCAACCGCACCGGTCAGTCGGTGCTGTTCGACGGCCAGACCGGCGATCAGTTCAAGCGCCCGGTCACGGTCGGCTACATCTACATGCTGAAGCTGCACCACCTGGTCGACGACAAGATCCACGCCCGTTCGATCGGCCCGTACTCGCTGGTCACCCAGCAGCCGCTGGGCGGTAAGGCGCAGTTCGGCGGTCAGCGCTTCGGGGAAATGGAGGTGTGGGCGCTCGAAGCCTACGGCGCCGCCTACACCCTGCAGGAAATGCTGACGGTGAAGTCGGACGACGTGGCGGGCCGCACCAAGGTCTACGAGGCGATCGTCCGCGGCGACGACAGCTTCGAGGCCGGCATTCCGGAGAGCTTCAACGTGCTCGTGAAGGAAATGCGCTCGCTGGGCCTGAACGTGGAGCTGGAGAACAGCTGATCGTCCTAGCCCCTCCCTCGCGCCAGCGGGGGAGGGGCCGATCGCTCTTCAGCCCCTCATTGAAATACGCGGAGCCGAGGCTCCGCACTGACGAACTGGATATTCGAT
This sequence comes from Caulobacter sp. 17J65-9, assembly GCF_010975005.1. Classification (GTDB taxonomy): domain Bacteria; phylum Pseudomonadota; class Alphaproteobacteria; order Caulobacterales; family Caulobacteraceae; genus 17J80-11. The sequence goes on along the minus strand of NZ_JAAIVC010000050.1, from coordinate 4,155 downwards.
GAACCAGGAAGTCCTGAACATCTTCAACCCGGTCCAGGCCGCCCCGACCTTCGACCAGATCCGCATCTCGCTGGCCTCGCCCGAGAAGATCCGGTCGTGGTCGTTCGGCGAGATCAAGAAGCCGGAGACCATCAACTACCGGACCTTCAAGCCGGAGCGCGACGGCCTGTTCTGCGCCCGCATCTTTGGTCCGACCAAGGACTACGAGTGCTTGTGCGGCAAGTACAAGCGCATGAAGTACAAGGGCATCATCTGCGAGAAGTGCGGGGTCGAAGTGACCCTGGCGCGCGTTCGCCGCGAGCGCATGGGCCACATCGAGCTGGCCTCGCCGGTCGCCCACATCTGGTTCCTGAAGTCGCTGCCGTCGCGCATCGCGTTGATGCTGGACATGGCGCTGAAGGAAGTGGAGCGCGTGCTCTACTTCGAAAACTACATCGTCACCGAGCCGGGCCTGACCCCGCTGAAGCAGAACCAGCTGCTGAACGAAGACGAGTACTATCGCTACCAGGAAGAGTTCGGCGACGACAGCTTCACCGCTGAGATCGGCGCCGAGGCCGTGCGCAACATGCTCATGGCCATCGACCTGCAGAAGGAAGCCGAGCGTCACCGCGCCGAGCTGGCCGACAACCCGTCGGAAATGAAGGCCAAGAAGGCGTCCAAGCGCCTGAAGCTGATCGAGGCCTTCCTCGAGAGCGGCAACAAGCCGGAGTGGATGATCCTGACGATCGTCCCGGTCATCCCGCCGGAACTGCGCCCGCTGGTGCCGCTGGACGGCGGCCGCTTCGCGACCTCGGACCTGAACGACCTGTACCGCCGGGTCATCAACCGTAACAACCGCCTCAAGCGCCTGATCGAGCTGCGCGCGCCGGACATCATCATCCGCAACGAAAAGCGGATGCTGCAGGAAGCCGTCGACGCCCTGTTCGACAACGGCCGCCGCGGCCGCGTGATCACGGGCGCCAACAAGCGTCCGCTGAAGTCGCTGGCCGACATGCTGAAGGGCAAGCAGGGCCGCTTCCGTCAGAACCTGCTGGGCAAGCGCGTCGACTACTCGGGCCGTTCGGTCATCGTGGTCGGTCCCGAGCTGAAGCTGCACGAGTGCGGCCTGCCCAAGAAGATGGCGCTGGAGCTGTTCAAGCCGTTCATCTACGCGCGTCTGGACGCCAAGGGCCTGTCGGGCACCGTCAAGCAGTCCAAGCGCATGGTCGAGCGCGAGCAGCCGCAGGTCTGGGACGTGCTGGAAGAGGTGATCCGGGAACACCCGGTGATGCTGAACCGCGCCCCGACCCTGCACCGTCTGGGCATCCAGGCGTTCGAGCCGAAGCTGATCGAAGGCAAGGCCATCCAGCTGCACCCGCTGGTCTGCGCCGCCTTCAACGCCGACTTCGACGGCGACCAGATGGCCGTGCACGTCCCGCTGTCGCTTGAAGCGCAGCTGGAAGCGCGCGTGCTGATGATGTCGACCAACAACATCCTCAGCCCCGCCAACGGCCGCCCGATCATCGTGCCGTCGCAGGACATCGTGCTCGGCCTGTATTACCTGTCGCTGGCCCGTGACAACGAGCCGGGCGAGGGCAAGCTGTTCGCCAACATGGGCGAGATCGACGCGGCGCTCGACGCCCGCGTGATCACGCTGCATTCGAAGGTGAAGGCGCGCCACACCGAGATGAACGAGGCCGGCGAGGTGATCACCCGCGTGATCGACACCACGCCGGGGCGGATGAAGATCGCCGCCCTGCTGCCGCGTCACCCGGCGATCAACCACAAGCTGCTCGAGAAGAACCTCACCAAGAAGGAAATCGGCAACCTGATCGACGTCGTCTACCGCCACTGCGGTCAGAAGGCGACGGTCATCTTCGCCGACCAGATCATGGGCCTGGGCTTCCGCGAAGCCGCCAAGGCGGGCATCTCGTTCGGCAAGGACGACATCGTCATTCCGGAGCGCAAGACCGCTCTGGTCGACGAGACCCGTCACCTGGTCGAGGAGTACGAGCAGCAGTACGCCGACGGCCTGATCACCAAGGGCGAGAAGTACAACAAGGTCGTCGACGCGTGGGCCAAGGCCACCGACCGCGTCGCCGACGAGATGATGGCCGAGATCGCCACCAAGCGGAAAACCGACGACGGCCGCGAAATGGAGATCAACTCGATCTTCATGATGGCCAACTCGGGCGCCCGTGGCTCGCAGGCCCAGATGAAGCAGCTGGGCGGCATGCGCGGCCTGATGGCCAAGCCGTCCGGCGAGATCATCGAGACCCCGATCGTCTCGAACTTCAAGGAAGGCCTGACCGTGCTGGAGTACTTCAACTCCACCCACGGCGCCCGTAAGGGTCTGGCCGACACCGCCCTGAAGACCGCCAACTCGGGCTACCTGACCCGCCGTCTGGTCGACGTCGCGCAGGACTGCATCATCACCGAAGAGGACTGCGGCTCGACGCGCGGCATCACGCTGCGCGCCGTGGTCGAGGGCGGCGACGTCCTCGTCTCGCTGGGGCAGCGCATCCTGGGCCGCTGCGCGGCCGAGGACGTCAAGGATCCGTCCACCGGGGCCGTCGTGATCCCGGCTGACGGCTACTTCGACGAGTCGGCGATCGAGCTGGTCGAACGCGCCGCGGTGCAGTCGGTGAAGGTCCGCTCGGTGCTGACCTGCGAAAGCGACGTCGGTGTCTGCGGCGCCTGCTACGGCCGCGACCTGGCCCGCGGCACGCGGGTGAACATCGGTGAAGCCGTGGGCGTCATCGCCGCCCAGTCGATCGGCGAGCCGGGCACCCAGCTGACCATGCGTACCTTCCACATCGGCGGCACCGCCCAGGTGGCGGAGCAGTCGTTCTTCGAAGCCACCAACGAAGGCGTGGTGCGCATGGCGGGCGGCGCGACCGTCACCGGCGCCCACGGCGACCTGGTGTCGATGAGCCGCAACCTGACCGTCACCGTCCAGGTCGACGGCAAGGACCGCGAGTCCTACCGCGTCCCGTACGGCGCCCGGATCCGGGTGAAGGACGGCGACCCGGTGAAGAAGAACCAGCGCCTGGCCGAGTGGGACCCGTACACCGCCCCGATCCTCACCGAAGTGGGCGGCAAGGTCCGCTTCGAGGACCTGGTCGACGGTCTGTCCGCCAAGGAAGAGACCGACGAAGCCACCGGCATCGCCCAGCGCGTGATCGCCGACTGGCGCGCCTCGCCGCGCGGTTCGGACCTGCGTCCGGCCGTGGGCGTTCTGGCGGCCGACGGCTCCTATCTGCGCGTCGCGTCCGGCGCCGAGGCCCGTTACCTCCTGCCCGTGGGCGCCATCCTCTCGGTGGCCGACGGCGACGAGGTGCGTCCCGGCGACGTGCTGGCCCGTCTGCCCACCGAAGGCGCCAAGACCCGGGACATCACCGGCGGTCTGCCGCGCGTGGCCGAACTCTTCGAAGCCCGCCGTCCGAAGGACTGCGCGGTCATCGCGGAAATGGACGGTCGCGTCGAATTCGGTCGGGACTACAAGAACAAGCGCCGCATCAAGATCACCCCGGAAGACGGCGGTGAAGCGGTCGAGTTCCTGATCCCGAAGGGCAAGCACATCTCGGTGCACGACGGCGATCTGATCGCGAAGGGCGATTACATCATCGACGGCAACCCGGATCCGCACGACATCCTGCGCATCCAGGGCATCGAAGCGCTGGCCGAGTTCCTGGTGAACGAGATCCAGGAGGTCTACCGACTGCAGGGCGTGCCGATCAACGACAAGCACATCGAGACGATCGTCCGTCAGATGCTGCAGAAGGTGGAGATCCTGGACGCCGGCGACACCGGCCTGATCCGGGGCGACCACCTGGACAAGGTCGAGGTCGACGCCGAGAGCAAGAAGACGGAAGCCCGTGGCGGCCGTCCGGCCATCACCCAGCCGGTCCTGCTCGGCATCACCAAGGCGTCGCTGCAGACGCGCTCGTTCATCTCCGCGGCTTCGTTCCAGGAGACCACGCGCGTGCTCACCGACGCTTCGGTCAACGGCAAGATCGATACGCTGGAAGGCCTCAAGGAGAACGTCATCGTCGGCCGCCTCATCCCGGCCGGCACGGGCTCCTACCTGCGGGGCATGCAGCGGATCGCCGCCAAGCGCGACGAGCAGCTGGTCCAGCAGCGCGAAGAGACCATGGAGCCGCTGCCGGTCGAGAT
>NZ_JAAIVC010000004.1 GCF_010975005.1 Caulobacter sp. 17J65-9 | reverse complement strand
GTCATGCAGGGGGCCGAGGCCCTGGCCGCCCTGGACGAGCGCGCGCTCAGCGCCTGACCGGCTGGGGCGACGGCGGCGAGCGCGAAGGCGCGCCCGCCGTCACCGTCGGCGGCGGGGCGGCGACCGGCACGGGCTGGTCCAGCATGGCCACCGTCTCACGGATGTAGCTGGCGTGGGTGACCACGCCGATCTCCAGGCTCTCGCGGTTCTGATCGTGGGTGACCATGCTGGTCACCAGGCCCGCGACGAACGGGCCCCGCGTCGCGTCCCCCTCGGCGCGGCGCGCCGCGTCGACCATGAACACCGGCCCGCCCGAATTGCCCGGGAACACGGTGAAGTCGACCAGGAAGGTCGGGAAGGCCGCCGACGGCGACACCGGATAGGACGCCACCCGCCCGTACCGCAGGATCGGGAAGCCGGCCATGTTGGACGACAGGCCGCGCGGGAAGCCCAGCCCCATCATCTCTTCGCCCGGCCCGACCTGGGTGTCCTCGAAGGTGGTCTCGGCGGCCAGCCACGCCAGCGGGATGGCCGCCTTGGCGAATTCGGGCGGCGCCTTGATCTCCATGGCGGCGACGTCGCGGATGGGGTGCCGGGTCCACAGCGGCAGGGAGCCGTCGCGGATCTTCAGCGGCGCCGGCGCGAACCGCCAGCCGCCGCCCGCGTCGGCGAAGCGCCAGCCGATGCTGGCCTGCGGATCGGTCATCTCGGTGAGCACGTGCGCGGCGGTCACCAGCACCACGCGCGGCGTGCCGTCCGGCTTGGGCGCCCGGATCAGAAACCCGGTGCCGGTCGTGCGTTCGCCGTCGGCGCGCACCTGCTCGATCTGCACCGTCGCGTTGATCAACTCGACCGTAAGGTCCACGGACGCGCCCCTTCACCGTCACTGAAGACGATTTGAACGCGGCCACGCTTTCCGCACAAGCGCCCGCCCCTTGCGAGCGACCGAAGGGGCGTCCATGACGGCGTTCATGTCACACCCGATACCGCCGGTCGCCCGCAAGGCCCCTCACCGCATCGAACAGCTCGGCCGCGTCCGGGTCGACGACTACGCCTGGATGAAGGACGAGAACTGGCAGGCGGTGATGCGCGACCCCGCCGTGCTGCGCGCCGACGTGCGCGAGCACCTGGAGGCCGAGAACGCCTACACCAAGGCCATGCTGACCTCGACCGAGGCGCTGCAGGCGAAGATGTTCGAGGAGATGAAGGGGCGCATCAAGGAGGACGACGCCTCGGTCCCCTCCCCCGACGGCCCGTGGGACTATTACAGCCGCTTCGAGATCGGCGGGCAGCATCCGATCCTGGCGCGCCGGCCGCGCGGCCGGCTGGACGACGAGCAGATCCTGATCGACGTCGACGCCATGGCCAAGCCGCACGCCTACTTCCAGGTCGGCCACGCCGACCACAGCCCCGACCACGCGCTCTACGCCTGGGCCGAGGACGCGCAGGGCTCGGAGTACTACGCCATCCGGGTCAAGGACCTGGCCACCGGCGAGACCCTGCCCTCGGCCGTCGAGAGCTCGACCGGCGACTTCACCTTCTCGCCCGACAGCCAGTGGCTGTTCTGGACCTGGCGCGACGAGAACGGCCGCCCGGCCAAGATCTTCCGCCGCCCGGCCCGCGGCGGCGAGGACACCCTCGTCTATGAAGAGCAGGACCCGGGCTTCTTCCTGGGCGTGGCGCGCAGCTCGTCGAACGCCTTCGTCTTCATCGGCGCCGGCAACCAGGAGACCAGCGAGGCCTGGCTGATCCCGGGCGCCGACCCGACCGCGGCGCCCCGCCTGGTCGAACCCCGCCGCGAGGGCGTGCGCTACGAGCTGGATCACTGGGGCGACCGCTTCGTGGTGCGCACCAACGCCGACGGCGCCATCGACTTCAAGCTGATGTGGGCCGACCAGGCCGATCCGTCGGCCAGGACCTGGCGCGAGTGGATCGGCCACCGTCCCGGCGTCTTCGTGGTCGGCGGCGCGCCTTACAAGGACTGGTACGTCCGCCTGGAGCGCGTCGACGCCAACAACCGCATCGTCGTCACCGCCAAGGCCGACCTGTCGGAGCACGAGATCGCCTTCGCGGAAGAAGCCTACTCGCTGTCGCTGGAAGGCGGCTACGAGTGGGCGACCGACCTCACCCGCTTCGTCTACACCTCGCCGACGACGCCGCGGCAGTGGTTCGACTACGACATGCGCACGCGCGAGCGGACCCTGCGCAAGACCCAGGAGATCCCCTCCGGCCACGATCCGGCCCGCTATGTCGCCAAGCGGCTGTTCGCGACCGCGCCCGACGGCCAGCAGGTGCCAATCACCGTGCTGATGCTGAAGGACACGCCGCTCGACGGCTCGGCGCCCTTGATGCTTTACGGCTACGGCTCCTACGGCCACTCGCTGGATCCGGCCTTCTCGATCCGTCACCTGTCGCTGGTCGACCGCGGCTGGATCTGGGCCACCGCCCACGTGCGCGGCGGCTCTGAAAAGGGCTGGGGCTGGTTCCTGGACGGCCGCAAGGACAAGAAGAAGAACACCTTCACCGACTTCGTCGCCTCAGCCGAAAAGCTGGTCGCCGAAGGCTACGGCCGTGCGGGCGAGATCGTGATCTACGGCGGCTCGGCCGGCGGCCTGCTGGTCGGCGCCGCCAACAACCTGCGCCCGGACCTGTGGGCCGGGGTGATCGGGGCGGTGCCGTTCGTGGACGTGGTCAACACCATGAGCGACGTGACCCTGCCGCTCACCCCGCCGGAGTGGCCCGAATGGGGCAACCCGCTCGAGGACGCGGCGGCCTACGACTACATCGCCAGCTACAGCCCCTACGACAACGTCGTCGCCACCGCCTATCCGGCGGTGCTGGCCACCGGCGGCCTGTCGGACCCGCGGGTGACCTACTGGGAGCCGTCGAAGTGGGCCGCGAAGCTGCGCGAGCGCACCACCTCGCCCAACCCGATCCTGCTGAAGATGAACATGGAGGCCGGCCACGGCGGCGCGTCGGGCCGCTTCGACTTCCTCAAGGAGATCGCGCTGGACTACGCCTTCGCGGTCTGGGCCGTGGACCGGGGCTGGGAGCGCGCGGCGTGAACGTACGCGAGGCGACCCTGGCCGACGTTCCGGCCATCACCGAGATCTACGCCCACCACGTCCTGCACGGCTTCGGCACCTTCGAGGAGGTCCCGCCGGGGCACGAGGAGATGGCGGCGCGCATGGCCGCGGTGCAATCGCGCGACCTGCCCTACCTGGTGGGCGAGGTGCACGGCCGGGTGGTCGGCTTCGCCTACGCCGGGCCGTTCCGCCCGCGCACGGCCTATCGCTACACCGCCGAGGACTCGGTCTACGTCGCTCCGGACCGCACCGGCCAGGGCGTCGGACGCGCGCTGCTGGAGGCGGTGTGCCGGCGCTGCGAGGCGATCGGCCTGCGCAGCGTGCTGGCGGTGATCGGCGACAGCGGCAACGCCGGCTCGATCGGCGTGCATCGCAGCTGCGGCTTCGAAATGGCCGGCGTGCTGCGCGGCGCCGGCTTCAAGCACGGCCGCTGGGTCGACGTGGTGCTGATGCGCCTGGAGCTGAACGGGGGCGACGGCTCGCCCCCGGTCGGCGACGGCTGGGCGTTCGAGGGCTAATCCCCTTCTGGGCGAGGGGTCAGAACACCAGCGGCTTGCAGGCGTGGGCGGCCTGGGGCCTGGCCCTGGCGCCCGGGCCGCTGGTCCCCAGGCACTCGGCCTCCTCGTCGGGCGCGATGAACGCGAACACCGAGCCCGATGAGACCTCGGCGAACTCGGCCGTCCAGCCGAAGGCGCCGAGGTAGGTCCAAAGGGCCGGATCGGCTCGGCGCGAAGGAATCGGCTTGAGCGTCGCCGCATCGACCGCCCAGGGCCGCTCGCCCTCCTCGATCATGCCCAGGTCGCCACCCGGCGTAACGTAGATTGCGATCCGACGGTCGATGCGGCTCCTGCCTCGGACCGTGAAGCTCGCCTCTTCGCCATTGTGACGCCACACCAAGGTCCGCCACCAGTTCGTGCCGGCGAGCTCGATCTGCACCTCCACCTCACCACCAAGTTCCGGAAGCGTACGGGCGGCTTGGTCGGTCGTGATTATGTGCAGCTCGCCGAACGCGGCCGGTTCGGCCGCCTGGACCGCGCCCCCTGTCGCCAGCGCCGCCAGCATGGCGAACGCGGCCGAATACTTCGCGATGCCCATAAGCCCCCCCGGTCTTGTCCGCCGGGAGTCGACGGACACCCGACGGTGTCACGGTTGGGCATGGGCGACCAGTGTTCGGCCGCGGTCAGAAACTCACCCCAGCGCGTGCTCCAGGTCGGCGATCAGGTCGTCGGCGTTCTCCACCCCGACCGACAGGCGGATCAGGTTCTCGGCGATGCCGAAGCGGGCCTTGGTCTGGGGCGTGTAGTCCGAGTGGGTGGTGCTGGACGGGTGCGACACCAGGCTCTCGGTGCCGCCCAGGCTGACCGCCAGCTTGAACAGCTGCAGGCGGTTCAGCACGCGGAACGCCTCCTTCTCGCCGCCCTTCAGCAGCACGCCGAGCGTCGAGCCCGCGCCCAGGCACTGGCGGGCGTAGATCTCGCGCTGGCGTTCGGAGCAGCCCTTGCCGCCGGGGACCAGAACGCGCTCCACCTTGGGATGGGCCTCCAGCCAGGCGACGATCTTCTTGGCGCTCTCGGCCGAGCGCTCCATGCGGATCTGCAGGGTCTCCAGGCTGCGCAGCAGCAGCCATGCGGTGTGCGCGTCGCTGACCGTGCCGCAGATGGTGCGCATCTCGGCGACGCGCGCGATCAGCTCGGCCGAACCCAGCGCCGCGCCGGCGATCAGGTCGGAGTGGCCGCCCACGTACTTGGTCAGCGAATAGAGGACGAGGTCGGCGCCCAGCGACAGCGGCTTCTGCCACAGCGGGCCCAGGAAGGTGTTGTCGACCGCCAGCACCGGCCGATCGGGCCCGTAGCCCTTCAGCAGTTCAGCGAGGCCCGTGATGTCGGTCAGCTCGTTGGTCGGGTTGGCCGGGGTCTCGACATAGACCATGGCCAGCCGGCCGCCGCGCTCGCCGGCTTCCTTGGCCAGGTCGTCCAGCGCCGCCTTGAACTCCGCCTCGGTCAGGCCGGCCGGCAGGGCGTGGGCGCGCACGCCGTAGCGCGGCAGGATGCGGTCGAACAGGTACTCGGTGCCGCCGTAGGCCGGCGCGGTGTAGGCGATCACGTCGTTGGGACGGCACATCGCCAGCACCGTGGTCGAGATCGCCGCCATGCCGGTGGAGAACACCAGCGCCCGCTCGGCCTCGTCCCACAGCGCCAGGCGGTCCTCGAGGATTTCGAGGTTCGGGTTGTTGATGCGCGAGTAGATCAGCCCCAGCGCCTCGTCAGGCTCGCGCTCGCGCAGGCCGTAGGCCACTTCGAAGAAGCGCTTGCCGTCTTCGGCCGATTTGAACACGAAGGTGGAGGTCTGGAAGATCGGCGGCTTGATCGCGCCTTCCGACAGGAAGGGATCGTAGCCGTAGCTCATCATCAGGCTTTCGGGCCGCAGCTGATGCGAGCCGATCGTACGCTTCTTGGAACCCTTCACCGTAACCTCGCTCCCGGAACGGGAGCTGCCTTAGGCCACCGGCGGGCCGGCCACAACCCGGCGTTCGATCAACACGCGTCCAGCCGGTCGGGCGAGGCCAGCAGCCAGGGCGCGAGGCGGAACCGGCGCGGCGCGGGCCCCAGGGCCTTGTGGGTCACGAAGTTCGCCGCGAACGCCACCACGTCGCGGATCAAAGCGTCGTCGAAGGGTTTGGGCATGACCCCGATGGCGCCGGAGAAGCAGCTCGGGATCTGCTCGGGATTGGCGGTCAGGAAGATCACCGCGGCGCCGTGATCGGTCACCAGCCGGCGCGCGATCTCCGGCCCGGTCGGCCCGTCGGCCAGGTTCACGTCGACGAGGGCGAGGTCGATCGGTTCGGACGAGGCGAGCGCGAGGCTGCGGTCGAGATCCGTAGCGGTCCCGATCACCTCATGCCCAAGGTCGCGCAGAACCAGTTCGATCTCCATAGCCAGGATCGACTGGTCCTCGACGACCAGAATGCGCATTCGCTTCCCAGCCATCCCCCTACCTCGTCGCCGCGCCTCCGGCCCCCACCGTTCACATTCGTTAAGGCGCGCGACGGGCCTCCCTTACACGTTTTGTCGGTGGGTCAACAGTCTTGTTTAGCTTGCTCAACGAACGCGGGTCGGGTCCCATGTCGCTCGTTTCGGGGGCGACGAATCAAAATGCATATCGGCGAGGGCCTGCGGCTTGCAGAGCTTCGGCATCGGCTGGGGAGCAATCTCCAGTTGCTCCAGGCCCTCGTTACGGCGCGCCTGCGCGCGGTGAGCGATCCGGAGAGCCAGCGGCACCTGGCCTGGCTGGCTGACGTGATCGCCGCGCTGGGCCTGCTGAACCGGCGTCTCGACGACGACCAGTCCGCCGATTTCGCCGCCTACCTGACTGAGGCCGTCGGCTTCTGGAAGCGGGTCTGCGCGGGGCGCAAGATCACCTTCAGCCTGGAGGTGGCCGAGGCGCCGGTCCCGCCGGCCGTGGCCGCCACCCTGGCCCTGATCGTGCACGAACTGATCGGCGGCGCGGTCGCGCACGCGCCAGAAAGCCGGGCCGGCCAGGTGAAGGTCGCCGCCCGCCGCTCGGGCGGGCTGATCGAGCTCGTCGTGCAGGACGACGGCGCGCCGCTCGACCAGCGCAACTGTCAGGAAATCGCGGCCATGGTCCGCGGCCTGGCCGAGCACCTGGGCGGCGGCTTCGAGATCGTCCAGACCGCCGCCGGCGTCGAAGCCCTGGTCCGCGCGCCGGTCCTGCTCTCGCCGGCGCCGCCCAGCCGGCACTGAGCGCACCGGGATCACGCCCCTAGGGCGTTTTCCGGATGCAGCCGGAACCGCCCCGCTCGGCCCTCGGTTAAGTCAGCGTCGCTTCTGAGGGGAGAAGGACGATGGCGTCGTCGGCGTTGCGTGCGCGTGGCGTTCCCGTTCTCCGTCATCCGGGCCAGGGCGACCCGGAACCTCCCGAAATCCTGCATCTCGACCTGAACGCGCGCGGCGACCTGTTCCGCGACGGCTTTCTGGCGCTTGAGAACGTCACCGACGCCGACGACCTGGCCACCATCCGGTCCCTGGTCGCGCCCTGGCTGGACGGCGGATCACACCTGCGTCGCGGCGCCCGCGCGCGCGATCTGGGCGGCGGACCGAACGCGCCGATCCACGAGGTGACCAACCTGACCCGGCTGGAGCCGCGGCTGCTGCAGACCCGCTTCTTCCGGCGCGCGGTGCAGACCACACGGGCGCTCTACGGCCCCTCCGCGCGGCTGATGTTCGACCACGTGATCTCGAAGCCGCCGCGCAACGGCAAGGCGACCGCCTGGCACCAGGACTGCGCCTACGGCCATTCGCTGACCTTCTCGGCGCGCCGGCTGCACTGGTGGCTGCCGCTGCAGGACGCCGCCGTCGAGAACGGCTGCATGCAGTTCGTGCGCGGCAGTCATTCCGGCCCGGTCTTGCCGCATCGGCGCATCGCGCCGGGCGCCCATTCGCGCACCGTCTCCGCGCCGTTCGATCAGAGCCGGGTGGTGGCCTGCCCGCTGCCCGCCGGCGGCGCCACCATCCACCTGCCGAAAACGCTGCATTACACCGGCCCCAACGAGACCGATGCGGAGCGCCTGGCGTGGATCGTCCAGGTCGGCGTGCGAAGCCGACTGCCGATGCTGCTCTAGGCGTTCAATTGAGGGGGAGAAGTGGCTGGGGAACTAGGACTCGAACCTAGAATAACGGTACCAAAAACCGCTGTGTTACCATTACACCATTCCCCAGCAGGAAAGGCGATTCCGCGGGAGCGCCGCGGGAGGCGGTCAGATAGCCCAAGCCCCTGAGCCATGCAACAGGGGCGAAGAAAAACTTCTTTTTCGCCTGCGTCGCAATGAGCGCTTGCGGGCCGAAAAACCCGTCGCTATAAGCCCCCTCCTCAAGTCGGAGTGTGGCTCAGTCTGGTAGAGCACCGCGTTCGGGACGCGGGGGTCGCAGGTTCGAATCCTGCCACTCCGACCATCTAAATTCCCGCCGAAATCGCCGCCCGCCCGGGGCGGCTTTTTCGTTTCGGCGGGAGTGAATCGGAGTGTGGCTCAGTCTGGTAGAGCACCGCGTTCGGGACGCGGGGGTCGCAGGTTCGAATCCTGCCACTCCGACCATCTTCTTCCCGAATTCACCGCCGGCGTCGGCGCGACTTTTCTGCCCCAGCCGGGGTTGAAAGCGTAACCGGCTCGCGCCTTGCGCGCTCTTCATTTGACCGGGGCGCACGCTCCGTTAAGGTTCAGCCGGGCTGAGAAAGGCTGGGACCGCGCCATGAAGCAGTTCTTTATTACCGTAGCCGGCGTGTTCGCCGGTCTCGTGCTGTTTTTTGTCGTCCTGCCGTTCCTGCTGATCGCGCCGATCATCGCCGCGGCCAGCGCGCCTAAGGAGCCGACTGCGCGCGCCGCCGTGCTGCAGCTGGACCTGCGCGAAGGCCTCTCCGACCAGCCCTCGACCAATCCTTTCGCCGCCTTCTCGGGCGAGCCGGACTCGGTGCTCGACGTGATCGAGACCCTGCGCCGGGCCGAGAAGGACAGCCGGGTGAAGGCCCTGTTCGTGCGCCTGCCCGAAGGCGGCATGGCCCCGGCCAGCGCCGAGGAACTACGCCAGGCGTTCCTGCACTTCCGCGCCGCCGGCAAGCCGGTGGTCGCCCACAGCCAGGGCCTCTACCCGTCGGGCATGGTCGTCTCGACCTACATGCTGGGCGCCTCGTCCGGCGAACTGTGGATGCAGAACAACGCCTCGTTCCAGGCCGTGGGCCTAGCGACCGAAGAGCTGTTCTTCAAGCGCGCCTTCGACAAGTACGGCGTGAAGGCCGACTACGAGCAGCGCTACGAATACAAGAACGCGCCCAACCCCTACCTGCAGTCCGACTTCACCCCGGCTCACCGCGAAGCCACCCTGGGCTGGATGACCGGCGTCTATGAGAGCGCCCTGAAGGCCGTCGCCGAAGACCGCAAGCAGGACGTCAAGAAGCTGCGCGCCACCATCGAAGGCGGTCCCTGGAGCGCCGAGGAAGCCCTCTCCAAGGGCCTGATCGACAAGGTCGGCCAGGTCGAGGAAGCCGAAGCCGCCATCCTGGCCCGCGCCGGCAAGGGCGCCGAGATCGTCGAGTTCGACGACTACTCCAACGGCCGCGACGCGGACGTCGGCAAGGGCAAGTCCACCGTCGCCGTGATCGGCGGCGAAGGCGCCATCATGACCGGCCGCAGCGGCGGCGGCGATCCGTTCGGCTCCAGCTCGGCGATCTATTCCGACGACGTGGCCGACGCCTTCTACGACGCGATCGACGACAAGAACGTCAAGGCCATCGTCTTCCGCGTCTCCTCGCCGGGCGGTTCGGACACCGCCTCCGAGCAGATCCTGGCGGCGGTCCGCGCGGCCAAGCGCGCCGGCAAGCCGGTGGTGGTGTCCATGGGCACCTACGCGGCTTCGGGCGGCTACTGGATCTCCTCGGACGCCTCGGCGATCGTGGCCCACCCCTCGACCCTGACCGGTTCGATCGGCGTGTTCGGCGGCAAGTTCGTGCTGGGCGACGCGCTCGGCCGCTTCGGCGTCGACATGCGCGGCATGAGCGTGGGCGGCGATTACGCCAGCGCCTTCGACGGCGCCCAGGGCTTCGACCAGGCCCAGCGCGCCGCCTTCTCGCACTGGATGGACACGATCTACGACAACTTCGTCGCCCGCGTGGCTGCCGGCCGCAAGCTGCCGGTCGAGCGGGTGCGCGAGATCGCCAAGGGCCGCGTGTGGACCGGCGCCCAGGCCAAGGAACTGGGCCTGGTCGACCAGCTGGGCGGCTTCTACGACGCGGTCGCCCAGGCCAAGGCCCTGGCCAAGATCCCGGCCGACGAGGACGTCCGCCTGAAGCGCTTCCCGGCGCAGAAGAGCCCGTTCGAGGCGCTGTCGGCCGCCTTCGGGGTCAGCTCGACCTCGGTGCGCGCCCTGGCCGCGGCCGGCTGGCTGCTCGGCGACCCGCGCGCCGAGGCGGCCATGGACAGCCTGGTCGAGGCCCGCATGCGCGAGCGCGGTCAGGCCGCAGTGATGGCCCCCCGCCCGGTCGGCTAAGACGGCCCGTCACCTTCGCCCTGGAGTAACGCCCTGCGTACCGGATCCGGCTTGAGACCCCCCGCCCCCGCGGTCGACATCGACCGCGGGGTTGCGGAGGCGGTGGGGCGGCTCGCCCAGATGCGTCTGGTCGCCGAGCGCACCGCGCGCGCCAACCCGCGCGACGGCATGGCCTTGAACGCGGTGGGAAACGCCTACCGGATGACCGGAGCGCGCGACCTGGCGCTGGGCTTCTTCCGTCTGGCCGCGCAGCTTCAGCCCGGCGTCGCCGAGCACCACTACCAGCTGGGCGTCTCGCTGCAGTTCGCCGGCGAGTTCGACGAGGCGGCCCGCGCCTTCGAGCGGACCCTGGCGCTGAGCCCGACCCAGCACCAGGCCTGGTTCTCGCTGGTCTCGGTGCAAAAGCAGACGCCCGAGCGCAACCACCTCGAGCGGCTGGAAGCCCTGTTCGCCGGGCCGGACGCCGACGGCATGCGCACGCTGCACGTCGGCCACGCCCTGGCCAAGACCTATGAGGACCTGGGCGAAGCGGTCCGCTCGTTCGAGTGGCTGCAGAAGGCCAAGGCCGTCAAACGCCGCCGCTCCGGCTACGCCTGGGCGCAGGAACGCGCCCTGTTCGAGGCCGCCAAGCGCACCGCCGAAGCCGCGCCAGCCCCGGGCGATCCGTCCGGCGAGCCGATCTTCGTGGTCGGCCTGCCGCGCACCGGCACCACCCTGGTCGACCGGATCATCTCCAGCCACCCCGACGTCGCCTCGGCCGGCGAGCTGGGCCACTTCCCGCTGATCGCCAAGCGGCTGGCCGGCACGCCGGGCCCGCTGTCGATCGAGCGTCCCACCTTTGAAGCGCTGGGGCGGGTGGATCCCGCGCGGCTGGGCCGGGCCTATGTCGACAGCACTCGTCCCCTCACCGGCCAGACGCCGCGTTTCGTGGACAAGGCGCCGATCAACGTGCTCTTCGCCGCGCTCATGCACCGGGCCCTGCCGAACGCGCGGATCGTCTGCGTGCGGCGCGACCCCGTCGACGCCTGCGTGAGCAACTTCCGGCAGATCTTCCCGACCGTCCATCCTTACTACGACTACGTCTACGACCTGCAGAACACCGCCCGCCAGGTGGCGCTGTTCGAGGATCTGGCCGAGCACTGGCGCGCGGTGCTGCCGGCCGAGCGCTACACCGAGATCCGCTACGAGGACCTGGTCGAGAACCAGGAGGCCGAGACCCGGCGGCTGCTGGCCTTCTGCGGCCTCAGCTGGGACGAGCGCTGCCTGGCCTTCCACGAGAACAAGGCGGCGGTGGCCACGCCGAGCGCCGCCCAGGTGCGCGCGCCGATCTACAAGAGCTCGATGGGCCGCTGGCGCCGCTACGGCGATCTGGTCGCCCCGGCGGTCGAGATCCTGGCCCGCGCCGGCCTGGCCGAGGCCGACGGCTCGCCGCGCCGCCGCTAGAGCGCGTTCCGCAAAAGTGGATCCGGTTTTGCGATCAGAACGCGCTCAAGCTTTTGAATTAGAGCCTGTTTTATCCGTTCAGATGATTCCAATTGAACGGAACAGGCTCTAGGACCGGGCGCGCTTCCGACACGACCGCTCAGGCCCGCGCCCCGGCGCGGGCCTTTTCGCATCCGCGGGGAACCTTCGCCGTCGCCGACAGCTTGAGCGTGCGCACGCGCGAGAGGAGCCGGCCGATGATCGCCCTGGGACTAGCGCTCGCCCTGGCCGCCGCGGCGGGCGCCGAGACCACCCCGATCGCGACCCGCAACGCCGTGCTGGACCAGGCGTTGGCCTGCCGCGGCCTGGCCGACACGTCTGCCCGGGCCGCCTGCTACGACGCGGCGATCGACGCCCTGGCGCAGGCGCAGGCGCGCGGCGAGGTGGTGGTGATGGACGCCGCCCGGGTCGAGGCGACCCACCGGGAGGCGTTCGGCCTGACGCGACCGCCCGCCCCGCCCCTGGCGGTCAAGCTCGCGCCGATCGAGGACGTGTCGCTGACCGTGGCGCGCGCCTGGCGGGCCGCCGACGGGGACTGGATGCTGGCCATGAGCGACGGGCAGGTCTGGCGCCAGATCGACGGCCGCTTCGCCCGTGCGCCCGAGCCGGGCTTCGTCGCCGAGATCAAGCGCGCGGCGCTGGGCAGCTACCTGATGCAGGTGGACGGCCAGACCGCCGTGCGCGCCCGACGCGAGAAGTAGCAGGCACGAAAAAAGGCGGCGGGCCGAAGCCCGCCGCCCCCAATTCGATCGGTGAGGATCGCTTCTTAGAAGCGGACCTTGCCCGAGATCGAGAAGGTACGACCCAGCACGCGGTAGACCTGCGGGTCGGTGTTGGCCTGCGAGAACAGACCTTCCGTGGTCTGCGGCGCCTTTTCGTCGAACACGTTGCCGACGAAAGCCGTGACCTGGAAGTTGTCGGTCATGTCCCAACGGGCCGACATGTCGATGTAGCTGGCTTCCGGCTGTTCGTTGCCGAAGCTGGCGCTCGTCATGGTCGGCACGTAGCTCCAACGGCCGAACAGGGTCCAGTCGCCGATCATGTAGTAGGCCGAGAAGGCCGACTTCCACTCCGGCAGGGCCCCGCCGATCGAGGCGAAGGTGTAGCCGACGTACTCGGTGTCACCGATCTTGTAGGAGTCGATCAGCGACAGCAGTTCGTTCAGGCGCAGGCGACCCTTCATGCCCACGTCTTCCATGTCGAGCGACCACTCGGCTTGGATGTCCCAGCCCTTGGTGTGGTAGCTGCCGACGTTGTCGCGGGTCGTGTTCACGAAGTCGAGCTGACCGGTGACCGGATCGCGGACGACGCGAGCGCAAGCCGCGGCGTTGGCGCCCGGCGTGGTGGAGCTGTAGCACTGGTTGATCCAGTACTGAGCGCCCAGCGACTGCACGGCATCCTTAATTTCGATGTCGTAGTAGTCGACGGTGGCGCGGAAGTCGCCCAGCGGGAACCAGTCGGGCTGGAACACGGCGCCGAGGGTCAGGGTCTCGGCGGTTTCCGGCTTCAGGCCCGGGTTACCGAAGGCGAAGGCTTCCACCTGCGAGTTGTTGGCCGAGAAGCCCGGCGAGTACACCACGCCCTGCGACTGGCAGTACGACTTCAGCGCCGGGGTCAGGCCCGCGTTCGCCGAACGGCAGGGGTCGGTGAAGGCCGGGAAGCCCTGGTCACCAGCCTGGAACAGTTCGAACACCGACGGAGCGCGGGTCGCTTCGTTGTACACGCCGCGGAAGCGCAGCCAGTCAACCGGAGCGTATTCGCCGCCGATCTTGTAGGTCCACACTTCGCCGATCGACGAGTAGTCCGAGTAACGCAGGCCCAGTTCCAGGCCGAAGTAGTCGGCGAAGTCCAGGTCCTTCAGCAGCGGAACCGACAGTTCCGTGTAGAGTTCGCGGACGTCAACCGAACCAGCTTGGTCCTGAATGGCGTTGAAGCCGAAGATGTTGCCGGTGCGCTGCTCGTTGTCGACGCGGAACTCAGCGTCGGTGCCGCGGTATTCGAAGCCGAACACCGAAGCGATCGGACCAGCCGGCAGCTCCATCAGGTCGCCACGGACGTAACCGGCCAGGCGGTGCTCTTCGACGTTGGTCGTCGCGAAGGTGTTGACCTTCAGGAAGTCGACCATCGGCTGGGTCAGGGTGCCCGGGCCGAAGATGTCGAGCGGCACGCAGCCCGGCAGGGCGGCGGAGCCGAGCGGAGCGCCGGACGAAGTCTGGCAGCCGGCCAGGCCCTGCATCAGCGCCGTCTTGTTGACGCTGTTCAGGCCGCGGCTGGTGACGTGGTTCTGGCCGTAGCTGGCGGTGACCGACCAATCCCAGTTGTCGTTGAACGAACCGTCGATGGTGGTCAGCATCGAGAACGAGTTGTTCTCGGTGAAGCCGTTACGGGTGCCGACCTCGTTGGTGCGGCGGTCCATCGTGAAGTTGGCCAGCGGGTTCGGGCGCGACTGCAGGGCGGTCCACAGATCCGGCGCATTGGCCTGGATCAGGGTCTGCATGGCCGGGGTCAGCGTGATCGACAGGCCGGTGGCCGGAGTCGGAGCCAGCTGAACTTCCGAGTTGCTGTTCACGTACGACAGCATCACCTTCGCACGGATGTCGTCCGTGATGTCGTAGGTGCCGGTCGTGGTGATGTTGAAGCGCTCGGCCGGGATGATCAGGTAGTTGTCCGGCGCGAAGTTGTAGCGCGACGAACCGGCAGCCCGATCCGGCACGCCGCAGGCGCCGGCGGTGAAGCGCGGGGTCAGCTGGCCGCTGTCGTTGAACGACAGGTTGCCGCTGCGGACCGCAACGCCGGCGGTGGCCGAGTTACAGTCGGTGTTGGCCGCGCCGAACTGGCCCGGCAGCAGGAAGGCCATGCCGGCGTTGGCGTAAACCGGAGTGTCGTCAGCCGTGCCCGGCAGACCGTCCGGACCGTTGTTGTTGCCGATGGCGCCGCCGCCGAACGGGTTGCCCGTGTCGTCGGCCGTGCCGTAGATCTTATCGGGGCCCGCGCCGATGGCGTTGTTCGTGATCCAGCCCCAGGCCGGAGTGCCCGAACCGCCGGGCGAGTTGATGAAGCCGCCGCCCGAGATCAACGCTTGGGCTTCGGCCGCGCTGTCGCAGATCGACAGGTTGCCCGAGCCGTCGTCGCAGACCGCGCCCGAGGTACGGGAGAAGTCGTAGGCCGACTGCGAGACCTTCTCGCGGTTGTAGTAGGCGGCGTAGGCGGTCAGGTTGCCGCGGCCGTCCGCGAAGTTGCCGCCGAACAGGCCGTTGATTTCGACTTCCGGAGCGTTGCCGTCCCAGGCCGAGCCGTAGGTGGCGCGCAGTTCAGCGCCTTCGTAGTCGTCCTTCAGGATGAAGTTGACCACGCCCGAGATGGCGTCCGAGCCGTACACGGCCGAAGCGCCGCCGGTCACCACTTCGATGCGCTCGATCAGCGAGGCCGGAATGGTGTTGATGTCGACGGTGCCGGTGGTCGAGGAGGCGGGCACGCGCTCGCCGTTGACCAGGACCAGGGTACGGTTGGTGCCCAGGCCGCGCAGGTCGATGGTGGCGAAGTCTTCACCGCCGGCGTTGTTCGACGTGCGGGTGTTGCCCGGGATGACCTGCGGCAGTTCGTTGAGCAGGGTTTCGACCGACAGAGTCGCGGTCATTTCCAGCTGCTCTTGGCCGACGGTCGTGACCGGCGAGATTTCGGTGAAGTCCTGACGGACGATGCGCGAGCCGGTGACGACGACTTCGTCGACGGTCGACTGCTCGGCGTCTTGCGCGTAGGCCGGCGCCGCCGCAAACGCGGCGAAGGCAGCCCCGCAGATCATCGTGGACGCCAACAGGCGGCCACGGACGGTTTGCTTATTCAACTTTCTTCCTCCTGAGCCCGACGGGGAAGGTCTTCTTGCAAGGACCTTCCGCCGCCGAGGCGACGTTGGCCCGCAGGCGTGACGCCCCCGGATATGGCCACGGTATGGCAGGCTACGTTCCGGTCAACGCCAAATTACTCGCGTGTAATCTGTTCGTCGCAGACCTGTCTCATCGTGGCCACAGGTTCGCCCCATTTCCGAAACCACGGCTCTCCGCCCAGGCGCGGGGCGTGGCCCGGTTGCACAGGCGCACGCCTTTCTCTTCAATGGGGGCGAGTTTCGGGGAAGGCGGCGGAATCATGCGCGCGAACACCAAGATCATGGCCCTGGCGGCGAGCGCCGCCCTGCTGGCCGGGGCGGCCCGGGCCGAAGCGCCGGCGCCGGCTCGCGCCGACGTGCTGCAGAAGCTCTCCGCCTGCCGAGGCCTCGCCGAAGACGCCGCGCGACTCGCCTGCTTCGACGCGGCCACCGCCGCCATGGACGCCGCCGAGAAGAAGGGCGACCTGGTGGTCATGGACCGCGGCCAGATCCGCGAGGCCAAGCGCCAGGCCTTCGGCCTGGAGCTGGGCGGGGCCTTCAGGATTTTCGACCGCGCCAGCGCCGACGGCGGCAAGAGCGAGGAGATCGACGAGGTCACGCTGACTGTGGCGCGCGCCTCGCGCGATCGCGAAGGCCATTGGGTGCTGACCGCCACCGACGGCCAGGTGTGGCGCCAGATCGACGGCGAGCGTGTCAACGAAGCCCCGAAGCAGGGCTCGAAGATGGAGATTCGCAAGGCCTCGCTCGGCAGCTTCTTCCTGAAGGTCGACGGCCAGCGCGCGATTCGGGCGCGCCGCGAGCAGTAGCCGCAGGAACTCGTCGCGCGCCGGTCCCGGCGCGCGCAGATGCGTGAGGACGACCACATGACCGAGTTCCGCAAGGTCACCGACGGATTCTGGGTGTCCCCGCAGATCCGGCCGGACGACGTGCGCGCCGCCGCCGAGCGCGGCTTCACCCTGATCGTCAATCATCGCCCCGAGGGCGAGGAGCCGGGCCAGCCGGAGGGCGAATCGATCGCCGAGGCCGCGCGCGCGGCCGGCCTGGCCTACGTGGCCATTCCCGTTCGCGGCCGGCCCACCGCCGAGCAGGCGCAGGCGACGACCGAGGCGGTGTCGGCGACGCAGGGGCCGGTGCTGGCCTATTGCCGCTCGGGCACGCGGTCGATCGCGGCCTGGAGCCTGGGACAGGCCCTGACCGGCGAGCGCACCCGCGACGAGTTACTCGGCCTTGGGGCGGCCGCCGGCTACGATCTGGAGCCGTGGCTCTGAAGCGTCAGCGTGTGACGGCCACGCGCACCGCGCCGTATCCGACGGCCGGCTCGGGCGTGCAGGACGCCAGCACGAGATGCGCCGCCATGAGACACAGGAAGGCCGCGGCGGCCTTCTGGAGCCGATTCGACACGAAAAGGGCGGCCGTGATCGCCATGGGAGCCTCCGCAGCTTGGTTTACGAGTCGTAAATGCAAGCCCGGCGCCGCGGCGGAGCGGCCGGCGTGATCCCCTATGTGCGCCAGTTCGACTTCGCCTACGGCCGGGTCGACCAGGTCTCGCCGCGCATCCGGCGGGTGGTGGCCGAGAACCCCGGCCCGTTCACCTTCACCGGCACCGGCACCTACATCGTCGGCCACGGCGAGGTGGCGGTGATCGACCCCGGCCCGGCGCTCGATTCGCATCTCGCCGCCCTGCTGAAGGCGGTCGAAGGCGAACGGGTGACCCACGTCTTCGTCACCCACACCCACCTCGACCACTCTCCCCTCGCCCGCCCGTTCGCGCGGGCGACCGGCGCACGGATCTACGCCGCCCAGCCGCCGGGCGAGGCCGCCCACGCCGAAGCCCCGACGCTCGAGGAAGGCGACGACGAGACCTTCCGGCCCGACGTGGTGCTGACGGGGGGCGAGCGGTTCTCCGGCCCAGACTGGACCATCGAGGCCGTTCCCACGCCGGGACACGCCTCCAACCACATGGCCTTCGCGCTGGAGGAGGAGAACGCCCTGTTCCCGGGCGACCACGTGATGGGCTGGTCGACGACGGTGATCAGCCCGCCCGACGGCGACATGGCCGCCTACTACGCCAGCCTGGAGCGGGTGCGGGCGCGCGGCTTCTCGACCCTGTGGCCCACCCACGGGCCGCCGGTGACCGAGGTCGCGCCCTTCCTCGACGCCTACCTCGCCCACCGCAAGGCGCGCGAGGCGCAGATCCTGGCGCGGCTGGCCGCCGGCGACCGGACGATCGGCGAGATGGTGCCGGTGATCTACGCCGAGGTGGACCGGCGGCTGTGGCCGGCGGCGGCGCACTCGGTGCTGGCCCACCTGATCGGCCTGGTCCGCACCGGCGAGGTCGCGGCCGACGGCGAGCCGGGGCCGGACAGCCTCTACCGGCTGGCGGGGTGAACCGGGCTGGCCGCGGCTTCGCCGGCCACCGTCGTCCATTCGCGAACGCGCCAGCCCGTCACCAGGCCCTCGACGACGTACGGATCGGCTTTTGCGAAGGCCTCGACCACCTCGCGCGTTTCGGCCCTGAACAACAGGACCGCGCCGTCGACCGGGTCGGCCAGCGCCCCGCCCAGCACCAGCTCGCCGCGTTCGGAGGCGGCCCAGGCCTTCTCCAGATGCGCGTCGCGATAGGCCGGGCGCCGGGCCAGATAGTCCGGCCCGGCCTCGTAAAAGAGAAGGAAGTGCTTCACTTCGACAGCGCCTCGACGATCTCGGTGACGCGCTTGCAGTTCATGCCCAGGTCGGAGACGCCCACGCGGCTGATCGAGCGCACGTCGGTGCGGGTCGGGCCCATGCGCACCACCACGTCGTCCTTGAAGCCGAACCAGGTGCTCTCGGCCGTGGCCTCGACCATCCAGGGAGCCGAGCCGAACACGGCCAGGCCCTTGTCCTCCAGCACCTGACGCACGCGCTCGGGCGGGACCATGCGCGGCACCGGCTTGGCCCCGGGACAGGTCTCGGCGTTGATCTCAGCCACCCGCCGCCCCGACCAGGGCGAGCCCGGCTTCTCCGGCGCGCGCGGATCGGTCTCGACCGGGTTGGGCGCGCCCACCCGCTCGAGCTTCATGAACTTCTTGCTGAAGCCCAGCGGCTCTTCCCAGTTGGTCGACACGTCGTGGATCGGCGGCACCGACTGGGCCGTTTGCTTGAAACGGAACAAACCACCCAGGACCGCGGCCGGCAGCAGCAGCGCGATCAGGGCCGGGATTCCCAGCCGGCGGAAGTCGGTGAAAGCCGCCAGCAGGGCCACCAGCCCGGTCGCCACGCCGACTATGGCCGCGATCGAGACCCAGCTGCGGGTCATCACGCCGAGCGCGAACTTCCAGTCGATCGCGCCCGCCTTGGCGCCGAGCGCGGCGACCAAAAGCAGGACCGGCGCGACCAGGCCGACCACCACCGCCAAACCGACGACCAGTCCGGCCGCCTTACGCCCCTTCGACTGTCGTTCGATCCGCGTCATGACCGCCTCACCTCACCGGTTCGGGAAGCCTGTGATCCTTGAACCGCTCCCGCAGAACCTTCTTATCGATCTTGCCGGTGGCGCCCAACGGGATGTCGTCGACGAACACCACGTCGTCGGGCGTCCACCACTTGGCGATCTTGCCCTTCAGGAAGTCGAGGAATTCGTCGCGGGTGGCGCTCTCGCCGTCCTTCAGCTTGACCAGCAGCAGCGGGCGTTCGTCCCACTTGGGATGCGGCACGCCGATCACCGCGGCCAGGGCCGCCTTGGGGTGGCCGACGGCGATGTTCTCGATGTCGATCGAGCTGATCCACTCGCCGCCGGACTTGATCACGTCCTTGGCCCGGTCGGTGATCTGCATGAAGCCGTCGGGGCAGATGTTGGCCACGTCGCCGGTGTCGAAGAAGCCTTCCTTGTCGAGGATGTGGCCGCCCTCGCCGTGGAAGTAGGCGCCGGCGATGAACGGACCGCGCACCATCAGGTGGCCGAAGGTCTTGCCGTCGTGCGGCAGCTTCTTGCCGGCGTCGTCGGTCAGCTTCAGCTCGACGCCCAGCGGCGGACGGCCCTGCTTCAGGCGGATCGGCATCTGCTGCTCGAACGGCAGGGACGCGATTTCCGGGGTCAGGTTGCAGACCGTGCCCAGCGGCGAGGTTTCGGTCATGCCCCAGGCGTGCACCACCTCGACGCCGTAGTCGTTCCAGAAGCTCTCGATGATCGCCGCCGGGCAGGCCGCGCCGCCGATGGTGACGCGCTTCAGCGTCGGCAGCTTCAGTCCCTCGGCCTGCATGTGCTGCAGCAGCATCTGCCAGACGGTCGGCACGGCGGCCGAATAGGTGACCTGCTCGGTGTCCAGCAGCTCGTAGATCGAGGCGCCGTCCATCCTGGCGCCGGGCATGACCAGCTTGGCGCCGACCGCCGGCGCGGCGAAGGCGATGCCCCAGGCGTTGGCGTGGAACATCGGCACCACCGGCAGCACCGCGTCCTTCACCGACACGCCCAGCACGTCGGCCTGCAGGCCGGCCAGGGCGTGGATGAAGTTCGAGCGGTGCGAGTACAGCACGCCCTTGGGATTGCCGGTCGTGCCGGAGGTGTAGCAGAGCCCGCAGGCGGTGTTCTCGTCGAAGCCGCCCCACTCGCACTCGTTCGACTGGTCGCGGATCACCCGCTCGTAGCAGTCGGCGCGCGGCAGCTTGGTCTGCGGCATGTGCCAGTCGTCGGTCATCACGACCACCCGCTCGACCGTCGGGCACTTGGCGATGATGGCTTCCAGCAGCGGCACGAAGGTCAGGTCGACGAAGATGACCTTATCGCCGGCGTGATTGATGATGTAGGCCAGCTGCTCGGGGAACAGGCGCGGGTTCAGCGTGTGGCAGACCGCGCCGATGCCCATGATGCCGTACCAGCACTCCATGTGCCGGTGGGTGTTCCAGGCCAGGGTGGCGACCCGGTCGCCCAGCTTCACGCCCCAGCCCTTCAGCGCGTTGGACACGCGCTTGGCCCGGTCGTGGACCTCGGCGTAGGTGGTCCGCACGATCGGGCCCTCGACCGTACGCGTCACGATCTCACGCTGGCCGTGCCAGTTCTTGGCGTGGTCGAGGATCTTGTCGACCGTCAACGGCCAGTCCTGCATCAGGCCCAGCATCAGCAACCTCCCTGGCGCCGTCTCAATCGCAGCGCTCCAGAGGCAAGCTAGTTAGCTTATCAGTGATAAGCAACGCATCGGATCATAGCCTTTCGCGACGCCAGCCGATCGCGCCCGGATCGCGGGCGAGCTGGGCCTCCAGCACGGCGGCGTCGGCGTCCGACGCGTCGCCGACCCGGGCGGCGACGCGGGCATGCATCACCTCGGCCGGGGCTTCCAGCCAGACGCCGTCGAAGTCGGCGCCGGCTTCGCTCGCCGCCGCCTCGGCCGCGGCCCGCTCGTACGGCCTGAGGAAGACCCCGTCGACCACGGCCGAGCGCCCGGCCGCCAGGCACAGCCGCGCCTCGTGGATCAGGCGCGCATAGACGCGCTCGCTCTGTCCCGCGGCGTAGGCCTCGGGCGGTAGGCGCTCGAGGGCGGCTGCGCCCCACACCCGCTTGCGGATCTCGTCGGAGCGCAGCACCACCGCCCCGGGCGCCGCGCCCAGGCCCGGCGCCGCCCGGCGCGCCCAGGTGGTCTTGCCCGAGCCGGACAATCCGCCCACCGCCGTCAGCGTGGCGGGCGAGGTCTCCAGCAGCGCGATCGCCGCGTCCAGATAGCGGCCGGCCAACTCGCGGTCGCCCATCTGCGCGGACACGTGGCAGCGCACCGCCGCCCGCACCGACAGGAACAGCGGCAGGGCGCGAAGCCCGGTGAAGGCGGCGTCGCCGAAGCCGCGGGCGGCCTCGTCCAGCCAGGCGTTCATCACCCGGTTGGCCGCCTCGACCCGGCCGCGGAAGCTCAGGTCCATCAGCAGGAAGGCCAGGTCGTACAGCACGTCGATCTCGCTCAGCACGTCGCTGAACTCGATGCAGTCGAACATCACCGGCCGCCCGTCCTCGACGAACAGGTTGCCCAGGTGCAGGTCGCCGTGACAGCGGCGCGCCAGGCCCGCGCGCCGGCGCTCGTCCAGCAGGCCCTCGCAGGCGGCGTAGGCCGCCTCGGTGGCGCCCGCCCAGCGCTCGATCCGCTCATGCCCCAGGTCGAGCGCGCGCACGATATTGGCGTTGGAATCCAGCACGTAGCGCAGGTTCGCCCCGCCGGGCGTGACCTTCGCGCCCAGGTGGAAGCGGGCGACCGCGCGGCCCAGCTGTTCGGCCAGTTCGCCGTCGACCCGTTCGGGGTCGCGCGCCAGCACCGCGTCCTCGTCGAACCGGCGCATCTCCAGCACCGGCTCGCCCTCCACCTCGTCCGTGGCCAGATAGATTTCCGGCGCGGTCTCGCGATTGAAGGCCAGCTCGCGGCCGATCGCCCAGCGGCGCTTCTCCAGGGTGGAGAAATCCAGATAGCCGAGGTCGACCGGCTTCTTCAGCTTGCGCGCGCGCCGGCCGGCCAGGAACACCACGGCGCAGTGGGTTTCGATGACGCGTTCGGCCTCCGCCTTCAGGCGGGCCTCGGCGCGGCGCCAGGCGGGATCTTCGACGAATTTCACGCCGGCGCACTTACACGGCGTGGCCCGTCAGCACCACCAGCGATGGTTTGAAACCCAGCGTGTGGACGGTCGCCTTGCACGCCTGAATGGGGAAATCTAAAAGCATGGTTAACAGGCAATAGGGAGGCCGCCTGCGGCGTGGGGAGCGCCGCGGCGGTTCTGGGGAATGCCGATCGAAGACGAGCGGGACGCCCGCTCCGAGCGCAAGCGCCAGGACGTCCTGGACGCCGCGCGCCGGCGCTTCATGACGGAAGGTTACGCCTCCACCGGCATGGAGGCGGTGGCTCGCGACGCCGGCGTGTCTACGGCCACGCTTTACGCTTATTTTCCAAGCAAGTCCGACCTCTTCCACGTCGTGGTCGAGGAGGCCGCCGAGGTGTTCATGCGCCGCGCCGGCGAGACCGCCCACGTCCAGGGCGACGGCGCGACCCAGCTGCGGGCCTTCGCGCTCGCCTATGCGCGGTTCATCAGCGATCCGTTCGTACGCGCCATCTTCCGCCTGGTCGCGGCCGAGCGGCGGCGCTTCGAGACCGTCGCGCGCCGCTTCCACACTCGCCTGAGAGACGAATTCGGCGGGGTGCTGATCGGCATCCTGCGTCGTCTGCACGCGGAGGGTCGGGTCAGCCTGACCAAGCCCTCCTGGGCGGCCGGGCAGCTGATGGGGATGATCGAGCACCCGACCTTCCTGGTCCCGCTCGTCGCCGGCGACGACGCGCCGGTCGAGCGGCCGCTGGAAGACATCTGCGAAGAGGCGGTCGAGACCTTCCTGGCGCGCTACGGCGTGCGCGACGGCGTGGGCGCGGAAGCCGCCTGACGGCGCGACGGACTTCGGCACTCTCAACTCGGCGATAGCGGGGGCTCGCCATGTGGAGATCGATCCTCATCCGGCGGCTGCGGCGGCCGCGTCCGGGGCTGACCGGCCTGGCCGGCGTGCTGTGCGGGTTGATGCTGGCCCTGGTCCTGCCCGGGCGGGCCGAGGCGGCCTTCGGCGACTGCGCCGACCGCAACTACATGGCCGGCTTCGACGAGCGCTATCGCGACGCCGACTTCCTCTGCGTGGAACGCCTGAACGTCGCCGTGCCGTCGGCGACCTCGGCCACCGGCGAGGGCCCGCCGCGCATCCGCATCATCCAGGACATCTCCGCCGACTGGGCCGCCGACGAGGGCCGGATGGCCGACTACCAGCGCGGCGTGCAGGCGGCGATCGACATGCTGGGCCGCATGGGTCCCTACCGCATGCACGACGTCACCATCCTGTTCGCCGACGACTTCGCGCCGCGGCGCGACGCCGAGCGGTTCAGCGGCATCGCCGGCTTCACCTACATGGACCCGCCCAAGTCGGACGAATGCCAGATCGTGTTCTTCCTGCTGGGCGCCGGCGCCACCCACGAGCGCGGCGCCGCCGTCGTCGCCCACGAGATCTTCCACTGCGTGCAGAAGGCCAATCTCAGCCCCGGCCAGATGACCTCCATGACCGAGGCCGGCGACGGCGGGGCCTGGTGGATCGAGGGCTCGGCCGCCTGGTTCGCCTCGGCCGCCCTGCCCGAGGCCGACGCCTACCTGCAGCGCCACCTCGACACCTTCGACGCGAGCTCGCCCGAGACGCCGCTGTTTCGCATGCGCTACGCCGCCGCGCCGTTCTTCTTCTGGCTGGCGGGCGATCGCGGCGAGGACCGCATGCTGAGCTTCCTCAGCGGCATGGCCGACCGGATCGACGAGCGGGCCCAGATCACCGCCATGCGCGAGGCCCTGCCGGGCGACGACTGGCTGCGCTTCGCCCAGGACTACCTGGACCGCCGCATCCCCGGCCCGCGCGGGACCCTGCCCATGACGCCCCAGGACGGCGCGACCTGGAGCTGGACCACGGCCCGGACCGAGCGGATCCCGCTGGAGCCGTTCGTGCTGGCGCGCGGCTGGATCGACTGCGACTGCGGCGACTGGAGCACCGACACCCGGCCCGACGTGCCCCACGCCGCAAGGCCGGCCGCCGGCGGCGACTGGGCCGACCTGCCCGGCCGCATCGCGGTCCCTTCAGGCGAGCACGAACGCTTCCGCTTCGCCGGCTTCAACACTGGCGGCAGGCCTGCGACGCTGGAGATCGAGGCGCGGCAGGAGGCGGCCTGCGCCGAGTGCGCCGCCATCCGAACCGTCGACGCCTGCCTGGTCGGGACCTGGCGGCAGACCGGCGGCGGGCCGGTCGAGTGGATGCGCCGCCACATGCCGGCCGGCGCGTCCATCCCCTCGGCCGAGCGCAGCGGCGACGTGTTCACCCTCAACCACGACGGCTCGTTCACCACCGGGACCTTCCGCGCGTCGGCGACCATCCTGATGGAGCACGCGGACGGCACGGCTGAAGGCCAGGGGCGCCTGGCGGCGCAGGCTGGCGGTTACTGGTCGGCCGCCGACGGCTGGCTCAACCTGTGTCCGCGCGAGCAGAGCCTGGCCGGCCAGGCGCGGGTCACCCTTCCCGCCGGGGGCACGCGCACGACGCCGATCGGCCCCGGCCGGCCGGTGCAGTCGACGCAGACCTACAGCTGCGACGAGACCAGCCTGATCACCTGGATGGACATGCCGGGCTCGGACCCGATGGAGACCAGCTACACTCGGGTGGCGTCGGGCGGCTGACGCCTCAGGGGAACAGCCGCTCGGTCAGCCAGGCGGCGTCGACGCTGTCGCGCCGGAAGGCCAGGCGGTCGTGCAGGCGGAACGGCCGGTCGCGCCAGAACTCCATTTCCAGCGGCAGCACCCGGTAGCCCGACCAGTGCGGCGGCCGCGGCACCTCGCCCAGCGCGTATTTCAGGCCGTACTCGGCGATGCGCTTTTCGAGCGCGAAGCGCCCTTCCATCGGACGCGACTGCTCCGAGGCCCAGGCGCCGATGCGGCTGTCGCGGGCGCGGGTGGCGAAATAGGCGTCGGCCTCCGCCTCGGTCACGCGCTCGACCGGCCCCCTCGCCCGCACCTGCCGGCGCAGCGACTTCCAGTGGAACAGCAGCGCCGCCTGCGGATTGGCGGCCAGCTGCCGGCCCTTGGCGCTCTCGGTGTTGGTGAAGAACACGAAGCCCCGGTCGTCGAGCGCCTTCAGCAGCACCATGCGCACGTCCGGCAGGCCGTCGGCGTCCGCGGTGGCCACCGCCATGGCGTTGGGATCGTTCGGCTCCTTGCGCTTGGCGTCCTCCAGCCAGGCCCCGAACAGGCCGAACGGCTCGTGCCGCTCGAACATCGCCTCGTCGGCGTGCTCGGCGTGAGCGCTCTCGTAGTCGGCGTCCGACGGGCTGGGCGGGATCAGGGTCGAGCGAGTCATGGCGGAGAGCATATAGCGGCTTGTCCGTCGTCCTGCAGGTCCGGCGAAGCACGCGATCCGCCTCAGGCCTCCTCCCGGTCCGTCATCCCGGAAAGCGCGCAGCGCTTATCCGGGCCCCAGCAAGCACGACGCCGACGCTGTGAAGAGCGGCCTGCAACAGGCGTGGCGCCGGCTGGGTCCCGGCTCTCCGCTGCGCTTCGCTCCGCTGCGGCCGGGATGACGAAATGGGTAAGCAATGTCTGCTTTCGCCTCATAGCGGACATCCCAAGCCCATGAGATTCAGTGGCGATGCGCCAATATCAACGACTGATGCGACGGGATGGGCAGACGCTTCACCCGACTGACGAGCAAATCGAGTTGCACGCGGTCTTAGGAGTCGCGCCCGGTGCAACAGATGTCGAAATCGTCGGAGGTCATCCGAAGGGCGGGTATCGGGTGACTTTCGATCTCTCGCCGGAGTGTATCGACGAGTTCATCGCTCATCTCGAACGGCACGGCTGGATGGCGGTGATGTGAGGTGACGCCATCGGGGGCTGCTCGCGCTCCCACTGTGATCCGCTCACCACCCAAAGCGGACATTTCCCGCCCACAGTCGCAACCCGCGATTCACGCTTAACGCGGCGTTGACGATCGCTGCCGCAAACCTGCGGGGATGTCGAAGACCTCCGGTATGACCGCGCAGGAAGCGCGGACCTTGCTCGGCCTTCCCGCTAGCGCCTCGCGCGAGGCGACCGCGGCGGCGTTCCGCACGGCGGCCAAGGCCGCGCGCCCCGACCAGGGCGGCGATCCGGAGCGTTTCCGCCAGGTCATCGAAGCCTACCGCACCCTGCAGCATCTCGACGACGCCCGCGCCACGGTCGCGCGCGCCACCACGTCCGCGGCCGAGCCGGCCTGCGAGGCGCTGGAGATCACCCCGCGCGAGGCCTATGCGGGCCTCGCCCGCAACATCCGCCTGCCCAACGGCCGCAAGCTGGGCCTGCGCCTGCCCGGCGGCCTGCGCAACGGCGCGCCCGTGCGCCTGAAAGGCCAGGCCAAGGGCGGCGAGGACCTGTTCCTGAAGGTGCGCATCACCGCCGAGGACGGCTGGTCGGTGACCGGCGACGACCTGTGGCTGAGCGTCGAGGTCGATCCGCGCACCCTGCGCGACGGCGGGCGCATCGAGGTCGAGACCCTGGCCGGCCCGCAGTCGGTCTGGGTGCCCAAGGGCCTGGCCGAGCCCGCGCGGCTTCGCCTGAAGGGCCTGGGCCTGCCGGCCTCCGGCGGCCACGAGCGCGGCCACCTGTTCCTGAAGCTCAAGCCGGCCGAAGCGGGCGTGATGAGCGGCGCGCGCGAGCGGCTGCGCCGGTTCGCCAGCGCCTGGGCCGACGTTCGCGCGGCGGCGTGTTTGTGAGCGACGCGCGCGTGGGCTAACGGTCGTCCCATGTCGCACAACACCTTCGGCCACCTTTTCCGCGTCACCACCTGGGGCGAGAGCCACGGCCCGGCGCTGGGCTGCGTGGTCGACGGCTGCCCGCCGGGGCTGGCGCTCACCGAAGCCGACCTGCAGGTCGAGCTGGATCGGCGCAAGCCCGGCACCAGCCGCTTCGTCACCCAGCGGCGTGAGCCGGACGCCGCGCGCATCCTCTCGGGCGTGCACGAAGGGCTCACCACCGGCACGCCGATCTCGATCCTGATCGAGAACGTCGACCAGCGCTCCAAGGACTACGGCGACATCTCCCGCCAGTTCAGGCCCGGCCACGCCGACTACGCCTATTTCGCCAAGTACGGCGTGCGCGATCCGCGCGGCGGCGGGCGCTCCTCCGCCCGCGAGACGGCCGCCCGCGTGGCCGCCGGGGCGGTGGCGCGCAAGGTGCTGGGCGCGGCGGTCCAGATCCGCGCCGCCGTCGTCCAGGTCGGCCCGCACAGAATCGACCGCAGCCGCTGGGACTGGGCCGAGACGTCGCAAAACCCGTTCTTCTCGCCGGACGCCGGCGTGGTGGAGGCCTGGGAGGCCTTCCTCGACGAGACCCGCAAGCGCGGCTCCTCGGCCGGCGCCGTCGTCGAGGTGGTGGCCGAGGGCGTGCCGGCCGGCTGGGGCGCGCCGCTCTACGGCAAGCTGGACGCCGAACTGGCCGCGGCCCTGATGTCGATCAACGCCGCCAAGGGCGTGGAGATCGGCGCCGGCTTCGGCTCGGCCGAGCTGTCGGGCGAAGACAACGCCGACGAGATGCGCGCCGGTCCGACCGGGCCGCTGTTCCTGTCCAACAACGCCGGCGGCGTGCTGGGCGGCATCTCCACCGGCCAGCCGATCGTGGCCCGCGCCGCCTTCAAGCCGACCTCCTCCATCCTCACCCCGCGCCGCTCGATCGACGAGGACGGATCGGAAGTGGAGGTGGTCACCAAGGGCCGCCACGACCCGTGCGTGGGCCTGCGCGCCGCCCCGGTGATGGAGGCGATGACCGCCTGCGTGCTGGCCGACGCCTGGCTGCGCCACCGGGCCCAGACCGGCGGGGCCAGCTTCGTTCCCGGCAAGGTTTAAGCCGCGCGGATCGGCCGCCTTCGAACCTTAACGTTCGGCAGGTAGTCTCTGGTCTGCTCTCGCGCCGGAGGCCCGCCATATGAACCGTCCCCTCGCCCGCCTCCTGCTCGCCGCCGCCCTGATCGGCGGAGGCCTGAGCCTGCAGGGCTGCCTGGTCGGCACGGCCGTCAAGGTCGCCGGCGACGTCGTGGTCACCGGCGTCAAGGTGACCGGCGCGGTCGTCGAGACCGGCATCGACGTGGTCACGCCGGGATCTGACAAGGACAAGAAGGACAAGAAGAAAAAGGGCGACGACTGAGCGTCGTAGATCTCCCCCCGAGCGGAGCGCTGGGGGGAGCAGGCGGCGTCAGCCGCCGTGGGGGGCTCCAGCGGAGCGCGCGGCTTCCGTCGCGCCCAGACGAGCCCCCTCCACCACGCTTCGCGTGGTCCCCCTCCCCCAGAGGGGGAGGATCTAAGCTCAGAGGTTGAGCGCGCAGCTCTCGCCGATGGTCGGGCGCGACAGCACCACCCGGCACAGGCCCGGGAAGCGCGGCTTCAGGCGCTCGGCGAAATACAGGCACAGGTGCTCAAGGCTCGGCACCTCCAGCCCCGGCTTCTCGTTGAGCAGGCCGTGGTCCAGCTCGCCGGCCACCGCGCGCAGCTCGGCGTCCAGCTCGCCGAGGTCGGCGACGAAGCCCATCACGCCCTGGGCCGGGCCGCGCACCGTCGCCTCGACCTTGAACGAGTGACCGTGCAGCCGCCGGTACGGGCTCTCTTCAGGCCCGTTCGGGAAATGGTGGGCCGCGTCGAAGTGGGCGGCCTTGGTGATCTCGAAAAGCGGCTCGGTCATAACTTCAAGTCTGAGGGCCCGCGTGCGCGCCGGCGCTCACGGAACTCCGATGTATTTGTGGGTCTGCACGCTTAAACGCCACCGCGGGTGTGCGAGGCAATAGGCGACGGCCGCGTGCGTGTTCGCGTCGCGGTCCGGGCCGTCCATCGGCTGCAGGTAGAAGCGCTCAAAATCCAGCCCCTCGAAGCGGGCCGGATCGACGCCCTTCTGCGGGAAAACCAGCTTCAGCTCCTGGCCCGAGGTCTGGGCCAGGGCCGCGTCGGCCTTGGGACTGACGCAGATCCAGTCGATGCCCGCCGGCGCCTTCAGCGTGCCGTTGGACTCCACCGCGATCTCGAAGCCCTTGGCGTGCAGGGCGTCGATCAGCGGCGCATCCAGTTGCAGCAAGGGCTCGCCGCCGGTGCAGACCACCAGCTTCGGCTCGCCGTCCGGCCCCAGCCACTTGGCGGCGACCGCGTCGGCCGCGGCCTCGGCCGTCGCGAACTTGCCGCCGCCCTCGCCGTCCGTGCCGACGAAATCCGTGTCGCAGAAGGTGCAGACCGCGGTCGCCCGGTCCTGCTCGCGCCCGCTCCACAGGTTGCAGCCCGCGAAACGCAGGAACACCGCCGGCCGGCCGGCCTGGCCGCCCTCGCCCTGGACGGTCAGGAACATCTCCTTGACGGTGTAGGTCACGCGCTCACCGCCGCCCATTCGGCATGGCCCTTGGCGCGCAGATCGCACGCCGGGCAGACGCCGCAGCCATAGCCCCAGGCCCGCCGCTCGCCGCGCTCGCCGAGATAGCAGGTGTGGGTGTCTTCCAGCACGAGATCGACCAGGGCACGGCCGCCGAGCGCCTCGGTCAGGGCCCAGGTCTGCGCCTTGGTCAGCCACATCAGCGGGGTCTCGATGCGGAACGGCCGGGCCATGCCCAGCCGCAGCGACTGCTCCATGGCGTCCATCGTGTCTCGCCGGCAGTCCGGATAGCCGGAGAAGTCGGTCTCGCACATGCCGCCGACCAGCACGTCGATCCCCCGCCGGTCGGCGAGCGCCGCGGCGTAGGTCAGGAACACCAGGTTGCGCCCCGGCACGAAGGTCGAGGGCAGGCCGCGTTCGTCCATCTCGATGGCGCGCTCGCGGGTCAGCGCGGACTCCGCCACCTCGCCGAAGCCGCGGATGTCGACGCGGTGGTCGGGGCCGAGCCGCTCGGCCGCCTCCGGCATCACCTGGAGGATGTGGGCGCGCACGGTGTCGCGGGCCTGAAGCTCCACCGAATGGCGCTGGCCGTAGTCGAAGCCGACCGTCTCGACCCGGCCATAGCGCTTCAGCGCCCAGGCCAGACAGACGGTGGAGTCCTGGCCGCCGGAAAACAGGACGAGCGCCGCGGCGGCGGGATCGAATTCAGATGCGTTCAAGGTCATGGGCAGTCGCGGGTCCGCCGTACATATAGGGACGGACCGGAGCGGAAACGGATATGTCGGACGTCGTCCTCCTCTACACCACCTGGCCCGACGCCGAAACGGCCGAGGCCTTCGCGGCCGAAGTCGTGGCCGACCGGCTGGCCGCGTGCGCCAACGTGCTGGGGGCCATACGCTCGGTCTATCGCTGGCAGGGCGCGATCGAGCGCTCGGTCGAGACGCCCATGCTGCTGAAGACCAGCGCCGCGGCGGCCGAGGCGCTGAAGGCGCGCCTGGTCGAGCGTCACCCCTATGAAACGCCCTGCGTGCTGGCCCTGCCGGTCGACCGCGCGCGCTCGCACGCCGGCTTCGTGGACTGGATCCTCGACGAGGCGGTCGGGCCGGGCGAGGACGCCTCCTGAACGGCGAAGATTACAACCACCACACGAATATTTACGCCCGTTCATCCTTTCCGTCGAAAATCAGACGAATTTCCGTGGGAAATCCACCAGTCCGGGCCGCCGACTTAACCACTCTGCAAAAGTGTAGCCGTTAGATCGTCGGGTAATTGGGGAACGGCGGGCGTAGTAGATGCCGACGATCGACACCTTGACGGAGCGGGCGACGCCGATTTCGCCCGAGACGCTCGGCGCGGACGTCTACGCTCGTTTCGAGCGTGAACCCGACACCCTGGTCATCCCCGTCGTCGAAGGCGACCGCCCGGTCGGCCTGGTCGAACGCAACGCCTTCCTCGTGCGCATGTCGGCCCAGTTCGGCCGCGAGCTGTTCGGCAAGCGGGCCATCACCGCCCTGATGGACGTCGAACCCGTGGTGGTGGAGGCGTCGACCGCCATCTCCACCTTCTGCGACGCCATGCTGACCGAGCGCGCCTCGACCCTGATGCGCGGCTTCATCGTCACCGACCAGGGCCGTTACCTGGGCGTCGGCACCGTGCTGTCGCTGCTGCAGGCGACCAGCGCCGCCAGCCGCGCGCGCGCCGACGAACTATCCGAAGTGGTCCGCTCGCTAGGCGAGGCGCAGACCCTGGCCCAGGCCTCGGCCCGGGCGAAAAGCCAGTTCCTGGCGGTGATGAGCCACGAGATCCGCACGCCCATGAACGGCGTGCTGGCCGTCGCCGAACTGCTGCAGCGCCAGCCGCTGGGCCGCGACGCCCAGGCCTACGTGCAGACCATCGTGGACTCCTCGGAGACCCTGCTGCGCATCCTGTCGGACGCGCTGGACCTGTCGCGCGCCGAGGCCGGCGAGCTCGCCTTCTCGCCGCAGCCGACCTTCGTGCGCGAGCTGATGGACGACGTGCAGGCCCTGTGGGCGCCGCGCGCGGCCCAGGACAACGTCTCGCTGCTGGTCAGCTTCGACGGCGACCCGGACCTGGCCGCCAGCTTCGATTCCGCGCGCCTGAAGCAGGTGTTCAACAACCTGATCGGCAACGCCCTGAAGTTCGCCCGCAACGGCGTGGTCGAGGCCAGCCTGCGCGCGGTGGCCGACGGCGCCGACGTGCGTCTGGAGGGCAGCGTCCGCGACAACGGCCCGGGCATTCCCAAGGACAAGCTGGCGACCATCTTCGAGCCCTTCGTCCACGCGCCGGGCCAGCAGTACGGCGGCTCGGGCCTGGGCCTGGCCATCTGCCGCCAGATCGCCGAGACCATGGGCGGCCGCATCTGGGCCGACTCCAACCCGGGCCGCGGCTCGACCTTCGCCTTCGAAGCCCGCGCGCCGCTGGCGCGGCTGGAGCGCGCCGGCGAAAGCAACGTGGCCCAGCTCGAAGAGCTGCAGCTGCAGGCCCAGCCGCACATCCTGATCGTCGACGACAACGCCACCAACCGCGTGGTCGCCCAGGCGCTGTGCGAAATGTTCGGCTGCACCTCCGAGTGCGCCGAGGACGGCCTGGAGGCCGTGGAAGCGGTGAAGAGCCGCCGCTTCGACCTGGTGCTGATGGACATCAAGATGCCGCGCATGGACGGCGTCCAGGCGACCAAGACCATCCGCGCCCTGACCGGCCCGGAAAGCGAAGTGCCGATCATTGCGCTGACCGCCAACGCCGATCCGGACGACGCCAAGCACTACACCTCGATCGGCATGGCCTGCGTGGTCGAAAAGCCGATCAAGCCGGAGCGCCTGCGCGCGGCCATGAACCTGGCCCTGGCGGGCGAGGCGGAAGCCGAAGCGGAAGTCGAAGAGACCGGCCGCGGCCGCCGAGCCGCCGTCGGCTGATCCGTTCCTTCGAGCCCTCCGGGCTCGGTTGATCTGACGCCCTATTCTTCCAGCGGACGCTCGACCAGCGCCTGAATGTCGCGGGCGAAGCGGTCGCAGAAAGCCTGCGTCTGCTCGGGCGTGCACGGCGCGGCGGTGGTCATCATGGCGCGCGTCACCGCCACCCCCATGACGTAGGCGAAGATCAGCCGCGCCTGCGTCTGGTGCTCGGGGCCGCCCAGCCATTCGGTCAGGGGCGCGACGAAGCGCTGCTCGACCGACTCGCGAAGCATGTCCGACGCCTTCGGCGACGAGGCCGAGTGCAGGCAGATCAGCAGCGCCTCCAGGCCTTCCGGCCCCTTCTAGTCGAGGGCGACGGCGCGCGCCACCCGCTCGCCGATGTCGGCCCGGTCGCCGACGAACAGCTCCTTCGGGTCGTGCGAGGCGGCCAAGACTGCGGCGAACAGCCCCTCCTTGCCGCCGAAGTAGCGGACGATCAGGGCCGGATCGACGCCGGCCGCCGCGCCCACGTCGCGCATGCCGACCTGCTCGTAGCTGTCGCGCGCGAACAGTCGGCGCGCGGCCGCCAGGATCAAGGCGCGGGTCTCGGTGGAGTTGCGCGCACGCGCAGGCGGACAAAGCGGTTTCACGTCGTCCGGTTTACCATTGTCAACACCGGTTGACAAACGTGGCGCGACTCGGCAATTGATACGTCACCAACCGTTGACTTAGCTCGCCCACGCCCCGCCGCCCCCCTCCCCCGGGTCCCCATCGGCGCCGCGTCGGGCGAGCTTCCCTTTGAAAATACAGGACTTCGCTGATGCGACGGCTCCCCACGCTCGCCTGCGCGCTGCTCGCCGCCACGGCCCTTTCCGCTTGCGGCGCCAAGAAGGCGGACGGACCGCCGGCCGGCGGCATGGCCCCGCCGGTCTCCGTGGCCGCTCCCCTCATGCAGGACGTGGTGGACTGGGACGACTATGTCGGCCGCTTCGAAGCGGTGCAGCGCGTCGAGGTGCGCCCGCGCGTGTCGGGCTATCTGCAGCAGATCCACTTCCGCGACGGCCAGTTCGTGAAGAAGGGCCAGCTGCTGTTCAGCCTGGACGCCCGGCCCTTCCAGGCCCAGCTCGCCGCCGCCAAGGCCGAGGAGGCCCGCGCCCGCGCCGGCCTGACGCTCGCCCGCGCCGAACTTGAGCGCGCCCGCCGCCTGCTCGACGCCAAGGCGGTGTCGCAGCAGGAGGTCGACCAGAAGCAGGCCGCCGTCGCCCAGAGCGAAGCCGGCCTCGCCGCCGCCCAGGCCGCCGTGCAGTCGCGCGCGCTCGACGTCGAATTCACCCGCGTGGTGGCCCCGGTGTCCGGCCGCGTGTCCGATCGCCGCGTCGACGCCGGCAACCTGGTCGCCACCACCGGCGAGCCGCTGACCACCGTGGTCTCGACCGAGCCGATCCACTTCACCTTCGAGGCGTCCGAAGCCCTGCTGCTGAAGTATCAGCGCCAGAGCCGCGCCGCCCAGGCCGCGCCCGTGCGCATCCGTCTGCAGGACGAAGGCGACTACCGCTGGAGCGGCCAGCTCGACTTCTCCGACAACGCGCTGGACGCCAGCTCCGGCACGGTGCGGCTGCGCGCGGTCGTGAACAACCCCGGCGGCTTCATCAAGCCGGGCATGTTCGGCCACGCCAAGCTGCAGGGCTCGGGCGCCTACCAGGCCATGCTGATCCCCGACGCGGCGGTCGTCACCGACGGCCCGCGCAAGGTGGCCCTGGTGGTCGGTCCGGACGGCACGGTCGCGGCCAAGCCGCTGAAGCTGGGCCCGCTCAGCTCGGGCGGCCTGCGCGTCGTGCGCGGCGGTCTGGCCCCGAACGACAAGGTGATCGTCGACGGCGTGCAGCGCGCCCGCCCCGGCCAGAAGGTCACGCCAAAGCCCACCACGGTGAAGGCCGACGCCAAGACCGACGCGCCCCTGCCGGTCGCCTCGGTCGCCCCGGCCGCCTCCGCCACGCCCGCCCTCTGATCTGAGGCGAACGGACAATCATGCGTCTCTCACGGTTCTTCATCGACCGGCCGATCTTCGCGGCGGTGATCGCGGTGTTCATCACCCTGATCGGCGCCTTCGCCTATCCGCTGCTGCCGCTGGCGCAGTATCCGGAGATCGCGCCGCCCACCATCGCCATCCGCGCCGCCTATCCGGGCGCCTCGGCCGAGACCCTGGCCGAGACCGTCGCCGCGCCCCTGGAGCAGGAGATCAACGGGGTCGAGGGCATGCTCTACATGTCCTCGTCCTCGACCTCCGACGGCACGGCCCAGGTCACCGTCACCTTCAAGCCGGGCACCGACCTCGACGCCGCCCAGGTGCTGGTCCAGAACCGCGTCGCCTTGGCCGAACCGCGCCTGCCCGAGCAGGTGCGCCAGATCGGCGTGACGGTGAACAAGCAGTCCACCGGCTTCCTGATGATCGTGGCCCTGAAGTCCAAGGACCCGGGCCTCGACGTCGACTATGTCGGCAACTACGCCAACTCGGTCCTGCGTGACCGCCTGCTGCGCCTGGACGGCGTGGGCGGGGTCAACGTGTTCGGCGGCGGCAACTACGCCATGCGGGTCTGGATCGACCCGAACAAGGCGGCCGCCCACGACCTGACCGCCCCCGAGATCGTCACCGCGCTCCGCGGCCAGAACGTGCAGGTCGCCGCCGGCGCCATCGGCCAGCCGCCCTTCGCCACCAACGCCGCGGCCTTCCAGCTGCCGGTGCAGGTCGAAGGCCGCCTGAGCGACCCGCGCCAGTTCGAAGACGTCGTCGTGAAAACCGACGCGCAGGGTCGAGTGACCCGCGTGCGCGACATCGGCCGGGTCGAGCTGGGCTCGCAGGACTACGGCATCCGCGCCTACTTCGGCGGCGAGCGGGGCGTGGCCCTGGCCGTCGTCCAGCAGCCGGGCTCCAACGCGCTCGCCACCGCCGACCGCGTGCTGAAGAGCATGGAAGAGGCCAAGGGCTCGTTCCCGCCCGGCCTCGAATACTCCATCCCCTACAACCCGACCGAATACGTCGCCGCCTCGGTGGAGTCGGTGCAGCACACCCTGCTGGAAGCCGTGCTTCTGGTCGTACTCGTGGTCGTGGTCTTCCTGCAGTCCTGGCGGGCGGCGGTGATCCCGATCCTGGCCATTCCGGTGGCCCTGGTCGGCTCCTTCGCCGTGCTGCTGGGCCTCGGCTTCTCGCTGAACTCGCTGTCCCTGTTCGCCCTGGTGCTGGCTGTCGGCATCGTCGTCGACGACGCCATCGTGGTGGTCGAGAACGTCGAGCGGAACATGCGCGAGGGGCTCACCCCGCGCGAGGCCGCGCGGCGCACCATGGACGAAGTGTCCGGCGCCCTGGTCGCCATCGGCCTGGTGCTGACCGCCGTGTTCGTGCCCAGCGCCTTCCTGCCGGGCGTGCCGGGGATCTTCTACCGCCAGTTCGCGGTGACCATCTCGGCCGCCTCGATCTTCTCGCTGCTGGTGTCGCTGACCCTGTCGCCGGCGCTGGCCGCCCTGCTGCTGAAGCCGCACGCGGACCACGGCCTCGACCACGGCCCGCGCTGGCTGAAGCCGCTGCGGATCGCGGCGCACAAGTTCAACGCCGGCTTCGACTGGCTGTCGGACCGCTACGGCCGCATGACCGCGCGACTGGTGCGCACCGGCGCCATGGTGCTGATCGTCTACGTCGGCCTGCTGGCCCTGACCGGCTGGCGGCTGGCCGCCACCCCGACCGGCTTCATCCCGGAGCAGGACCAGGGCGTGCTGATCGGCGTCGTGCAGCTGCCGCCCGGCTCGTCGCTGGAACGCACCGACGCGGTGCTGCAGCAGGCCGTGTCGCTGGTCCGCCAGACGCCCGGCGTGAAGGAAGCCTCGGTGTTCGCCGGTCTCGACGGCGCCAGCTTCTCCATGCAGTCCAACGCCGGCACCATGTTCGTGAAGCTGGACGACTTCGCCAATCGCGAAAAGGCGGAGCTGACGGCGAACGCCCTGTCCCAGGCCCTGAGCCAGAAGCTCGGCTCGATCGAGGCCGCCAACATCATGGTCATCGCTCCGCCCGCGGTCCCCGGCCTCGGCAACGGCGGCGGCTTCAAGATGATGGTCCAGGACCGTTCCGGCGCCGGCTACCGCGCGCTGGAGGGGGCGACCATGGACATGATGATGTCGGCCCAGGGCGTGAAGGACGTCCAGCAGGTCTTCACCCTGTTCAACACCGGCTCGCCGCGCATCACCGCCGACGTCGACCGCGACAAGGCGCAACTGCTGGGCGTGCAGCCCGGCCAGGTGTTCGACACGCTGGGCGTCTACCTGGGCTCGTCCTACGTCAACGACTTCAACCTGCTGGGCCGCACCTTCCGGGTGACCGCCCAGGCCGAGCCGGCCTTCCGCGACGACATCTCCGACATCGCCTCGCTCAAGGTGCGCTCCAACTCCGGCGGTATGGTCCCGCTGGGCTCGGTGGCGACCCTGAAGGACGATAGCGGCCCCTCGCGCGTGGTCCGCTACAACCTGTTCCCGGCCGCCGAACTGCAAGGCTCCGCCGCGCCGGGCGTGTCCAGCGGCCAGGCCCTGAAGTCCATGGAAGAGCTGGCCGCCCAGCGCCTGCCCGACGGCATGAGCTACGAGTGGACCGACCTGGCCCTGCAGGAGAAGCAGGCCGGCTCCGGCTCCGCCCTGGTGTTCCTGCTGGCGGTGGTGTTCGTCTTCCTCGTCCTGGCCGCCCAGTACGAGAGCCTGACCCTGCCGCTGGCGGTCATCCTGATCGTGCCGATGTGCATCCTGGCGGCCATGATCGGCGTGAACCTGCGCGGGATGGACAACAACATCCTGACCCAGATCGGCCTGATCGTGCTGGTCGCCCTGGCCGCCAAGAACGCCATCCTGATCGTGGAGTTCGCCAAGCAGGCCGAGGAGGATCAGGGCCAGGACCGGTTCGACGCCGCCATCAGCGCCGCGCGCACCCGCCTGCGTCCGATCCTGATGACCTCGATCGCCTTCATCCTGGGGGTGCTGCCGCTGGCCATCGCCACCGGCCCCGGCGCGGAGATGCGTCAGGCGCTCGGCACCGCGGTGTTCTTCGGGATGATCGGGGTGACCCTGTTCGGCCTGGTGTTCACGCCGGTCTTCTACGTGGTCTGCCGCAAGCTGGCCGGCCTGCTGCCCAAGAAGGCGGCGAAGGAGCGCGAGATCCCCTCGGCCTTCGGCGAGGCGGTGCACGCCCCGTACGAGCCCGAAGACCTCTCGCCGACCGCCGACAACGACGAACCCGACTACGAACTGCGCATGACCAAGGAAGGACGGATCGCCCGATGAGCCGCCCCCTCTTCGCCCTCGTCTCCGCCTCCGTCCTGGCCCTGGGCGCCTGCGCGGTCGGCCCCGACCACAAGGCCCCGGTCACCCCGATCAGCGCCCAGGGCGCCTTCGTCAGCGCGGCCCAGGGGCCGTACTCGGCGGAAGCCCCTCGGGACGACTGGTGGCGGCTGTTCCAGAGCCCGGCGCTGGACGGCCTGATCGCCGAGGCCCTGCAGAAGAACAAGGACCTGGAGATCGCCGCGGCCAACCTGGCCCGGGTGCGCGCCGTGCTCGGCGAGAGCCGCGCCGCGCGCCTGCCCTCCACCACCCTGTCGGCTTCGGGGAACTGGGGCCGGACGGCGGCCACCACCACCGGCGCGCCCGCGCCGCTGGACGAGGTGGAGACCTACGGCACGGGCCTGGACGTCTCCTACGAGGTCGACCTGTTCGGCCGCGTGCGTCGCTCGATCGAGGCGGCCCGCGCCGACGCCGACGCGGCTGAGGCGGCGCTGGACGTCACCCGCGTCAGCGTCGCGGCCGAGACCGCCCGCGCCTTCGCCGACGCCTGCTCGGCCAACGCCCAGATCGCGGTGGCCAAGCGTACGCTGGAGCTGCAGCAGGAGACCTACGACCTGACCGAACGCCAACTGGCGGCCGGCAAGGGCACGGGCCTCGACGTCGCCCGCGCCCGCACCCAGCTGGAGAGCGCGCGCGCCACCCTGCCGCCGCTGAACAGCCAGCGCGACGCAGCCCTGTTCCGCCTGGCGGTGCTGACCGGCAAGCCGCCGGCCGAGGTCCCGGCCGGCGTGGCCGACTGCGCCCAGGCGCCGAAGGTGGCCAGCATCCTTCCCGTCGGCGACGGGGCCAGCCTGCTGCGCCGCCGCCCCGACGTGCGCCAGGCCGAACGCCAGCTGGCCGCGGCCTCGGCCCGGGTCGGCGTGGCGACCGCCTCGCTCTATCCCAGCGTCGTGCTGGGGGGCTCGGTCGGCGGCGTCGCGCCGGGCGTGAGCGACCTGAACGACGACCGCGCCCTGCACTTCAGCGCCGGGCCGCTGATCTCCTGGAGCTTCCCGAACGTGACGGTCGCGCGCTCGCGGATCGCCCAGGCCCAGGCCGGGACCGACATGGCGCTGGCGCAGTTCGACAAGACGGTGCTGACCGCGCTGGAAGAAGTCGAAGGCGCCCTGACCCGCTACGCCGATGAACTGGAACGCCACGCCGCGCTGCAGACCGCCCGCGACCAGTCGGCCGAAGCCACCCGCCTGGCCCGCCTGCGCTATGAAGAAGGCGCCGACAGCTTCCTGTCGGTGCTGGACGCCCAGCGCAGCCTGGCGGTGCTGGAGGCCGAACTGGCCCGCAGCGACGCGGAGCTGACCAACCAGCAGATCGCTCTGTTCAAGGCGCTGGGTGGGGGTTGGGCGCGGACCTGACCCTCTCCCCTTGCGGGGGCGGGGCTCAGTGCGCAGCCAGCTCCGCCACCCGCGCCACCATGGCCGAGTCCGGCTCCGCCAGGCCTGCGATGACGGTGAAGTGGTTCGCGCCCTCGATCGCCTCGTAGCGGGTGGTCACGCCTTGCCCGCTCCAGCGCTCGGCCATGCGGCGGCTCTGGCGCAGGTACTCGCCGCTCTCCGCCCCGCCGACAACGGCGTCCAGGCGGCTGCCGGCCGGCGGCGTCCAGTGCAGCGGGCTGAGCCGGCTCGCCTCGGCCGCGTCCAGGCCGAGCGCCCGGTTGATCGAGGTCGGCACCAGCGGGTTCAGGTCGAACAGGCCGGAGATGGCGTAGGCGGCGTTCACCGGCCGCACCGGCGTGCCCAGCTCCGCCCAGTCGGTGGCCAGCAGGCAGGCCGACAGGTGCCCGCCGGCCGAGTGCCCCGCCGCCACGAACGAGCGGGCGGTGTGGGCGGCCAGGGCCTGGCCCGCGGCGCGCATCTGCTCGACGATCCGGCCGACGCCGACGTTCGGGCACAGGTCGTAGCTCGGCACGGCGACCCCGATCCCGCGCGCGTTCAGGCCGCGCGCCATGTGGCTGAACCAGGAGCGGTCCAGCGCCTGCCAGTAGCCGCCGTGGATGAACAGGACAGTCGGCCCCTCGCCGGCCTCGAACAGGTCCATGACCTCGCGCTTGCCGGGGCCGTAACGCAGCTCCACCGGCGCATGCTGATCGCGATAGGCGGCCGCGTCGGCGGCCCAGCCCTGCATGATCCCGGGGTGCTCGGGCACACGGGCGCGGTTGTTGTATTCGGCCTCGAGATCCAGGTCGGCGAGCGGATCGGCTTGGTGCATGGCGAGCCTTGCGCTAGGGGTGCCCCGCACGACCGGGAGAACCACACGTCATGATGACGGCCATCTTCGTCTTCATCAAATGCGAGCTGGGCAAGGCCAACGACGTGGCGGCCGACATGGTCGACAACGTCGAGAACGTGTCGGAGGTCTATTCGACCTCGGGCCAGTACGACCTGCTAGCCAAGTTCCACCTAGCCAAGGACGAGGACATCGGCACCTTCGTGACCAAGAAGGTCCAGACCCGCCCGCACATCCGCGACACCTTCACGGTCATCACCTTCTCGCCCTTCCTGCCGGGCAAGGGCTGACCTACGCGTTTTTCCGGAGATGCGGCCGCGCCGCGCGTGGCCGTAGGGTGAGCTCCACTTTCGGAGACCCCGGATGATCGAGATCCTGCCCGCCCCCGACCACGTGGCCGCCTACCGGCTGAGCGGCGAGCTCACCGGCGAGGACTACGACAAGGTCGTCGCCGACCTCGAGGCGCGCCTGAGCCGCCACGACAAACTGGGCGTCTATGTCGACATGGTCGACTTCACCGACATGACCGCCGAGGCCCTGATCAAGGACCTGCGCTACGCCTTCAGCAAGTTCGGCGAGCTGAAGCGCTTCCCGCGCGAGGCGGTGGTCACCGACCGCGGCTGGGTTAAGGCCCTGGTCGGCCTGGTCGACCCGATCTACCGCCACACCGAGATCCGCACCTTCGCGCCAGACGAGCGCGAGGCGGCCCTGGCCTGGGCGCAGGCCATCCCGGCCTGAGCTGGCCTCTCCTCCCCTGCGCAGCGGGGGAGGGGGACCATGCGAAGCATGGTGGAGGGGGCGAACCGCAACCGCACCCTCTAGGATTTTCGTCGAACAAGGGATGGCCCCGCCGTGCGCCGGCCCGCCCCCTCC
Organism: Caulobacter sp. 17J65-9; assembly: GCF_010975005.1. GTDB lineage: Bacteria > Pseudomonadota > Alphaproteobacteria > Caulobacterales > Caulobacteraceae > 17J80-11. Next base: position 31,756 of record NZ_JAAIVC010000004.1, on the reverse strand, counting down.
ACCGCCCTTCGGGCGGTCCCCCTCCCCCGTTCCGCTGCGCTCCACAGGGGAGGAGACGTTCACACCACCGCCGTCGTCTCGATCTCCAGTCTGGCCGCGTCCTCGACCAATCCCTTCACCTCGACCACGGCCATGGCCGGATAGTTCGCGCCCATCAGCTCGCGCCAGGCGGCGCCGACCTCGCGCAGGGCGGCCAGGTATTCGCGCTTGTCGACCACGTACCAGGTCATGCGCACGACATGCTCGGGACCCGCGCCGCCGGCCTTCAGGACGGCCAGGGTGTTGAGCAGGGTCTGGCGGAACTGGCCGGCGAAGTCGGCCGCCTCGAACACGCCCTCCGGCGTCCAGCCTATCTGGCCGGCGACGAAGATCATCTTGCCCTCGGCGGCGACGCCGTTGGCGTAGCCCTTCGGCCGCGGCCAGCCTTCGGGAAGCAGGGTCTGCATCAGGCGGTCTCCAGGGCGAGGAAGGGCGCCATGGCGGCGCGCAGGTCGTCCGGCCAAGGGGTGGGCTTCATGGTCGCTTGCTCGACGAAGACGATGGTCTGCTTCACGTCCAGCCGCAGTTCGTCGCCGCAGCGCACCTGGACACGCAGGCCGCAGGACGCGCGGCCCAGGCTTTCGATCGCCAGCGCGAACTCCAGCACGTCCTCCATGCGCGAGGCCTTGCGGAAGTCGACCTCGAAGCGCGCGGTCGGCACGCTGAAGCCCTCTTGCAGGTGCAGGGCCCGGAACGGCCGGCCCAGTTCCTGGCCGAACCAGTCCTCGACCACCCGGTTCAGCATCTCGAAATAGCGCGGGTAGAAGACGATGCCGGCGGCGTCGCAATCGCCGAAGCGGATGGGGATCTGGACGGTGAAGGCGTTCATGCGGTCTCACGCAACTTGAAGCGCTGCAGTTTCCCGGTCTGGGTCTTGGGCAGCTCGCGGACGAACTCGACCGCGCGCGGGTACTTGTAGGGGGCGATGGCGCCTTTGACGAAGGCCTGCAGTTCGGCCGCCAGTTCCGGGCCCGGTTCGGCGCCGGGGTGCAGCACGACATAGGCCTTGCAGATCTGGCCGCGCTCCTCGTCCGGCACGCCGATGACGGCGCACTCGGCCACCTTCGGGTGCTGCAGCAGCGCGTTCTCCACCTCGGCGGCGGCGATGTTGTAGCCGGAGGACACGATCATGTCGTCGGCCCGCCCGACGAACCAGAACCAGCCGTCCTCGTCCTGGCGGTAGACGTCGCCGGTCAGGTTCCAGCCGTTCGCGACGTAGACCTTCTGCCGCTCGTCGGCGAGGTAGCGGCAGCCCGTCGGGCCGCGCACGGCGAGGCGCCCCGTGCTTCCCAGCGGCAGCGGCCGGCCGGCTTCGTCCAGCACGCGCGCTTCGTAGCCCGGCACCGGCCGGCCGGTCGCGCCGGGGCGAATGTCGTCGCCGGCGGCGGAGATGAAGATGTGGATCATCTCGGTCGAGCCGATGCCGTCGATGATCCGCACGCCGGTCGCCTCGAACCAGGCGTCGGAGGTGGCCGCCGGCAGGGCCTCGCCAGCCGAGACGCACTTCTTCAGCGACTTCAGGTGCCAGCCGTTCTTCAGCTTCAGCAGGGCGCGATAGCCGGTGGGCGCGGTGAACAGGGTGGTCACCCCGTGCCGGTCGATGGTCTCGGCCAAAGCGTCGAAGCCGGGCTTCTCCGTCAGCGCGATGGTCGCGCCCGCCGCAATCGGAAAGATCACCACCCCGCCCAGGCCGAAGGTGAAGGCCATCGGCGGCGTGCCGCAGAACACCTCGTCCGGCTGAGGCTTGAGCACATGACGCGAGAAGGTGTCGGCCATGGCCAGCACGTCGCGATGGAAGTGCACGCAGCCCTTCGGCTTGCCCGTCGTGCCGGAGGTGAAGGCGACCAGCACCGGGTCGTCCGACGCGGTGTCGACATTGGCGAAGTCGGCGGGCTTGGACGCGGCGCGTGCCTCCAGCTCGCCGCCGTCGAAATAGACGACCTGCTCCAGGCCGGTCTGCGCCTTCGCCCCTTCGACCGCTTCGGCCAGGGCGGCGTGGGCGATGGCGAGCGTCACCTTGGCCTTGTCGATCACGGTCGACAGCTCGCCGGCCCGCAGCATGGGCATGGTGGCGACCACCACCCCGCCAGCCTTCACGATCCCGAACCAGGCGGCGACCGCCCAGGCGCAGTTGGGCGCATGCAGCAGCACCCGCCCGCCCGGGACCAGGCCCATGTCCTCGACCAGCACGCGGGCGATCTGGTTGGCGTGGGCCAGCAGCTGGGCGTAGCTCCACGCCTGGTCGCCCCAGACCACCGCGGCCTTGTCACTGAGCCCGGCCGCGACCGCGCGGTCGAGCAGGCCCCCGGCGTTCAGCCGCGGCGGATAGTTGAGCTCCGGCAGGTCGAAGCGGAACTGGGGAAGCTGGTCGGGCGGGGGCAGATGGTCCCGGACGAAGGTGTCGACGTGCGCCGTGTACTCGTCCATGGCCTCGTCCTCCTCAGGCCCGCCCGGCCCAGGCGGCGAGCGCCTGGCGGGCGATGACGATTTTCTGCACCTCGGAGGCGCCCTCGTAGATCCGCAGCGCCCGGATCTCGCGGTAGAGCCGCTCGACCGGATGCCCGGCCATGACGCCCATGCCGCCGTGCAGCTGGACGGCGGCGTCGATCGCCTTCTGGGCCGTCTCGGTGGCCTGAAGCTTGGCCATGGCGGCCTCGCGCGTGACCCGCGCCGCCCCGGAGTCCTTGGCCCAGGCCGCGCGGTAGATCAGGAGCGCGGAGGTGTCGATGTCGAGGGCCATGTCGGCCAGGCTGGCCTGAACCAGCTGCAGGTCGGCCATCGGCGCGCCGAACAGCTCGCGCTTGGAGGTGCGCGCCAGCGCCTCGTCGAAGGCCCGGCGCGCGAAGCCAAGGGCCGCGGCGCCGACCGTCGAGCGGAACACGTCCAGCGTCGCCATGGCCAGCCGGAAGCCCTCGCCCGGGGCGCCGATCAGCCGGTCCTTCGGCACCCGGCAGCCGTCGAAGCGCAGGGTGGCCAGCGGGTGCGGGGCGATCAGCGGAATGCGCTCGACCACGCTGAAGCCGGGCGTGTCGGCGTCGACGATGAAGGCCGACAGGCCCTTGGCCCCGGGCGCCTCGCCGGTGCGGGCGAACACCACGTAGAAGTCGGCCAGGCCGCCGTTGGAGATCCAGGTCTTGGTCCCGTCCAGCACGAACGCGTCGCCGTCGTCGCGCGCGGTCATGGCCAGGGCGGCGACGTCCGAGCCGGCCTCCGGTTCGGACAGCGCGAAGGCGGCGATCTTCTCGCCCCGCGCCACGGCCGGCAGGTAGGCGGCCTTCTGCGCGTCGGTCCCGAACAGGCTGATGGGTCCCGAGCCCAGGCCCTGCATGGCGAAGACGAAGTCGGCCAGGCCCGAGCGGCGCGAAAGCGTCTCGCGCGTCAGGCACAGCGTGCGCACGTCCAGCGGACGGCCTTCGCCCGGCACGGCGTTTTGCAGCCAGCCGCCGGCGGCCAGACGGCCGAGGATCTCGCGGCAGGCGTGGTCGAGGTCGGCCTCGGCGTGGTCGCCCTCCAGCGGCGCGATCTGCGCGTCCGCGAAGGCGTCCAGCTTGTCGGCGTAGGCGCGGTGGCGGTCCTCGAAGAACGGCCAGGCGAGGAAGCTGCGGTCGGCCATCAGTCGCCCTCGAACACCGGCTCGCGCTTGGCCGCGAAGGCCTCGTAAGCGCGGCGGAAGTCGTTGGTCTGCATGCAGATGGCCTGGGCCTGGGCCTCGGCCTCGATGGCCGCGTCCAGGCTCATGTCCCACTCCAGGTTCAACTGGTTCTTGGTCATGCCGTGGGCGAAGGTCGGCCCCGCGGCTAGGCTCCGCGCCAGCGCCTGCGCCTCGGCCAGCACCGCGTCGGACTCGACCAGGCGGTTGAAGAAGCCCCAGCGCTCCCCCTCCTCCGCGTTCATCACCCGGCCGGTGAACAGCAGGTCGCTGGCCCGGCCCTGGCCGATGATGCGGGGCAGGATGGCGCAGGCGCCCATGTCGCAGCCGGCCAGGCCCACGCGGGTGAACAGGAAGGCGGTCTTGGTCTTCGGCGTGCCGATGCGCAGGTCCGAGGCCATGGCCATGATCGCCCCGGCCCCGACGCAGATGCCGTCGATGGCGGCGACGATCGGCTGCGGACAGCCGCGCATCGCCTTCACCAGGTCGCCGGTCATGCGGGTGAAGCGCAGCAGCTCAGGCATGCGCATCTGCGTCAACGGCCCGATGATCTCGTGCACGTCGCCGCCCGACGAGAAGTTGCCGCCGGCGCCGGTCACCACCAGCGCCTTGCAGTCGTCGGCGTAGACCAGATTGCGGAACAGGTCGCGCAGCTCGGCATACGACTCGAAGGTCAGCGGGTTCTTCCGCTCCGGCCGGTTCAGGGTGATGGTCCCGACCCCGTCCTGGAAGCTCCAGAGGAAGTGTTCAGCCTTGTAGTCGGCGGCCTTCATCCGGCGAGCTCCTCGGGGGTGGTGCGTTGCAGCGACCGCTTGGTGCGGTCCAGCAGGATCATCAACTGTTCAGCCTCGCTGTCGGCCAGATCGGCGAACAGGGCCTCGATCCAGCCCTCGTGGGCCCGGGCCATGGCGGCGAAGCGGTCGCGCCCCAGCGCGGTCAGGCGCACGCGCCGCACGCGCCGGTCGGCGCTGTCCAGCGTCTCGATCAGGCCGTCGGCCTTCAGCCCGGAGGCCAGGCCCGTGACCGCGCCGTTGGTGACCAGCAGCATGCGCGAGACCTCGCCCAGCGGCAGGCCCTCCGGCCCGGCCCGGTCCAGCGCCGACAGGAAGTCGAAGCGCGGCAGGGTCGTCTCGAAGTCGTCGCGGAAGCGCGCCGCGATGCGACGCTCCACCATCGACGCGCAGGTCAGAAGGCGCAGCCAGACCCGCAGCGAGCGCTTGCCGTCGGGCGCGCCGCCCAGCTTGTCGGGAAGGCTGAGGGCCGGCTCCATCAGCCGACCTCGCCGCCGGCGACCGGGATGGCCGCGCCGTTCACCGCCGCGCTTTCCGGCAGGCACAGCCAGGCCGCCGCCGACGCCACCTCGGCGGGCTCGACCAGCCGGCCCTGCGGGTTGCTCGCCGCCAGCGCGGCCTTGGCGGCCTCGGGCTCGCGGCCGGTCTTGGCGGAGATGGCCTCGACCGCGCGGCCGACCAGATCGGTGTCGGTGAAGCCGGGGCAGACCGCGTTCACGGTCACGCCGCTCTTGGCCACTTCCAGCGCCAGCGCGCGGGTCAGGCCGACCAGGCCGTGCTTGGCCGCGACATAAGCCGACACATAGGGATAGCCCTTCAGGCCGGCGGTCGAGGCGACGTTGACGATCCGGCCCCAGCCGGCCGCCTGCATGCCCGGCAGCGCCGCCTGCGAACACAGGAAGGCGCCGGTCAGGTTGACCGCCATCACCTCGTCCCAGGTCTCGCGCGAGGTCTTGGCGAAGGGCGCGGAGGGCGCCGCGCCGGCGTTGTTGACCAGAATGGACACCGGCCCGAACCGCTCGGCCGCCGCGGCGAAGGCGTGGCTGACAGCGTTGTCGTCCGTAACGTCGCACACCGCTGCGAAGGCGTTGGGCATGCGCGCATGCTGGCGCTCCAGCCTGGCGAGGTCGCGCCCAAACAGGCTGACCGACGCCCCCAACGCCGACAGCCGCTCCGCCACGGCGGCCCCGATCCCGCCGCCCCCGCCGGTGATCACCGCGTGCCGGTTCTTCAACGGTTGCTGGCTCATGAGGCCCCCCGCGTCAGGTTGCGCTTCAACTGGGCGTGGCCGGCGGCGTACTGCACCGGCGGCTTCAGCCCGTCGAAGCCGAGCTCGGCGGCCGCGCGCAGACTCCACGCGGGATCGGCCAGGTGCGGCCGGGCCAGCGCGCACAGGTCGGCGCGGCCGGCGGCCAGGATGCTGTTGACGTGGTCGGCCTCGAAGATGTTTCCGACCGCCATGGTGCGCACCCCGCCCTCGTTGCGGATGCGGTCGGCGAACGGGGTCTGGAACATGCGCCCGTAGACCGGCTTGGCCTCCGGCCAGGTCTGGCCGCAGGAGACGTCGATCAGGTCGGCGCCGGCTTCGGCGAAGGCCTTGGCGATGGCCACCGAGTCTTCGTTGGTCAGGCCCTCGTCGACCCAGTCGGTGGCCGAGACGCGCACCGACATCGGCTTGTCGGCCGGCCACACGGCGCGCATGGCCTCGAACACCTCCAGCGGGAAGCGCAGGCGGTTCTCGACCGGGCCGCCGTACTCGTCCGTGCGCCGGTTCGACAGCGGGGTCAGGAAGGACGACAGCAGATAGCCGTGGGCGCAGTGCAGCTCCACCATGTCGAAGCCGGCCTGCTGGGCCATTTCGGTCGCGCGCACGAAGTCGGCCTTCACCCGGTCCATGTCGGCGCGGGTCATCTCGCGCGGGACCTGGTTGTGCGCCGACCAGGGGATCGGCGAGGCCGCGATCAGTTCCCAGTTCCCCTCGGCCAGCGGCAGGTCGTCGGCGCCGCCTTCCCACGGCACCTGCACCGAGCCCTTGCGGCCGGCGTGGCTGAGCTGGAGGACGATCTTGGCGTCGGAACTGGCGTGGACGAAGTCGACGATGCGCTTCCAGGCCGGGACGTGCTCGGGCGCGTACATGCCGGTGCAGCCGGGCGTGATCCGCCCGTCGGCCGAGACGTCGGTCATCTCGGTGAACACCAGGCCCGCCCCGCCCATGGCGCGCGCGCCCAGGTGCACCAGGTGGAAGTCGTTCGGCGCGCCGTCGACCGCCGAGTACATGCACATCGGCGAGACCACGACGCGGTTCTTCACCTCCATGTCGCGCAGGCGTAGCGGCGCGAACATCGGCGGCGTCGGGCGCGCCGGCGGCGTTCCGGTGGCGTGCTCGGCGAACCAGCGCTCCACCCCTTCCAGGTAGCCACGGTCGCGCACGCGCAGGTTCTCGTGGCTGACCCGCTGGCTGCGGGTCAGCAGGGCGTAGGCGAATTGCTCGGGGGCGAGCGCGGTGTAGCGCTCCAGGTGCTCGAACCATTCGGTCGAGTTGCGGGCCGCGCTCTGCAGCTTGAACACCTCGACTTCGCGCTCGGCCTGGTAGGCGTCGAGCTTCTGGTCCAGCCCGCCCGGCCCCTGCAGCACCTCGGCCAGCTTGATGGCGTCCTCCAAGGCCAGCTTGGTGCCGGAGCCGATGGAGAAGTGGGCGGTGTGGGCGGCGTCGCCCATCAGCACGACCTTGCCGTCGCGCCAGGTCTTGCACAGCACGCGCGGGAAGTTCAGCCAGGCCGAGCCGCGCAGGTGGCGCGCGTTGGACATCAGGGGCTGCCCGTCCAGCCAGCGGGCGAAAATCCGCTCGCCCGCCCGGCAGGTCTCGTCCTGGTCCATCCGGTCGAATCCCAGGCCCCGCCAGGTCTCTTCCGAGCACTCCATGATGAAGGTCGAGGCGCCGTCCTCGAAACGGTAGGCGTGCGCCCAGATCCAACCGGCTTCCGTCTCTTCGAAGATGAAGGTGAAGGCGTCGAACGCCTTGTGCGTGCCCAGCCAGACGAACTTGTTGGCCCGCACCTCGACGTCCGCCCCGAACACGTCCGGCTTGGCGTTGCGCACCTTGCTGTTCAGGCCGTCGGCGGCGACCACCAGGTCGCAGTCGGCGAATTGGGTGAGGTCAGGACCGACGTCGGTCTCGAACTTCAACTCCACGCCCAGTTCGCGGGCGCGGTCCTGCAGCAGGTTGAGCAGCCGCTTGCGCCCGATCCCCGAGAAGCCGTGGCCCGACGAGGTGACCTTGGCCCCGCGGTAGAAGACGTCGATGTCGTCCCAGTGGGCCAGCGCGTCGGCGATCGACCGGGCGCTGACCGGATCGTTGGCCAGCAGGTTCTCGAGCGTCTGGTCGGAGAACACCACGCCCCAGCCGAAGGTGTCGTCCGGCCGGTTGCGCTCGTAGACGGCGACCGCGCAACCGGGGTCGCGCAGCTTCATCGAGATCGCGAAATAGAGGCCGGCGGGACCTCCGCCGAGGCAGGCGATCTTCATCCGTGGCTCCGACGAGCGGGGAGATAGTTTAAACCTAAAATATCTGCCCGCGAGTCGTCCAGTGCGATCTCTAACCCTCTCCCCCACGGGCGGAGAGGGCAGGGTGAGGGGCCGTTCCGCTGCACGACGGCTGATGTCGAGTTTCCCCTACCCTCACCCTGCCCTCTCCCGCCCAGGCGGGAGAGGGTTCAAGAAATCAGATCTTTCCAGCGTCCCCTCGAAGCTCGACCCTTCCGCCGCCAGCCGTTCCAGCAGCGGCGCGAGGCGCCAGCCGTACACCCGCACCCGCTCCGCCACCGTCGGCAAGCCGACCGTATCGGCGTAAAACATCGGGCCGCCGCGGGCCTTGGGGAAGCCGTAGCCGCGGGTCCAGACCACGTCGACGTCCGACGCTCGCAGCGCGATCCCCTCCTCCAGCAGCTGCGCGCCCTCGTTGATCAGGGCGTACAGGCAGCGCTCGCGGATCTCGTCGTCCGTCACCGCGCGCCGCTCGATCCCGAGCCCGGCGGCGGCTTCGGCCAGGACGGCGTCGACCTCCGGATCGGGCGTCCGAGCGCGCGTCGCCGCGTCGTAGCGGTAGAAGCCCGCCCCGGTCTTCTGGCCGTAGCGGCCGCGCTCGAACATCAGCCGCGCTGGGAGGAAGAAGCTGGGATCGCTCGGCGGGTTCGGCTGCTCGGCGCGCACGCGCACGCCGACGTCGATGCCGGCCAGGTCCGCCACCGCCAGCGGGCCCATGGCCATGCCGAACGCCTCCAGCGCACCGTCGACCTGGGCCGGCGAGGCGCCCTCCAGCAGGAGGCGCTGCGCCTCACGGCCGTAGGGCTGCAGCATGCGGTTGCCGATGAAGCCGAAGCCCACGCGCGAGACCACGCCGACCTTGCCGATCGCCTCGGTGACCGCGAAGGCCGACGCCAGCGCCGCGTCCGACGTCTTCTCCGCGCGCACGATCTCGACCAGCGGCATGACGTTGGCCGGGCTGAAGAAGTGCAGGCCCAGCACCCGCTCGGGATGGCCCGTCGCCGCCGCGATCCCGTCGACGTCGAGGCTGGAGGTGTTGGTGGCCAGCAGCGCGTCGGGACGGCAGACCGCCTCCAGCTCGCCGAACACCTCCTTCTTGAGCGCCATGCCCTCGAACACCGCCTCGATCACCAGGTCGGCGTCGGCGAAGCGGGCCCAGTCCTGGGTCGCCTCCAGTCGGCCCAGGCGCGCCTGCGCCTCGTCGGCGCTCAGCCGGCCGCGCTCGACCGAGCGCTGGAAAATTCCGGAGATGGATTTCTGCCCGCGCGCAAGGCCGGCCGCGTCGACATCCAGCAGGACGACCTCGAAGTCCGCGTTGAGGAAGCTGGCCGCGATCCCCGCGCCCATCGTACCGGCACCGACCACGCCCACGCGCCGGACCGGCGGCGCTTTCGGCGCGGTCCAGCCGGGCAGCGTGCGGGCGGCGCGTTCGGCCGCCTCCAGATGGCGCAGGGCGTCAGCCTGTCGTTCCGGTGTGATCTCCAGCATCGCCTCGCCTCCCCAAGCCGCCCCTGTCTAGCGTCGGGGCGGCGGCGCGGTCGAGACCAAGGCTCGGTATCAGACCAGAGGATTTAGGCTGGCGTGATGAGGCCGATGCGGATCGCCTCGACCACCATGTGCGTGCGGTTGCGCGCGCGGGTCTTCAGGCGGACCTGATCGATGTAGCGCTCCACCGTCCGGGGCGCGATGGCCAGTTCCTGCGCCACCTCCTTGGACGAGAGGCCGGCCGCCAGCAGGCGCAACACCTGTGACTCCCGCTGGGTGAGTTGAGCGAGCAGTTGCGGCTCCCGGCTCAGCATGAACTTTCTCTCCATCCACCTGGAAGCGGAAAAGGAACCAAGGTCATTCACGAAGAACCATGGCCGTAATGGAAGCGGTAAGCTTCACCGTTCGCCACTTCGCCGCCACATTCGTGCGGCGCAGGCAGTCTAACCGGAGCCGACGAGCGCAGGTTCCTTGGCCGTCATAATCGCAACACCTTGAGCATTCGGGGTTTGCGGCCACGCTGGCGGCGACCGTCCGGCCACGCTAAGCAGACGGCATGACCGTTCGCACCCTCGCGGCCGCCGCCGCCCTGCTCGCCTTCGCCGCCCCCGCCATAGCCGGGGAAGGCATGTGGACCTTCGACGCCTTCCCGATCGCCAAGGTGAATCAGGCGCTGGGCACCAAGATCGACCAGGCCTGGCTGGACCGCGTGCGAAGCGCCTCGGTGCGCATTCCGGGCTGCTCGGCGTCGCTGGTGTCGCCGGACGGCCTGATCCTGACCAACAACCACTGCGTCATCTCCTGCGCCCAGAACCTGTCGACGCCGCAGCAGGATTTCGTGGCGAACGGCTTCTCGCCGAAGACCCGCGAGGAGGAGCGCAAGTGCCCCGGCATGACCGCCGAGGTGCTGACCGAAATCACCGACGTCACCGCCCGGGTGCAGGGCGCGGCGGCCGGCAAGACCGGCAAGGCCTTCACCAAGGCCCGCGACGCCGAAATGACCGCCATCGAGCAGGAGGCCTGCGGCGCCGACAAGACCACCCGCTGCCAGGTGGTCAGCCTGTACCGCGGCGGCCAGTTCAAGCTGTATCGCTACAAGCGCCACACCGACGTGCGTCTGGCCTTCTCGCCGGAGCACGCGGCGGCGGCGTTCGGCGGCGATCCGGACAATTTCAACTTCCCGCGCTTCGCGGTCGACGCCGGCTTCCTGCGCATCTACGGCGCCGACGGCAAGCCGCTGTCCACGCCGGGTCACCTGAAGTGGAACGCCTCCAGGCCGACCGCCGGCGAGCCGGTGTTCATCGCCGGCAACCCGGGCGCCACCTCGCGCCTGCTGACCCAGAGCCAGCTCTCCACCCTGCGCGACGTCACCCTGCCGCTGGAGCAGACCACCCGCTCGGAATTCCGCGGCCGGCTGCTGCGCTTCCGTGAAGAGAGCGAGCAGAACCGCTTCATCTCGGCCGACACGCTGGACGGCGTCGAGAACCGCTACAAGCGCGGCCGCGGCCAGCAGCGCGCCCTGATCGACCCGGCCTTCATGGCCGGCAAGGCGCGCGAGGAGGCCGACCTGATCGCCCGCGTCCAGGCCGACCCGGCGCTGAAGGCCGAGATCGGCGATCCGTGGACGGACATCGCCGCGGTGCAGGACGACTACGCCGAGCTGTATCCCGCCTACTACTTCCTGGAGTCCGGCGCCGGCGGCGGTTCGGACCTGTTCGCCAAAGCGCGCGACCTGGTGCGCGCCGCCCAGGAGCGGGCCAAGCCGTCGGCCGACCGCCTTCCGGAATACGCCGACTCCCGCCTGCCCCTGCTCGAGAAGCAGCTGCTGGACGCCAAGCCCTCCTATCCGGAGCTGGAGGCCCTGCAGCTCGGCTTCTGGCTGTCGAAGACCCGTGAATTCCTGACGGCCGACGATCCGCGCGTGCGCCGTCTGCTGGGCAAGGAGTCGCCCGAGGCCCTGGCCCAGCGCGCCGCGCAAGGCACCAAGGTCGGCGACCCGGCCTTCCGCAAGGCGCTGTGGGACGGCGGCCTGGCCGCCGTGCAGGCGTCGGACGATCCGATGATCCGCCTGGCCCTGGCCATGCAGGACGACGCCCGCACCGCCCGCAGCCAGTGGGAGGAGCGCGTCCAGGGCCCGACCGACCGCGCCGCCGAGCAGCTGGCCCGCGCCCGCTTCGCCGTCTACGGCACCGACGTTTATCCCGACGCCACCGGCACGCTGCGTCTCTCCTGGGGCCGTATCGAAGGCTGGGAGCAGGACGGGAAAATGATCGGTCCGTTCACCACCTGGTCGGGCCTGTTCGACCGGGCGACCGGCTCGGAGCCGTTCGTGCTGGCCAAGCAGATCGAGGCCGCCAAGGGCAAGCTCCCGGCCGACGGCGTGATGGACATGACCGTGTCGACCGACACCATCGGCGGCAGCTCCGGCTCGCCGGCGGTCAACGCGAAGGGCGAGCTGATCGGGGCCAACTTCGACTCGACCTTCCTGACCCAGCGCAACGCCTTCGGCTACGACCCGCGGGTGAACCGCTCGGTCGTGGTCTCGGCCGCGGCGATCACCGAAGCGCTCGACAAGGTCTACGGCCAGCAGCGGCTGGTGAAGGAGCTGACCGGGCGGTGATGTCCCGTCGAAGACCGCTCGTGATCGCCGCCGGACAATCCGGGTAGCGCGCACGCCTGGTCTTCGAGGCGGCGCAACCGGGTCGCCGGCGCGCGAGAGGGAAAGCTCAATCCTGGCGCCCGGAAGGCGGTGGCGCCGGGGTCTTCAGCCAGGTGATGAACTCCGCATGGGCGCGGTCAGTGGCGGCGGGATCGAACTTGAAGGTCGAGCCCGCCGACTGGACCCGTTCGTCGAAGGCGTGCGTGACGCCTGGAAACACGACCGTCTCGACCTTGGAGCCCCCGTTGCGCGCCCGTTCCACCATCGGGCCGCAACCCGCCGCGCTCTGCACCGTATCGTGCTCCGCAAACACGAAGCGGACGCCACCCTTCCACGTCCAATCCCGGCGGCCGCCCTGGGAAGGGAAGCCGCACCAGGGGTAAGTGAAGTAGGTGGCCTCGACATCGGCCATGGTCGTGCTGAAGCTTCCGTCGCCTGGGTCACGCAGCGTGACCAGATCCCCGACCGCCCAGCCGCCGTGGCTCCAGGACGCGATGCGCAGGTGCTGATGGTCGACCCGGGCGTCAGCCTCCAACAGGTCGAGGGCGGCCAGGACGTCGGCGGCGCGGCGATAGCCCTGGAGCCGGAGACCTGTGCACACCCGCCTTCGGGCCCAGGGCGCCTCCCACTCGCGGGGCGCATAGCTGTCGAGAATGGCTGCGGCCCATCCGGCCTCGACAGCCGAGCGGGCGTATTCGTCCATGATCGGGTTCGGACCTTTCTCTCCGTGCAGTCCCCCGCACCCATGAACGAGCAGAACGGTCGGGAACGGGCCGGCCCCCGGCGGCGTCACCAGTTCCAGCCCCGGAGCCAGAAGCCGTGCGTGGCTCGCCCGGGCGGGAGCCGCGAGGAACCGGGGATTTCTCATGTACCGGTCGTAGGTAACGGCCGCAGCGCCCGCCGCGGCCAGCAGCGCCAACCCGAGCGCCGTCACCACCCACCTGCGGATAGGTCTCACGAGTCTCTCCTGGCTCCGCGCTTCAGGAAGGACGATCCCGAACGCCGCGGGTCAACCGCCCGGTCGTCGTCTCGGTCGCGGCGATCACCGAAGCGCGCGGCCAGCCCCCGGCGCGCAAGCGGAGCGGCGTCACGCGTTACGATCTGCAACATGCGTAACACTGTGGCGCCGGCGCCCGCCGCCATTTGAACTCGCGGTGCGGTGGAACCCGCTGGTTTCAGCGACGGTTAGCAGCACAGTTTCAGTCGCGTCGCCTTCCGCGTGGTCAAAACCCGTAAAGAGGGGCGTCCAGCATGCTTTCAGGGGGTTTCGCGTCCGGAATCCGGGCGGCGGCTGAACTTGCGCCCGCGCCACCCGAAACAACCGTGCCGCAACGCGTCGCGGCCTGCTCCAGACAGGCGCCGGAGGCGCCGGCCCTGGAGTCCGGCCACGGACACATGACCTACGGCGAACTGGTCCGCGCGGCGGACCGGCTGGCGGCCTATCTGCGCCGCCTGGGCGCCGGGCCCGACGTGCCGATCGGTCTCTGTCTTCCCCGCTCGTTCGAGCGCGTCGTCGCCGCCCTGGCGATCTGGCGCGCCGGCGCGGCCTTCGTGGCGCTGGACCCGGACTGGCCGAAGGACCGTATCCGCGCCCTGCTCGACGACGCCGGCGCGCCGGTGGTCGTCGCCGAACTGTACATCGCCGACCAACTGGCGGGTCCGGGCCGCGCGTCCGTCGCGTTCGAGCGGGACGCCTCGGCCATCGACGCCTGCCCGCCGTTCGAGGCCGTCTCGCCTGAGGCCGACGCCCTGGCCTATCTGGTCTACACCTCCGGCTCGACCGGCGCCGCCAAGGGCGTGGAGATCACGCACGGCGCCCTGCTCAACCTGGTGCTCTGGCATCAGGCCGCCTTCGGGACCGGCCCGAACGACCGCGCCAGCCACGTCGCCGGCCTGGGCTTCGACGCCGCGGTGTGGGAGCTCTGGCCCGCCCTGGCCGCCGGCGCCACCGTGGTGCTGGCCGACGACGACGTGCGCACCTCGCCGCAGGCGCTGGGCGACTGGCTGGTCCGGCAGCAGATCAGCACCGCCTTCGTGCCGACCACCCTGGCCGAGCCGCTGCTGACCCGTTCCTGGCCGGCCGACACCGCCCTGCGCTTCCTGCTGACCGGCGCGGACACGCTGCACAGCTATCCGCCGGCCGGCCTGCCCTTCGCCCTGGTGAACAACTACGGCCCGACCGAATGCACGGTGGTGGCGACCTCCGGCGTGATCGCGCCCGAGGCCGGCGACGCCGTCCTGCCGTCGATCGGCCGCCCGATCGCCGAGACCCAGATCCATCTGCTCGATTCCGACGGCGAGCCGGTGGCCGACGGCGGGGTCGGCGAGATCTACATCGGCGGCACGGGCGTGGGTCGCGGCTATCGCAACCGCCCGGACCTGACCGCCGAGCGGTTCGTGCCCGATCCCTTCAGCGACCGGCCCGGCGCGCGACTCTATCGCACCGGCGACCTCGGCCGGCGGCGCCCGGACGGCCAGATCGAATTCCACGGCCGGATCGACGACCAGGTGAAGATCCGCGGCCACCGGGTCGAGCCCGACGAGGTCGCCGCCGCCCTGAACCGCCACCCCGGCGTGGCCGCAAGCGCTGTCGTGGCGCGCGAGGTCGGCTGCCAGCGCAGCCTGGCGGCCTACGTCGTCGCGGCCCAGGCCCCGCCGCCCGATCCGACGGCGCTGCGCGAATTCCTGGCCGTGCTGCTGCCGGAGTACATGCTGCCGGGCAGCTTCACCGCGCTTTCCGCCCTGCCGCTCACCGCCAACGGCAAGCTGGACAAGGCGGCCCTGCCGGAGCCCGGCTACGCCGACCTGGCCGGCCTCGCGCCCACACGGGAGCCGCAGACCCCGACCGAAGCGCGCCTGGCGGAGATCGTCGCGGCGGTGCTCGGCCTGGAGCGGGTCGGCGTCGACGACAACTTCTTCCTGCTCGGCGGCCACTCCCTGCTGGCCACCCAGGTGGTGATGCGCGCCCGCGAGGCGTTCGGGGTGGAGGTGACGCTCCGCCACCTGTTCGAGGCCAAGACCGTGACCCGGCTGGCCGAGGCGGTCGAAGGCCTCCTGCTCGAAGCGCTGGAAGCCATGAGCGACGAGGAAGCGCTGCGCCTTGCGGCGGCGGACTGACGAAGCGGAGCCGGACCGGATGAACATTCACCCGCGCGCCCAGTCGGACGACGCCGACCTGAGCCTCTACCAGCTGCTCGACCCGCAGGTGCTGGCCGACCCCTATCCGCTCTACCGGACGATGCGCGAACGCGACCCGGTGCACTGGGACCCGTTCCTGCACGCTTGGGTGGTGACCGGCCACGCCGAGGTGCAGGCGGTGCTGCAGAAGTGCTCGTCCGAGCGCACGCCCACCCCGGAGCAGCTGGAGGCCATGGGCCTGCACGCCCTGACTCCGATCGCCCAGGTGCTGGTGCGCCAGATGCTGTTCAAGGACGGCGACGCCCACACCCGGCTGCGCGGCCTGTGCCTGGCCGCCTTCACGCCCAAGCGCGTCGCGGCCCTGCGCCAGCAGGTCCAGGACATCGCCGACGACCTGATCGACAAGGCGGCCGACAAGGGCCGCATGGACGTGATCGCTGACTTCGCCAGCCCGTTGCCGGCGATCGTCACCGCCGGCCTGCTGGGCGTGCCGGCCGCCGACTGGGAGCAGTTGAAGACCTGGTCCACCGACTTCGCCGAGGTGCTCGGCAACCTGCAGCACAATCCCGACCGGGCCGAACGCAGCCTGAACTCGATCGAGGAGATGACCGCCTACTTCCGCGCGGCCCTGCGCAACCAGCAGAGCTCCCCGCGCGAAGGCCTGCTGCACGCGCTGGCCACCGCCGAGGTCGACGGGGCGCGGCTCAGCGAAGAGGAAGTGGTCGCCAACGCCATACTGATCATGACCGGCGGCCAGGAGACCACCACCAACCTGATCGGCAACGGCTTGCTGACCCTGCTGCGTCGGCCCGAGGAGCTGGCCCGGCTGCGCGACTGTCCGGCGATCATGCCGACCGCGATCGAGGAGCTGCTGCGCTTCGAAAGCCCGACCCAGCACACCGCCCGCATGGTCGCCGAGGACATGCTGGTCGGCGGCAAGCTGCTGCGCAAGCGCGACGCGGTGATGGCCGTGATGGCCGCCGCCAACCGCGACCCGGCCCGCTTCCGCGATCCGGACGAGCTGGACCTGACGCGCGCCGACAACAAGCACCTGTCGTTCAGCTGGGCCGCGCACTTCTGCTTCGGCGCGCCGCTGGCCCGGATGGAGGGCCAGATCGCCTTCACCACCCTGCTACGGCGGCTGCCCGACCTGGCGCTGGAGCCGCAGCCCCTGCACTGGCGCGAGAACCTGGCTCTGCGCGGGCTGAAGGCGCTGCACGTGTCGTTCGGCCCGGCCCTGCCCGCGGCCTGACCGGTGTCCGCCGCCGTCCACGCCTACTGGGTCGACCTCGACGCGATGCGCGGCGATCTCGCCCGGTTCACCGACCGCCTCGGCCGCGACGAACAGGAGCGGGCGGAGCGATACCGCTTCGACCGCGACCGGCGCCGCTTTCTGCTGCGCCGCGGCGTGCTGCGCGAGCTGCTGTCGCGCTACGTCGACGTCGCGCCCGAACGCCTGGTCTTCGACCACAACGACTTCGGCAAGCCGTCGCTGCCGCACTGCGACGTGCGCTTCAACCTCTCCCATTCGCACGGCCTGGCGCTGTTCGCGGTGGCGCGCGGCCGCGAGGTCGGCTGCGACGTCGAGCGACGCGATCCCCGCCACGCCTCGGCCGAGATCGCCGAGCGCTGGTTCCCGCCGGCCGAGGCGCGGGCGCTGCACACGTTGGAGCCGGGCGGGCGGCTGCGCCGGTTCTTCGAGAGCTGGACCTTGATGGAGGCGCTGGGCAAGGCCCGCGGCGTCGGCCTGGCGGAGGCGGCGGCGGACGGCGCGGACGCCGACGGCCAGGACTGGACCACCCACCCGTTCGAACCGGCCGCGGCCTTCCAGGCCTGCGTCGTCGCACAGGGGCGCTGCGCGGTGCGGGTCGAACGGCTGCAGCTGGACTGAACCCACGGGATCTTTCGACGGGGCTGGCATGACGGAGTCGATCGCGCTTTCGGCGGGCAAGCGCCTCCTGCTGGAGAAGCTTCGGCGCGGCGAGGGCGCGCGGACGGCGGACGTCCTGCCGACCCGGCCGGCCGGCGAGCCCCTGCCCCTGACGCCCGAGCAGACCCACGTCTGGCTGCACGGGTCGATGGCCCCGCACCTGCCGCTCTACAACGAGCCGATCACCATTCATCGTCGCGGCGCCTTCGACCACGCGGTGTTCGAGGCGGCCTTCAACGAGCTGATCCGCCGCCACGAGATCTGGCGCACCGCCTTCGTCGCCACCAACGGCGAGGTGGTGCAGGAGGTCCGCCCCCAGCTGCGCGTCGAGCTTCCGATCACCGACCTGACCCACCTGCCCGAGCGCGAGCGCGAGGCCGAGGCCGTGCGGCTTGCGACCGAGGAGGCGCGCCGGCCGATCGACCCGACGCGGGCGCCGCTGATGCATCCGCGGCTGGTGAAGCTCGCCGACGACGATCACCGGCTGTTCCTGCCGCTGCACCACCTGGTGTTCGACGGCGTGACCCTGAACCGGGTGCTGCTGCCCGAGTTCGCGGCCATCTACGCGGCGCTGGCCGCCGGCCGCGAACCGGACCTGCCCGCGCTTCCTCTGCAGTACGGCGACTACGCTTGCTGGCGGACGCAGCGCCTCGAAGGCGCCGCCCTGGAGATGCAGCTGTCCTACTGGCGCGAGCGTCTGGCGGACTTGCCCGCGCTGGAGCTGGCCGGCGACCGGCCGCGCCCGCCCGCGACCAGCCATGCGGGCGGGTCGGAGACCTTCAGCCTGACGCCGGACTTCACCGCCAGCCTGCGCGAGTTCTGCCGACGCGAAAACGTCACCGCCTACGCGACCCTGCTGGCCGCCTTCAAGGCGCTGCTGCACCGCTACACCGGCCAGGACGACCTGGCCGTCGGCAGCGTCGTCGACACCCGCACGCGCCCCGAGCTGCAGCGGCTGATGGGCTATTTCCTGAACAGCGTGGTGCTGCGCACCCGACCCGCCCGCGACCGTCCGTTCCGGGACTATCTGGCCGAGGTGCGCGAGACGGCGCTGGCCGCCATGGCCGCGGCCGAGGCGCCGTTCGACCGGGTGGTGCGCGAGCTGGCGCCGCAGCGCGATCCCGGCCGCCATCCCCTGTTCCAGGTGATGTTCTCCATGCAGCCCCAGGCGCCCAGCATCGACGGCTGGGACCTGACCCAGATGGAGGTCGACACCGGCGTCTCGAAGTTCGACCTGTTCCTCGAGGTCGAGGAACGGCCTGACACGGTGATCGGCCGGTTCGTCTACAGCGCCGACCTGTTCGACGCGGCCACCGTGCGGCGCATGATCGACGGCTGGACCGCCCTGCTGGAGGCCGCCGTAGCCAGGCCCGACCGTCCGCTGGGCGATCTGCCGGCGGCGCCGGACGCGGAGATCCGGCGGCTGCTGGTCGACTGGAACGACACCGCCCGCCCCTGCCCGCAGACCACCGTCCACGGCGCGATCGAGGCGCAGGCCCTGCGCACGCCCGACGCCGTAGCCGTGGAATTCGAGGACGGCGCGACCTGGACCTACGCCCAGCTGGACGCTCGGGCCGAGCGGCTGGCGGCGCGCCTGGCCGCGGCGGGCGCGAAGCGTGGACAGCTGGTCGCGGTCTGCCTGGAGCGCTCGTTCGACCAGGTCGCCGGCCTGCTGGCGGTGATGAAGACCGGCGCGGCCTACCTGCCGCTGGATCCCGCCCTGCCGCCGGCCCGCCTGGCTTTGCTGACGGAAGAGGCCGGGGCCATGCTCGCCCTGACCCAGCGCAGCCTGGCCCCGCAACTGCCGAAGACCGTGCGCACGGTGCTGTGCGACGCCCGCGCCGCCCTGCCGGCCCTGGGCCGCCCGAGCGTCGAGGTCGGGCCGCAGGACGTCGCCTACGTGCTGTTCACCTCGGGCTCGACCGGCAAGCCCAAGGGCGTCGAGATCCCGCACCGGGCGGTGGTCAACCTGACCCGCGCGCTGCAGGAAGCCCCGGGCTTCGGGCCGGCCGACACCATGCTGGCCCTGGCGCCCCTCACCTTCGACGCGTCGGTGGCCGAGCTGTTCCTGCCGCTGGTCACGGGCGGGCGCACCATCCTGGCCACGCGCGACACCGCCGCCGACCCGGCCCGCCTGGCGACCCTGATCCAGGCCACCGGCGTGACCACCGTGGCCGCCACGCCCACCACCTGGCGCTCGCTGCTGGACGAAGGCTGGGCCGGCGGAGCGGGCCTGCGGATCTTCTGCGGCGGCGAGGCCCTGACCCGCGAGCTGACCGAGCAGCTGCTGCCGCGCTGCGCCGAGCTTTGGAACATGTATGGGCCGACCGAGGCGACGGTCTATTCGGCCATCCAGCGGATCACGGCGGGGGAAGACGGCCCCGTGCCGATCGGCCGGCCGATCGCCAACGCGCGGCTGTTCGTGCTGGACGCGGGCGGCGCCCCGGCGCCGGTCGGCGTGCCGGGCGAGCTCTACATCGGCGGCGCGGGCGTGGGCCTGCGCTATCGCAACCGCGAGGACCTGACGGCCGAACGCTTCGTCACCCGCGCGGTCGCGCCCGGCGACACGCTCTACCGCACCGGCGACATCGCCCGCTGGCGGGCCGACGGCACGGTCGAGTGCCTGGGCCGGCGCGACGACCAGGTGAAGGTGCGCGGCTTCCGCATCGAGCTCGGCGAGGTCGAGGCGGCGGTGGCCGCCTGTCCGGGCGTCGGCGCCGCCGCGATCAAGGCCTCGCCCGACGTCAGCGGCGCGCTCAGCCTGACCGCCTTCGTGGCCGGCCGCCCCGGCGCGGCGACGCCCGATCCCGGCGAACTGCGCCGCCGGCTGGCCGAAGCCCTGCCCGACTACATGGTTCCCGCCCGCGTCGTGGTGCTGCCGGCCCTGCCGACCACCAACAGCGGCAAGGTCGACCGGCAGGCGCTGAAGGCGCCCGAGCCGACCGCCGCGCCGGCCGCCGACTTCATCGCGCCCAAGGGCAATATGGAGCGCAAGCTGGCCGCGATCTGGGCCGAGGTGCTGGGCGTCTCCAGGGTCGGCGCGCTGGACAGCTTCTTCGCCCTGGGCGGCCACTCGATCCTGGCGGCCAAGCTGCTGCGCCGCATCGAGGTCGCGTTCGGCAAACGGCTGACCTTGTCCGACGTGTTCCGCGCGCCCGACGTGCGCCGCATGGCCGGCGTGCTGGCCGCCGCCGGCGCCCCGGCGCGGCCGCGGGTGAACGACATCCAGCCCGGCGGCACGCGCCCGCCGCTGTTCTGGCTGAACGGCGGGGCGCTGTTCTGGCCGCTGGCCAACGCGCTCGGCAAGGACCAGCCGTTCCTGGGCCTGCGCCGCGACACCGCCGTACCCCTGCCGGAGAACTTCAGCCTGGCCGAGCTGGCCCCGCAGATGATCCAGGCCATGCGCGCGATCCAGCCGCAGGGCCCCTACTTCGTCGGCGGCTGGTGCGCCTGGGGCGTGCTGGCCTACGAGACCGCCCGCCAGCTCACAGCCGAAGGCCAGGACGTCGGCCTAGTGCTGATGCTGGACCCGCCGCATCCGGGCGAGCGGCGCGCCGTGGGCCGCATGGCCATGGCCGCCAGTAAGCTGCGCCTGCACGCCGGCCAGATCGCGCGCCGGCGCGGGACCGAGCGCTGGGCCTACCTGCGCGACCGGCTGGACGGCGCGGTCGGGCGCCTGGAAGAAGCGCTGGACCCGGCCGAGGTCGGCCAGCAGTCGCGGTTCGGCGCCACCATCGGCAAGGCCTGCCTGCGCTACGAGCCGCAGCCCTACGACGGCGCCGTCGCCCTGTTCATTCCCGAGGAGCGGCCCGACGTCGAAGATCCCGGGCGCGCCTGGGCGCCGCTGGTCAGCGGCCCCTACTCCGCGCTGGACCTGCCCGGCGACCACGGCTCCATGCTCAAGTCGCCCCAGGTCGAGGTGCTGGCCTCGGCCATGGACGAGGCGCTGCGCGCCGCGCGGCGGGCCAGATAGCACTCAGATTTCAGGTGGTGCGGACGGTCGGACTCGAACCGACACTCGCTTACGCGAAGCGGATTTTAAGTCCGCTGCGTCTACCATTTCGCCACGTCCGCTGAGGCCCCCGGCTCCGGTGATCACACCAGAGCCGTGCGGCGCGGACGCTAGCAGGGCGGCCCGTCCGGCGGAAGCGTGGCGACGGCCGAAGCGTGGGCAAAAAAAAGAGGCCCGATACGCTTGGAGCGCCGGAGCCTCGGAGAGTTTATGCACAGCGTCATCAGAACGCCCGAAGGCTCGGTGCGTTCCGCGATTACCTGCGATTTCTAGTGCGCAGCCGCCGGGGCTGGCGCCGCATTGCGGAAGTCCACGTCGCTGTCGGCGATCAGCCACAACAGGGCGGCCCACGCGGCGACGTTCTGGTCCAGAGACTTAGGATCGACCCGGTCGATTACGTCGTCCGGCGTATGGTGTACGTCGAAATAGTCAGACCCGTCTTGGTTGAGGCGGAAGGCGGGCACGCCCAGCTTGGCCATCGGGCCGATGTCGGGGCCGCCGCCTTCGCCCGGCTCGTTGCTCGGGATCACCTTGATCGGGGCCAGCACCTGGGCCGCGGTCTTGGCGAAGTCGGCCGGGGCGCCGGCGGGCAGGCCGAAGCTGTAGATCACGTTGGCGCCGAAGTCGCTCTCGCTGGCCGCCACGTGCTTGCCCAGGCTGTCCTTGTGGGTGTTGGCGTAGGCGTTGCCGCCCGACAGGCCCGGCAGCGGGAACGGCTGGCTCAGCTCTTCAGAGCCGAACCACACCACGCGGATGGTGCGCTTGGGCGCCTGCGGCAGCTCGGCGATCAGCTTGGCGGCGGCGGTGGTGATGGCCACGCCCGAGGCGTCGTCGATCGCGCCGGTGCCCTTGTCCCAGCTGTCCAGGTGGCCGCCGATGACGATCACCTCGTCCGGACGCTCGCGGCCGCGGATTTCGGCCACGACGTTCTGCGAGCGGCCGATCTGGGCCGGCGAGCTGGCTTCCGAGTACAGGCGCAGCTTCACCGGGCCGCCGCGGGCGGCGACGCGGGCCAGCTGCTCGGCGTCCGGCGGCGACACGGCGAAGGCCGGGATGCCGCCCTCGACCCGCTTGGTCGAGCCGGTGTGCGGGAAGCGGTGGTCCTCGGTGCCGGCCGAGCGCAGCACGAAGGCGATCGCGCCGCGCTCACGGGCGGCTTCCGGGCCGTTGGAACGGATGTTGGAGATCGGGCCGTAGCCGGCGCCGTCGGTCACCCGGGCCATCGGCTGCAGCACCACGGCGATCTTGCCGTTGAGCGAGCCCTTCGGCGCGTCCAGCAGGGCCTGGTAGGTGTCGAACAGCACGGCCTCGGCTTCGATGCCGCCGGCCGGGGTGGCCGGCGAACCGCCGAGCGCGGTGATCACCAGCGGCTGCGGGAAGGGCGCGACGATCTCGCCGTGCTCGGCCCCGCGCACCCAGGTGTGCAGCGGGAAGTCCTGGATCTCGACGTTGGTGAAGCCCAGCTTCTTCAGCTCCTGGGCGCCCCACTCGGCCGCCGACCGCTCGGCCGTGCCGCCGGCCGGACGCGGGCCGAAGCGAGTGGTGATCTCTTCGACCAGCGAATAGGCGATCGAGCCCTTCATGGCCTTGTCGCGCAGCTGGGCCGCGGTCTCGGCGTAGGGCAGCGGCGCCTGGGCGGCGGCCGCGGCCGGCGCGGTCTTCTTCGGCTTGGCCTCAGCGACCGGCGCGGCGAGTACGGCGCCGGCGGCGAGCGCCAGCGCGAGACGAGAAACTTTCACGGACACGCGTCCCTCCCGAGAACTTGTTGGCAGGGAACCTATTCGGCTCCGCCGTCTCCCCGCAAGGGCGCGCGGCGTCCCGCCTGTTCGTCAGGCCGCCGGGCTCGAGGTCGCCCGCCCGCGCAGGTCGCGGAAGGCGATCAGGCGCCCCGTCTCTTCATCCCACAGCGCCAGCCGGACGCTGCGCACGCTCTCGATCAGGCCGAGCCGACCGCACGTCGCCAGCTCCGGCCGGTCGCGCAGCACCTCGCGCAGGCGGTAGAACGGGATGCGGCTGTTGAGGTGGTGGACGTGGTGCACGCCGATGTCGGCGGTGAACCAGCGCAGAGGCTGGGGCAGGTCGTAGTACGAGCTGCCGTGCAGCGCGGCCACGTGCAGGTCCCAGTCGGCGTCCCGGGCCCAGAAGGTCCGCTCGAACTGGTGCTGCACGTAGAACAGCCAGACTCCGGCGGTGGCGGCCAGCATCAGGGTGACAAAATAGGCCAGCAGGAACGCCTTCGCCCCGAACAGCGCGGCGCCCGCGGCGGCGAAGCCGACGAACGCCAGGTTCGTGCCCATGGCGCTGCCCCACGGGCGCCAGCCCTTGCGCATCAGCCCGAACGGCACCCGTTGCTGCAACAGGAACAGGTAGGCAGGCCCCAGGCCGAGCTGCACCAACGGGTGGCGGAACAGGCGGTAGCGCAGCCGCCGCGGCCACGACAGGGCGAGGTAATCGGCCACGGCAAGGGTCTCGATGCCGCCAAACGCGTCCCGCTCCAGATTGCCTGAACCGGCGTGATGCGAGGCGTGCAGCCGTCGCCAGCAGTCGTACGGGGTCAAGGTGAGCACCCCGGCGACACGCCCGACCCAATCGTTGGTCGCGCGCCGGCGGAAGAAGGCGCCGTGACCGCAGTCGTGCTGGATCATGAACAGCCGCACCAGGAAGGCCGCGGCCGGAATCGTCAGCAGCAGTCCCCACCACCAGTCCCGGGCTAGCGCCGCCCAGGCGAGCATCCAAAGCAGCGCCAGGGGCCCGGCGGTGAGCGCGAGTTCTGTCCAGCTCCGGAGTGGGTCAGGATCACGGTAGCGGACGAGGTCACGGGCGAGTTCGCGCGGGTCGACTGGGACCGCGCGCGGCCTACCGTCGGTGTGAATGGTCGGGCTTTCGCGCGAGCCGCTCAGCGGGGTCGATGGTCCCAGGCGTCCCATAGGCGCTTGGCTTCGTGGATGAATTGGTCGGCGTAACCGGCGGTGTCCGTATAATCCTGCTCGTACGCCCCCAGCGGCGGATGCGGAGAGAACACCTCCTGTAGATGCAACAGAAGGTCGGGCCGCTCGCGGGCCAGTTCGGCGATCAGCACCGCCAACACCCGCTCGTGCGCGAGAACGCGCCGTTCCAGATCGGTCTCTTCCCGAGGCTTGAAGCTCTTCGGCGGAACTGGGCTCGCGGGCGCGGGTTCAGGAGCCCGGTTCGCCGATAGACGGCTTTTCCGCTCGGCTTCGTTGCGTGCGTCGCGGCGATCGGTTTCAGCGTAGCGGGCGTCCTCCTGGGCCGTGCCGCGCCTTGCATGTTCGCCTTCGCTCTGGTCGCGCGGGTCGTCTTGCATGATGCGCACCTCAAACTCGTCACTCGACGGCGGGCCACGGTCCCTTGTCGCCGTGGACGAGGGATCGGGTGGCCGCGAGGCCTCCAGAGATCCTCCGCCAGGTCTCGGTCGCCGCTCGGCCCGCCTTGTCCGAAGCGAACTCCGGCTTGGCGAAAACCGCTTCCAGATCGTCGAGCAGACCGGGGTCCCGAACCGACAGGACGGCCACCAAAGTGCTCAGGAGCCGCTCAGCCGCCACGAGTCGCTGTTCCAGGTCGGGGATGCTCTGTTGCTCCATCGGTGCTCCAGCCCGCCGGTCAATCAATCAGGCTCTGATGAGAACGCCCGGCCGCGTGGACCGTTCGTAACGAAGGGCGGGAATTGCACGCCTGCTGGCGCCGTCGCCGGGCGAGGCCACTTGAGAAACGACGGCAGGGGCGTCTGCCCCGGAAAGGCGTTCATGCGCTACGAGATACAGTTTCAGTATCGCCGCAAGGGCGGCGCCTTGCCGGAGCGGCTGGACGTGCCGTTCGCGTTCAGCCCCGAAGCCCTGCCGGCGCTGCTGCCGGCCGCCGGCGACCACGTCATGCTCGGCGGCGAGGATCCTCTCGTCCGCTATGTCGAGAGCCGAATTTACATGTACGCTGGCCAAGGCGCCGAGCAGACCTGTACGATCAACATCGTCCTCACGGATTCGGAGATGGAAGGCCTCGCTTCGCTCATCGCCAAGGGCTGAGCCGACGTTCGCGTCGCGCGGCGGCGCCCGGCAGGCGACGGGTGCGCGCCGACCGCCGCGCCGCTTTTCTTGACTTTCCGACCGTCAGGGTCCATTTGGCCCCCATCGCATTTTGCGAGCCTCCGGTGCTCCAGCCGCGTGAGGGTCGACGACGCTTCGTCGACTTGCCTGTCGAGCGCCGTATCCATCCAAATCTTCGATCGCCCATGCACGCGGGGCGTCGCCCCGAAACGCCCCGACGCTCGGAATCCTTCGAGCCAGCGGGGACGCCGGCGCGTTCGCGCGTCCGGCGCATGCGAAAGACATTCATTTTGAAGACGTTCCAAGACCTCGGCCTGTCGAAACCCATCCTCCAGGCCCTGGCCCAGGAAGGCTACGAGACGCCGACCCCGATCCAGACCCAGGCCATCCCGCTGGTGGCCTCCGGCCGCGACCTGCTGGGCATCGCCCAGACCGGCACCGGCAAGACCGCGGCCTTCGCCCTGCCGATGCTGCACCGCCTGGCGGCCGACCGTAAGGCGCCGCTGCCGCGCACCTGCCGGGCGCTGATCCTGTCGCCCACCCGCGAACTGGCCAGCCAGATCGCCGAGAGCTTCAAGTCCTACGGCCGCAACCTCGGCATGAGCGTCGCGGTGGTGTTCGGCGGCGTGAAGTACGGCCCGCAGGAGCGCGCCATGTCGCGTGGCGTGGACGTGCTGGTGGCCACCCCCGGCCGCCTGCTCGACCACATGTCGCAGCGGACCATCGACGTCTCGGCCACCGAGATCTTCGTGCTCGACGAGGCCGACCAGATGCTCGACCTCGGCTTCGTGAAGCCGATCCGCCAGGTCGTCGCCAAGCTGTCGAAGAACCGCCAGAACCTGTTCTTCTCGGCCACCATGCCGGGCGAGATCGGCAAGCTGGCCGGCGAGCTGCTGAAGGACCCGGCCAAGGTCGAAGTGAAGCCGGCCGCGACCACCGCCGAAAAGGTCGAGCAGCAGGTGCTGTTCGTCGAGCAGGTGCGCAAGCGCGCCCTGCTGTCGGAGCTGTTCTCGGATCCGAAGTTCACCCGCACCCTGGTCTTCACCAAGACCAAGCACGGCGCGGACAAGGTCGCGGCCTATCTCGAGGCTGGCGGCGTCGAAGCGGCGGCCATCCACGGCAACAAGAGCCAGGCCCAGCGCGAGCGCGCCCTCCAGGCCTTCAAGGACGGCCGCGTCCGCGCCCTGGTGGCGACCGACATCGCCGCCCGCGGCATCGACGTCGACGGCGTCACCCACGTGGTCAACTTCGAACTGCCCTACGTGCCGGAAGCCTACGTCCACCGCATCGGCCGCACCGCGCGCGCCGGCGCCTCGGGCGTGGCCGTCAGCCTGGTGGCCGACGACGAGCGCAAGCTGCTGAAGGACATCCAGCGCGTCACCCGCCAGACCATCCCCTCGTGGGATCGTCGCAACGACCGCGCGCTGGGCGCCCTGGACGCGGCCATCCTGGCCGCCAATCCGGGCCGCAAGCCCAAGACCCCGGAGCTCGTGGAGCAGCCGCGCGGCCAGGGTCGTCCCAAGCGCGACCGCACCCACCACGCCGAAGGGCGCGACCGCACCCACCACGCTGAAGGCGCGCCGCGGGCCAAGTACGACCCGATGGCCGGCGAGTTCGGCGCGGCCAAGCCGGAAGGCGGCCGTCCCGAAGGCCAGCGCGCTCCCAAGCGCGGCGGCAGCTACCGTCCCAAGCGCCGTCGCTTCGGCCAGGGCGGCGGGAACGGCGGCGGCGGCGGCGGCGGCCAGGGCCGTCGTAACGCGGCGGACTGATCAGTCCCTGCAAAGCAAAAAGGCGGCGAGAGCGATCTCGCCGCCTTTTCTTTTGGCCCGACGCCCGCGCCCTCAGAACCGCCAGCGCCCGCCGACGGCCATGACCACGGCGTGGCCCTCCACGGTGCCCGCCAGCACCACCGGCGTGGCGGCGGGCGTACCCTCGTAGAAGGTGGTCTCGCGGTTGATGTTCGACTCGTCGAAGTGGACGTAGGCCAGGCCCGCGTCGACCAGCACGTTCTCGACCGGGGTGAAGGTGCCGCCGACGCCGAACAGCAGGCGGTCGCCGTCGGGCACGCGCGGCGAGCGGTTGCCGTCGGGCGTCGGCGTCGGGTCGTACTGGATGCCCGCGCGGCCGGTCACCGTCGGCGTGAAGGCGTAGTCCACGCCCAGCGCCACGGTGGTGGTGTCGTCATAGTCCTGCGGCGACACCTGCTGCGTCGTCCCCAGGTCGATGCGGATGGCGTCGAACTCGCTCCAGCCGACCTCCTGCACCTGCAGGCTGATGGTGGCCTGGTCGGTCGCCGCCCAGCGCCCGCCCAGGGTGGCGATCCACGGCGTGGAGAAGGTGGCGGTCGCCGAGCGGGCGCCGTTCTGGCCGGCCAGCGACCCGAGGAAGTTGGTGAAGGTGGCGGTGCCGTCGAGTTCATGGTCCAGGCTCGACCGGTAGCTCGCGCCGATGTCGACGGAGCCGATCTTGCCCATCACGCCGGCCGTCCAGCCCCACTCCCAGCCGTCGCCCGACAGCTCGACGAAGGCGTCGTTCGGGATCACCAGACGGCCGCCCACAACCGTCGGCAGGTTGGGCGAAGCGTTCGAAAGGGTCGCGTCGGCGTACTGGGCGTCGGCGGCGAGGGCCACGGTCCAGGCGTCAGTGATCCGCCAGGCGCCGGTCATCTGGATGTCGACCGTGTTCAGGCGCGACTTCACCGCCTCGTAGCGGGCCCACGAGTCGAAGCTGTACTTGGTGGTGAAGTTGAAGGGCGCGTTGACCGACAGGCCCAGGGCGAACTTGTCGCCGACCGGCGTGGAGACGGCCAGGTTCGGCACGACGCCGTTCAGCAGCGGGCCGAACGCGCGGGGCTGGCCGCCCACCGGCGCGACCGGCACCACCGGCCGGTCGATGGTCGAGCCCTGGTCGTCGACCTTGGTCTCCGGCAGGACGCCGAACACGCCGGCGTAGACCTCGCGCGGGGCGCCGCCGATCGCGGCGGGGTTCCACCACAGCGAGGCCGGGCCAGCGTCGGCCGCCTCGCCGGAAAAGGCCCGGCCGAGGCCGCGCACGGACTGTTCCTGGATGTAGAAGCCGGCCGCCTGGGCCTGACCCGCGAGGAGCGACGCGCCCCCGATCAGGGCGGCGACGGATACGGACCGACGTACGAGACTGGACACTGGGCGCTCCCTCCTACAGGCGGCGCGCCCCCTACGCTCGCATTGAGGTACAAACCTCCGCGACTCGGCGCCGGTTGCGCGCGAGGACGTCGGAGCTCAGCGTCTGTGGCGCGGCGGACGCACCCCGCGTGGCGCTCGCGAGTCCTCAGGCGTCCACGACCTCCGCCTTCGGCACGCCGGCTTCGCGCAGCAGGTCGAGCAGCTCCCGCGTGGCCGCGTCCACCGCCGCGACGTCTCGACCTCCGACGACCAGTTTCACGCCCCAGCCGCCCTCGGCGAAGCGGGGGTAGCTGCCGAAGGACAGGTCGGGGCGAGCCCGGGCCGCCGCCTCGAGCGGGGCGGCCAGCAGGCCCTCCCCTGCCCCGCTCACCACCGCCGCGCGTTCGACCTTCACCCGCCCGGTCCGCATCCGCGGGCGCACGTCGTCCAGCATGGCCGTCATGATCTGCGGCACGCCGGCCAGGACGAAGACGTTGTCGATCTGGAAGCCCGGCGCGTCGCTGACCGGATTGCGGATCAGGGTCGCCCCTTGCGGGATGCGCGCCATGCGCCGCCGCGCGGCGTTGAAGTCGCCGTCATAGCGCCGCTCGAGGATGGCCAGGGCCTCGGGGTGGAACGGCAGGTCCACGCCGAAGGCCGCCGCCACCGCTTCGGCCGTGACGTCGTCGTGGGTCGGGCCGATGCCGCCGGTGGTGATCACGTAGTCGTAGCGGGCGCGCAGGGCGTCGAGCGCCTCCACGATCCGGTCGTGGCCGTCGCCGACAGTGCGGGCCTCCTGCAGGTCGACGCCCAGGTCGGCCAGAAAGCGGGCGATGACGTTGAGGTTGGTGTCCTGGGTGCGGCCGGAGAGGATTTCGTCGCCGATGATCAGGACGGCGGCGCTGGGCTGGTCGGACATCGTTTCGTTTCGCAAAGACACGGGGCTCGCTTCGCTCCGGCGCGGGCGGGCCGCGTCGTCAGGCGGGGATGACGGGACGAATAGTGGGGGCTAACACCCAGCCATGCAATTCGCCTCCCCCCTGGTCCGCGGCCGCCTGGTCCAGCGCTACAAGCGCTTCTTCGCCGACGTCGAGCTGGACGGCGGCGGGCTGGTCACCGCCCACGTGCCCAATCCGGGCGCCATGCTGGGCCTGAAGGCGCCGGGCCAGGCGGTCTGGCTGTCGAAGAGCGACGATCCCAAGCGCAAGCTGGCCCACACGCTGGAGATGGTGGAGGCCGGCCCGGGCCTGGTCGGGGTCAACACCATGCATCCCAACCGGCTGGGCGCGGAGGCCATCGCCGCCGGCCTGATCCCGGAGCTGGCCGGCTACGCCCGGCTGCGGCGCGAGGTGAAGTACGACACGGACAGCCGCATCGACATCCTGCTGGAGGACGACGCGCGGGCGCCCTGCTACGTCGAGATCAAGAACAGCCACTTCCTGCGCGAGCCGGGCGTGTCGGAGTTTCCCGACTGCGTCACGGTGCGCGGCGTGAAGCACCTGAAGGCGCTGGAGCGCATGGTCGAGGCGGGCCATCGGGCGGTCATGCTGTTCGTGATCCAGCGCACCGACTGCGATCTGTTCGACACGGCCGACGACATCGACCGCGCCTATGGCCCGGCCCTGCGCGACGCAGCCGCGCGGGGGGTGGAAGTTCTGTGCTACGGATGCCATCTGAGCCCCGAAGCCATCCGCCTGGAGCGTCCGCTCCGCTGGCGGTCGCGCCCGTAAGTCACCGGAAGCCGTCATGGAAACCGTCGAAGCGTCCGCCGAAGCGACCACCCGCACCAACGGCATCAAGCTGCACAAGCCCGAGGACTTCGAGGGCATGCGCCGCGCCGGCAAGCTGGCGGCGGACTGCCTGGACATGCTCACCCCCCACGTCGTGCCGGGGGCGAACACCGAGGCGCTGGACAAGCTGGCCCGCGACTTCGTGCTGGACCACGGCGGCCTGCCGGCCTGCCTCGGCTATCGCGGCTACCACCACACGGTCTGCATCAGCCCCAACCACGTGGTCTGCCACGGCATTCCGGGCGAGCGGAACCTGCGCGAAGGCGACATCGTCAACATCGACGTCACCGTCATCGTCGACGGCTGGCACGGCGACACCAGCCGCATGTACCCGGTCGGCGAGATCGCGCCCAAGGCGCGCCGCCTGATCGACATCACCTACGAGGCGCTGGACCTGGGCCTGGCCCAGGTGAAGCCCGGGAACACCTTCGGCGACATCGGCTGGGCCATCCAGCAGTACGTCGAAAGCCAGCGCTGCTCGGTGGTGCGCGACTTCTGCGGCCACGGCCTGGGCCGGGTGTTCCACGACAACCCCAACGTCCTGCACTTCGGCCGCAAGGGCGAAGGCGCGGTGCTGAAGCCGGGCATGTTCTTCACCGTCGAGCCGATGGTGAACCTGGGCAAGCCGCAGGTGAAGGTGCTGAACGACGGCTGGACCGCGGTGACCCGTGACAAGTCGCTGTCGTCGCAGTGCGAGCACTCGGTCGCCGTGACCGAGGACGGCGTGGAGATCTTCACCGCCAGCCCGATGTTCCGGCCGACGTTCTAAGCATCTCCTCCCCTGCGAAGCGGGGGAGGGGGACCATGCGAAGCATGGTGGAGGGGGCGAACCGCGCACGCGTAGTTCGCCCCTTATTCGTATCGGCAGCCGCTCGCCCCCACCACCGCCCTGCGGGCGGTCCCCCTCCCCCGCGGCTCCGCCGCAGGGGAGGAGAAAAGCTCACGCCATCAGCGCCCGCGCCGCCGCTCGCGCGGCTTCGGTGACCTCGGCGCCAGCCAGCATTCTCGCCAGCTCTTCCAGGCGCTCCTCGGCGGTCAGGGTGGCCACCGAGGTGCGCACGACGCCGGAAGCTTCGCGCTTGGCCACCTTCCAGTGGGCGTCGCCGCGGGCGGCCACTTGGGGCGAGTGCGTGACCACCAGCACCTGGCCGGCGCCGGCCAGGCGCTTCAGGCGCAGGCCCACCGCGTCGGCCACGGCGCCGCCGACGCCTTGATCCACTTCGTCGAAGATCATGGTCGCGCCCGCGCCACGGCCGGCCAGGGCCGCCTTCAGCGCCAGGGCGAAGCGGGCCAGTTCGCCGCCCGAGGCGATCGCGCCCAGGCCGCCGAACGGCGCGCCGGGGTTGGTGGCGATCTCGAACTCGATCCGGTCGGCGCCGTCGGGGCCGGCGCGCTCGGCCGCCAGCGGCTCGACCGCCACGCGGAAGCGCGCCTTCTCCAGTTTCAGCGGGGTCAGTTCGCCCATCACCACTTCGGCCAGGCGCGCGCCGGCGTCAGCCCGCGCCGCCGACAGCGTGCC